>NZ_JBEYIS010000027.1:0-94238 GCF_040635975.1 Streptomyces sp. NPDC006798
AGGCGGAGTCGGCCCGGACGATGGTGATCTCGGGGTGCATCAGGCGGAGACCGAAGAGGACTCCTTTCGCGGCGGCGGCATCGCGCAGGCCGGCGCGGACCGCATCCGCGTCCCAGCGGGCAGAGCGCAGGAGCCGTTGCATCGCGTCGGGATGCCGGTGTCCGCAGTGCTCGGCCAGCGACCAGCAGTTCTTGCGCTCCACGTCCGAGAGCAGTCCGGCGACGAACGCCCGGGCCGTGGTGCGTGGTTCGACCCGGGCGAACCGGCCCGCCACCTTGGCCATCACGTCCCCGAGCACCGATCGCCACCGGTCAGGGTCTATTCTGTGGCTCGCGGCCACCGTCCGATCTTGAAGAGTCCACACACCTCACCAAGATCACGCGGTGGCCGTACCGGTGCCCTCCGCCTGCCGCTGGAGCGTCAGTCCCGCCATCTGTCCCGGAACAATGAGGTCAGCCGCTCCGTGAAGTGGTGCCGCCAGAGCCACCACGGAAGCCGTCGGTGGGCAACGAAGGACCACAGGTCGTCATCGGCTTCGTTGCCACGTGGGCAACCGCGCAGGAGATCGAGAGATCGTCGATCGACGGTCCGATGCAGACGGGCGACGTGGGCCAGAGCGATGACACCTTGGCGGCGGACCTCCGGGTCCTGCGACTCCAGCGCCTTGACGACTCGGGGCAGAATCGCGTCCGCGTCCGCATAGTTGAGAGCGAGCGCGATCACAGCCACCCCGACGAGCGGCTCGCTCCGGCTGAACGCGGCATCGACCTCCTCCGGCCGATCGGTCCAGCGCAGCGTGGAGCCGTCCTGCCAGTTCAGGACGGGTGCCGGGTCGACAGGGCCGCTCTCATCAGGGTGCACGGCCCGACCCTACCGAGCCGCACCCGCAGGAGCCCCCGATAAACGAGCCACCACTCGCGCACCCGACCCACGACGCCTCAACGTCCCCATCTCGAAGTGCGACTGGAGTACTAATCCCCGTCCATGCGCACCGGCCTCCCGGCCTGGAGAAGAGGGATCAGCTGGGTGACGTCGTTGCGATTGCCGCCGGTCAGGTGGCGCCGAGCAGAATGCCGGTGGCGTCGGTGATCAGATGATGCTTACTGCCGGTTCTGCCCCGGTCGACAGGGCTTCGTCCGGTCTTGGCTCCTCCTTCAACGCCCGGATATGGGAGCCGTCGACCGCCGCGCGGGAGAAGTCCAGGGCGTTCGCGCTGCGGAGCTCGGCGAGGAGGACCTCGTGCAGCCGGGGCCACACGCCGGCCCCGGTCCACTCGGCCAGGCGACGCCAGCAGGTCATGCCCGACCCGAAGCCGAGCTCCCGCGGAAGGTGTTCCCAGGAGATCCCGGTGTGCAGGACGAACAGGATGCCCTGGAACACCAGCGAACTCCTGCTGGCCAGCGGAGGCCCCTACGGCGGGGTCATACTGCATCACTCTTGCCACTTTCGGCACCAGCGCGGACACCGATCTGGTCTGCAGATACCTGATCGCTACTTGCCTCAACCCGACCTCGTCTGGGACCAGACCTTTGCCCTCAGCACACTGCTTCACCTCGATGCCGTCCTCGGGACCGCGCGAGCATCCCGATACCTTGCCGCCGGTGGCCTGTGGCAGCAGTGGACCGATGCCACGTCGAACATGGTGCGGGATCCGCAGGAGTACCGGCAGGTCGTGGACCAGCTCTGTTCCCTCGCCAGCGAGTGCGCTGAACTCTTCGCCAGAATGGAAACCAGGCGCTGATCCTCCCAGCCTGACCGCTGGACGCCGACCGCTTCGGACCCCTCGGTAGAGTCTGGGCAATGACAGGAAACCAGGGCCGCTGGCCAAAGATCGACCAGGATGGTGGCATCGAGGACGTGACGCTGCTCATCCTGGAATGGCTGGGCGAGCAGGGCGTGAATGCCATGATCAGGGTGGACGCGGAGCGGGTGGCTGATAACGCGCCAGCGTGGACGTTCGCCGCCAGCGGAGGTCCCCTGGAGCACGGCATGCGCGCTGATGGGAGAACCGTACAGCAGTGCATGTCCGCCGCCCTCTCCCAGCTGCGCGAAGCCGGGTTGACTGTTCCGTTTTGATCTTCGTTCGCCAATTGCTTCGATCACGGCGATGCTCTCCTAGCCTCTGTGGTGCCTGCCGGCTGGCGGACGCCCGGCATACCGAGTTCGACAGCGATCGACTGTCTCTTGACGAGTGCGTCGACCTGGGCGAGCTTCTCCTCGGCGCCGGCAAGGCTGACCTTGAGTCCTTCGACCTCGCCGAGCCAGCCCTCGCGTTCGGCTCCGGCGATACGGGCGATGAGGTTGTCGCGGATCTCCTCGATGCGGGAGCGTTGGTCCGGGTCCGGCCTGAGGAGTGCACATCTGACACAAGCGTGCTCATGAACACACGGGCACCGCGCTCGAAGGGTTCGCTAGAGACGGTAGTGGCGGTACGTACTTCTTCCGCGGTGAAGGCGGTGAGGAACGTCCCATCGTCTATGCAGACTCCGAAGGACGTGCCGCTCTGGTTGCCATGGGCCTGCCCGAGCTGGTCCGGCTGCTGCTGACCGTCCCGTGGTGGCACGACTGCCAGGCCTTCACGGACGAGGAGAGCAGGGAACTCGAGGCCGAATACCTGGAAGACACACCAGATCTCGTGGTCCAGCAGAACTACGCAGCCGCGGCCCTTGGCCTCAGCCTGCCGGAACGTGCGGAGGCACTATCCCGTCTACGAGAGATCGCCACCCAGGCGGGAGACGAATTCCTTCCGATCCTCACGTCGCAGGGCCACAGCTACGAGCCGCTCTTCACGCCCTGAGACACAGACCGCGAACTCAGCCACAGCAAAATCCCACCACACAAACCAACAACTTCCGTCCAGCAGCTCGCGCCACGCCAAGGCAGGGCAAGGCGGCTGATGCCGTCATCAACTGGAGTTGCCGCCGGAGGATTCGTGCCGGCCCCGGAAGAACCAGTTGGCCAGTTCGTCGATTCGTTCCAAGCAGTCCTGGTAGTAGATTTCGGGTTTCGGCCGGGGAAAGTTCGTATGAGCGGTCCACTGCGGGCCCCACGTCGCGGTCTCGTAGAATCCGTCGACCAGCCACCGATCCAGTTTCTGGTCGCCCTGGCACTGCTCGCACGCCGATCGCATCGCCCTCTCAAGACGAGTAAGGCGGCCCGGTCCCGCACCAGATCCTCACGTAGCCGCAGCAGGAAGCTCCCTTCCTCCGCGTCGAACTCCCGCTTCAAGACCTCCATGCCCTCGTCCATGAACAAGATCATGACAGGCCCTGAACAAGGTCTCGTGACCAGCCACCCGGTCGACAGGCCGACCACTCCGGAAGCACGGCAGACGGTCATGTGATATCCGGTGTCCGGACTCGGAGCAGGATCTGATCAACGCGGTCCGCCACTCACACTCCCGGAGGGGGCGGGCGGGCCGGGGGTGCTCTGCGTCGGGGATCACGCGTGGATGGCTGATCGCGTTTCTTTCGCTGTTCCCGCGTCGGTGTTCGAGAGGCGGCGGGTGCCCGTGTTGGTCGGGGGCCCTGTGACGGGGAGTTTCGAGGTGGGAGGCGCCCGCGTCGTGATAGGACCGGCCGGAACGCTGGTCATCGTGGAGGCGGGGGACGCACCGGGCCGGAGCGGTGTGTGGAACGCCAAGGAGGTCCGGCTGATCGGGCCGGCGGCGGATGACGTCATGGATCGGCTGACGGGGCCGTTCCACGGCTGGAACGAGAATCAGTGGCCGATTCATCTGGCAGTCCGGTCGGATGAGGAGATCCTGTATCTGGGGACCGCGCGGCTGGGCAGGGCCTTCCTCTCCCAGGGTGTGCTGACCCGGTGTGAGCTGCGCTTGGACATGCCCCTGGCGACGAGTGCCCTCGACCGGGTCCGGCCGCGACTTCCGGAGGCCGGGCTTCCGGGCCTGGAATGGCTCGGGCATGTCGGCGGTGACCGTGCCACGGCGCTGGAGCTGTTCATCACGGGGTGGCATCCCGTGGGCGTGCGCACCTCCGAACCCCTCCCGGTTTCGACGGCCGCGCTGCCCGTCGGGCTGAGGCGGTTTCACCGGCTTGCCGAGGAGCGTCCGGAGGTGCTGGGTGTTCAGAACGGGATCCTGCCCGTGCCGGTGTCGCGCCCGACCTCCTTCGGGGACATGCTCGTCTTCGGGACCGAGAACCAGGGTTGCTTCGACTGGGCTGTGCGACCGGGCGACGGTGCGGAGGATCCGGTCGTCTGGTTCCTCGATCCCGACGAGGAGCCGGTAGCGGAATACGAGCCCCTGAGCGGTTTTCTGATCCAGTTCACCCTCTTCGAGGCGTCCATGGGGGCCGAGTACTCGGCTGAGGCCCGGAGCCTGACGGCCGGGCAGACCGATCGGCTGGTCCGTCCATTGAGTCCGGTGCCGCTCCGTCCGTTCTGGCCGTGGGTACCCACCCGCTTCTTCGTGGCACCGGGACTCGTTCTGCATGTCGGTGACGGAGGCGACGGAACCTTCAGTGTTTGTGCTGGCGCCACGCATCGGAGCGCTTTGGCGCCGCTGGGTGGTCACACCGGTGTCGACTGGGCCGTCTTCGACGGCTGACAGAGCGGGCGTTCCGGTGGGCGGCTCCGCTTCGGCCGCTCTCCGGGGTTCGAGGACTCGCGGTGTGTGGTGTGTGGCGGCTGAGGCGTGGGCCTGTGGGCGGGTTGTGGTGTTGCCGACCTCTGCGGCGAACCAGGTGCGGCGGCCGACGGTGAGGCGGTAGGACAAGGGCCATCGGCGAAGGAAGCGGAGGGATGGTTATGGACGTGGTGTGGCTGGTCGTGGTGGTCGCGGTCGGCTCGGGTGTGGGGGTGCTGTGGCAACGCCATCGGTACCCGGGTGGATGGGCGTTCTCGTTCAGTCGCTTGTACCGGACGGAGCGGCTGGCTTTGGCCAAGGCCCGTGGCGCCGCGCGTGAGGTCGTCCTGCGGGCCGCGCGGGCGGAGTCCGCCGCGCTGGCGGGGGTGACGTCGGCCGATGCCGCCCACGAGGCCCGTCTGCACCGGCTGGAGCAGCGGTTGGCCGGGTTGCGTCACCCCGGGTCCGGGGCGCGGCTGGGCAGTCTGGGGGAACTCGACCTGTTCCAGCACGTGGTGATGGTGAACTCCGCCGTCGGTTCGCGTGCGTTCGAGCTGGCCGGGCTTCATGTGCGTTTCGAACCGGGGCGGAAGGTCCACTCCATCTACCTCACCGACGCCGCGGGGCGAGTGCATCGCGCGAAGTACTCCCTTCAAACCCCTGCCGGGCCTGACGAGGAGCAGTTCGACGAGGTCACGGTGGGTGACTTCGCCGTTCTCGTCCAGAACGCGGTCGCCGATGAGAACATCGCGGATGCCCGCAGGCCCCGGCAGATCGAGAAGACCGAGAAGGAACTCCAGGAGGCCCGGGTGGACACCCGTGCCCTGGACGCGGCACGGGACCGGCTTCGGGACACACGCCAGCGCAACCGGCGTGATCCGCGGCGCAAGAGCGCGGAGTCGGAGCTGGAGACGGCGTCGCGGGTGTGGGAAGGGCTCACCGGTCGCGTGCCTCCCCGCTGATGTCGTGTCCCGGGGCCCGGTACTCGGATTCCGGGCGGGAAGGTGGCGGTTCGGCCTGCTGTCGGTGTACTCGTGGCGGTGCACCACGGGGGTACGGAGAGGTCCGTCCCAGCCGGGGTAGGTCAGGAATGAACAGTCTGCGGGATGGGGCCGGGCCGGCAGGCTGCACTCGTGGCCCTCAACGGTGCCTGGACGCCGGTTGGGCCGAAGCCGCCCCCGTGCAGACCAGGGAGGCTGCCGTTCTCCCGTGCTGGTGGCCTCGGAACCGGCCCCGTCTCCCCCGACTCTAGAGGCAGGGTCCGACACGCCGGGCCTCAAGCGGCAGCCTCAGGCCGCGGTCTCAGGGAAGACGGGCAGGTGGGGCTGGTAGGAAATGGAGATGACTACCGGTGGTCTCGACCCGATGGAGCGTTTCCCGCGGAACGCGCCTGTGAACGTCTGATCTTGGAACTCGTCCGTCGGCTCGACCTCGGCGAGCCGAGGTACGGTCTCCGGCCTCTTCGTTCCCGACGGGGTCTGGGACTGGCCATACGACCGGCGGCGGATCGAAGGCCGGGAGGCTCTGCGCCAGTACTTCGGCTCTCGGCCGGTGAATCGGCGGCTGTCCCGGCGCATGTGCACGAACATCCTGGTCACCGACGATCGAACCGCCGACCATGAACCACGCCCTTGTTCGCGCGACCTCTACACGTCGCGCACCGCGAGCAGTTCGATCGCCGCCCCGGATGACTCCAGCAGGGGCGATGCGGCAGAACGCCGGGGATCCGCCCGGTAGGCAGCGAGATCCTCACTGTCGGGAAAGGTTATGAGGTGCGCCTCGACCTGATCGTCCAAAGTGCGAAGCCGACGCTCAAGACTTCCTCCGTACTCGGCAAGGAGCGGCAGGACCACGCCTTCATAAGCGTCGAACGCGCCCAGGCCCCCTTCAGGCAGCCGCGCGAGCATCAAGTAGGTGACGGCCATGGCTCCCTCGTAGCGGTCCGTGACAGTGATCTTCCGAGCCTACGGGAGTACACGTCTCGACGTCGCCTGTCCGCCCACCGGCTTCGCGGGCGCGGGGGCCGGGTCCCGGTGATCAGCCGGCGGTGAGGACTTCCTCCTCTTTTGATACGGGCGTGGGCGGTGCGGCGGAGCCGCGCTTCAGGGTGAGTGCGACGAGCAGCCCGGCGGCCATCGCCGCCGCGGTCAGCAGTACGACGAGGAATTCGCCGTCGGCTGTGGCGACTCGTAGCGCCTCGCCGGTCTTTCCGTCGGTGCCGAGGTCGGCGATGACCGTGAACACCGCCAGGCCGATGGCGTTTCCGATGTTGAGTGTGGTGGAGGCGATGCCATTGGCAACGCCCTGTTCATGTGCCTGGGTCCCGGTGGCGGAGGCGATCCACATGGACGTCCAGACGATGCCCTGTCCCACGCCCGAGACCACGAGTCCGGGCACGAGCAGTCCGTATCCGGCGTCGGCTCCGAATCCGAAGGCCAGCCCGGCCGTGCCGATCACTCCGATCACGAAGCCTGTCAGCAGCGTGTTGCGTACACCGGTGCGGGTGCTGAATCGCTCACCGAGCTGGGTGCCGGCGGCGATGGCCACCGAGGGAATGAGGAAGCCGAGTCCGGTCTCCAGGGCGCTGTAGCCGTGGACGGTGTGCATCAGCACGGTGAGGAAGTACGGCAGGACTCCGAACGTCGCCATGTAGATGAAGGTGATGGTCATACCGACGGTGAGGTTGCGGTTGCGGAACAGCCGGAACGGCATCAGCGGGTCGGCGCTGCGGGCCTCTACTACGGCGAAGACCGCCAGCAGGATGACGGCGAGTGCGAAGGACCCGGCCACCACGGGGCTGTCCCAGCCCAGTTCGGGGCCCTCGACGAGCGCGAAGACGAGCAAGGTGGCGCCCATGGTGACACTGATCGAGCCGGGGAGGTCGAATGCGCGGCGCTCACCGCGGGCGGGGTCGCGCGGGATCACGTAGAGGGCGGCCAGGGCGACCAGTCCGGCGAGGGGCACATTGACGAAGAACACGGCGGGCCAGCCGAAGTTCTCGGTGAGCACACCGCCGAGGAGGGCGCCGAGGGTCAGACCGCTGGCGCCCGCGCCGCCCCAGACGGCGAGCGCCCGGTTCCGCCTGGGTCCCTCGTCGAATTGTGTGTTGATCAGCGCGAGGGTGGCCGGGAGCAGCAGTGCGCCGCCGATGCCTTGGACCGCGCGGGCGGCGATGATGACCCCCGAGCTGTTCGCCAGGCCGCCGGCCAGTGAGGAGACCGCGTAGAGGGCCAGGGCGAGCACGAACATCCGGCGCCTGCCCAGCAGGTCCGCCGCGCGCCCTCCGAAGAGCAGGAAGCCGCCGGCGAAGACTACGTAGGCGCTGATGACCAGTTGCTGGGTCTGGCCTGGGAAGCCCAGGTCCGAGCCGATTTCGGGGAGTGCGACGAACACGATGTTGAGGTCGAGCGCGTAGATCAGTTGTGCCAGGGCCAGCAGGGCCAGGGTCCGGCCCGAGCGCTTTCCGGCGTCTGTCGGGGTCTGCTCCGGTAATGCGGATGAAATGGACATGGGTGTGCGCTCCCTCTGTCGGGTCCGAGCGGTGTTCCGGGTGGATGCCGCTCCACCCGGAAAGACTGTACGTATCTTTGCGTACATACGAACAGTGGGCAAGCTCGGTCCGGCGCGCACTCCGCTTCGGCACACGGCGGCACAGTTGGACTGTCGCGGTACGGTGGGAGCATGACTCCCCGGCATCCAGACCGTGACCAGATCCGGATCGAGAGCGTGTTGTCAGCCCTGGGGAGCCGCGTGCGACTCGATGCCGTCCGGGTGCTCGACGCGGGCGGAGAGCACAACTGCGGCAGCCTCCTGGGAATCCTCGGCGTGACCGCGAAATCGACCATGACACACCACTGGCGGGTCCTGCGGGAGAGCGGTGTCATCCGGCAGCGGCCGTCCGGCCGGGAGAACCTGCTGTCCCTCCGCCGCGAGGACCTCGACGCGCGCTATCCCGGACTGCTCGACGCCGTCCTGACCGGCGCCCTCCGCGACGACACCGACGACGCGGCCACGTCTCCGGCCCCGGCCCGCCGCTGACCCGGCAACGGCCTCCGGCCACCGCCACCGCCCCACCGCGGTCACCCACAACACCCGCTCACGGAACCGCCAGCGCGCCGCCCTGGTCCGGCCGGCGAGGGCCCCCGGGGCAGGGCCCAGACGCGGCAGCGCGACGGGCACGGTCCGCGGCGCGAGACCGCGGACCGTGCCGGTCAGGCCGGCGTCATGGCGTGGCGCAGGACGAGCAGGGGGTGCCGCCTTCGACGCGGACGCCGTCGATGACGGCGCCGTTCGGGGCCGTCGCGCCGGTGGTGCTTGCGAAGGCGAGGGTCGTGGTGGGGTTGGTGGCGACGAAGGTGGGCTGCCGGCGGACGTAGCCCATGGCGGCGCAGGTCTTGCCGGTGACGCCGACGGAGAAGTCCTGGAAGTTCTGGCCGTCGACGAGGACCTTGCCCGTCTTGAGGGCCGGGGCGTCCAGGGGGTTGTAGGTGATGGTGCAGGTGGCGCCGGGGGTGGTGGTGAACGTCTGGGATACCGCGCCGATGCCGTTGAGGTCGACGGACTGGTCGCCCTCGGCCGCCTGCCGGGTTCCGGCGCCGATCAGGCCGACGGCGCCGTCGGTGACCTGCCAGGGGCCGATGAGCCGTCCCGGGAAGTAGGGGGTGAAGAAGCCGGCGGGCGCGGTGGGGCATTCGAAGCTGCCGTCGTGGAAGCGGGCCGGCTGTGTCGAGGCGATGGTGGCGGTTCCGGCTCAGGCGAGGAGGGCCAGGGCGGTCACGGCGCCAGTGGCGGTGGCGGAGAGCCGCGGGCGGGGCACGAGGTTCCTCCCTGGCACGGATACGAGTGGCGGGGCGCGCGATCGCGAGGGCGCGGGGACCCAGGCTGGGGAGCACGCGGGTTCGCGGGCAGGGCGCGGGGCAGGCCGGAAGCAGCGCCCGCGCGCACGGGAGCGGAGTGGTGTACGTCCCCGCACCCCCGGAGACGTAGACGGTGGCGGCATCGGCGGCGGGCCGGGGTCGCCGGGACGGTTTCTGGTGTCAACTCCATTGTCAGAGTGGCCTGTTGAATGAAGGGGAGTTGTTTATGGCTATGGCCGAGTTTCTTGTCGGTGGCGATCTGGAAGTGCGGCGGCTGGGGTTCGGGGCCATGCATCTGCCGACGGAGCCGGGTTGCGACCGGGAGAACTCGCTCGCGGTCGCGCGGCGGGCCGTGGAGCTAGGGGTCGGTCTGATCGACACCGCGTTCATGTACGGCGCCGGCGCCAATGAGGAGCTCCTGGCCGAGGCTCTGTACCCCTACCCGGACGGGCTGCTGGTCACCACCAAGGTCGGCGTCTCGGTCACGGAGTCGGTCGACTGGAAGCTCGACGGGCGGCCGGAGGTGCTGCGGAATCAGGTCGAGGCGGCCCTGCGGCGGCTGCGGGTCGAGCGGATCGAGCTGCTGCAGTTGCACCGGGTCGACCCGGAGACGCCGCTCGCCGACCAGGTCGGCGCGCTGCGGGAACTGCGGGCCGAGGGCAAGATCGGCCGGATCGGGCTCTCCGAGGTCACAGCCGGGGAACTCGCCCGGGCTCGGGAGATCGTGGAGATCGCGACCGTACAGAACCGCTACAACCTGCTCGACCGTGAGCACGAGCCGGTGCTCACGGCGTGCGAGGCGGCGGGGATCGCGTTCCTGCCGTGGCGGCCCGTGATGTGGGGTGATTCCGGTACGCGGGCGGAGATCGCCGCCGTGGCCGCGGAGGTCGGCGCGACGCCGACCCAGGTGGCGATCGCCTGGCTGCTGGGCCACTCGCCGGTGATGGTGCCCATTCCGGGTACCGCCCGGATTCCGCATCTGGAGGAGAACGTCGCCGCGGAGGGGCTGGTGCTGTCCGGGGCTCACCGCGATCGTCTCGACCGGTTGGCGCCGCTGCCGGGGTAGAGGCGCGCGGACGGTGGCGGGGCGGCGTTCGCGAGATCCGGGGCGGCCGGGCCGGAGGCCGGTCCGGTTGCGGGTGGGAGCCCCGGTCCGCCGTATCCGGCCGGGGTGGGCCGGTCCTCGGCCGGTCGGCTGGTGCGGGTGGGTCAGCCGCGGGTGTCGATGGTGCGGTAGCCGCCCTCGATGACGTCCGCGTCCGGTGATGCGACGGCGCACTTCCCCACTTCGGGGGTGCCCGCCGCCGTGGGGGCGGTGATGCCGATCCGGGTGGGCGCGGTGCCGTCGGCGGGGATGTGGAAGCTGAGCCCCATCCGGGCCGGCGGCCGGCGCTCCAGGAACTCCTGCCAGTACGGTCCGGCCGTGACGATCCGGCCGGTGACCGCCGCTTCGGAGCCGTCGACCCGGACGCAGTCGACCGCGAAGTCGCCCCAGTTGAAGATCGGGGGGCGGCCGTCGGACCGGGGTATGAGGTGCTGGATCCGGAAGGTGCCCCAGGAGTGTGCCGCGGCTCCGTTCTCGCTCCGCGGCCCGACGAGGCCGCGGGCGTCGACGTGGATCCGGATCTCCTCCTCCTTGATGGGGTAGTCCACCCGGGCCCATCCCCTGACGCCCACCAGAGCCGGTGCCGCGGCCGCCGTGACGGCGGGGCGTTCGGCCGGTTGTCCGGTGCCGGCGGCGGCCGGGGGGCCCGCCACGCCCATCAGCGCGACGGCGACGACGAGGGGAACCGCGAATCGCATGGGTGATGTCAGCATCGTGGCCTCTCCGAGGCTCAGCGGGTGTTCGGATATCTCGATCCTCCTGGGCGTCCGGGCCGCCGCCGTCAGACCCAGGAACGAACCACCGCTCCCCCGCGCGGCGGAGCCGCGTAGGCCGGCGCGGCGGCGGAGGCCGAAGGAAATCCCCACACGGCACGCGGGCGGCCGGAGTTAGAGTCGAACTCATGGGCGATCAAATACGGGATGTCGTGGTCCGCAGGGCCGGGCACGGGGATGTGGAGGGGCTGGTGGCGTGCAGCAGCGCGCTGTTCGCCGAGGACGCGGGGACCCGGGATCCGCAGATCGACATCGGGTGGCCCGGGGAGCACGGCGCGGCCCGGTTCACCGAGGGGGTGGACGATCCGGGGCGGCTGCTGCTGGTGGCCGATCACCTCGGTGAGGTCGTCGGACATCTCGCCGGGGCGCTGGTGGAGCCGTCGGCGATGCGGCCGGTGAGGACGGCGACCCTGGTCAGCATGTACGTACGGCCCGCGTTCCGGGGGCAGGCGGTCGGGGAGCGGCTGGCCGGGGAATTTCTGCGGTGGGCCTCGGCGGCGGGTGCCGAGACCGCGGAGGTCACGGCGTACTCGGCGAACGCCGGCGCGGTCCGGTTCTACGAGCGGCAGGGGTTCACGTCCCGGACGGTGACCCTGCGGACGGATCCGGGCCGGTAGCCGCCCGCCCGCAGCAGGCCGCGCGGCGCCTTCTCCCCGGCGGTGGACTCGTCGCGTACCGGCTCACGGTGATGACGAAGGAGTAATTCACCGGGTGATGACCCGGGGGGCGGTCCGGAGCCGCCACCGGCACCCGGTGACCGGTCCGGGCCACCTCGCCCGGTGCCGGAGGTCCGGGGCCCGTGGCCCGGGGAAGTATCGCTCCACCCCCTTCGCGATACAGGCACCGCCGGTCATAACGGTCCCCCGTCCGGCCCGGCAGCGGCACGGCCGCGGTGGGCTCGCCGGCGGCAGGCCGCGCCGCAGTAGCGGCCGGGCGGCCGGTGGGGCGGTGCGGTAGCGGGGTGCGGTAGCGGGGTGCCGCAGGCGGCGCAGCGGACGTCACGGAAGTCGGCCTGTTTCGTTACGGGTTCGGCGGGCCGGAGGGTGTCCAGGTTCCGGTGTACGAGGCGGAGGGCGGCGGCCCGGTCGGGGTGGGCGCCGAGGAGGGCGGCGCAGCCGATGGCGAGGGCGGTGATGTCGTCGGGGCCGAGGTCGGCGCGGATGCCGCCGGTGTGCTGGGCGGCGTGGAGGAGCGCGGTCAGGGTGCGGCGGAATCGCCGGGTCGAGGCGGTGAGCAGGGGGTGGGGCCAGTGTCCTTCGGCGGTGACGGCGTCGCAGACGTGCCGTCGGCCCCGGGATCGTTCGACGACGTCGTGGAGGAAGCCGAAGAGTGCCTGTACCGGCGGGTGGGTGGCGCGGTGGTGGGCGCCGCGGGCGGGCTTCGGGGCAGCGTCGGCGGGCTGATGTCGAGGTGTTGCGGATCGTGCGTCCGGGTTTGCTGACGCCGGCCGGTCGGCCGGCTGGCCGGGGCCGGTGGTCCGGGGGCGGCCGGCGGGCGCCTCGGTGTCGTGGAGCGGGGTGGGGGCGGCAGCGGTTGACGAGTGGGGTCGTCGTGTTCCGTGCGGGGCGGGGTGCGTACGGGCGCGGGGCGGTGCCCGTCCCGTACGCCGTCCTAGGTTCCGGTGGCGGCGCGCAGGCGTTGGAAGGCGGTGGGCGGGGTCCGGGTGCGGAGGTGGTGGATGATCGCCCGGGCGCATTCGTCGGCGGTGGTCTGCGAGGTGTCGCAGACGATGTCGTAGTCGCCGTGGGCGTGGACCTGTTCGATCTGGCTCGCGGCGAGGCCGGGCGGGCGGTCGCCGCGGGCTCGTTCCCGGCGTTCCAGTTCCGGCCGGGGGCAGTGGACGCCGACGAGGACGACGTCCTGGGGGCGGAAGAGGTCCAGGCAGTCGCGCAGGCGCCAGGGTTCGCTCAGGACGTGGTCGACGATGACGGTGTTGCCCGCCGCGGCCATGCCCGCGACGGCGCGGTGGTAGCCCCGCCAGGTGCGGTGGAGTACGGCGGCGAGTTCGTCCGGTGGGAGTTCGGGGGCGGAGCGCATGGCGTGGAAGGCGTCGACCGGCAGGTGGAAGCAGGGCTCGCCGAGGCGGGTGGCGAGGGCTCGGGCGATGCTGCTCTTGCCGGAGCTGGAGGTGCCGTTCAGGAAGACGATGAGGCCGCCGGGCGGTTGCGGGTGGTGTGGTGCCGTGGTGATCGCGGGTCCCCTCCTGTTGTCGCCGGGTGGCCGGGGGGCTTCCCGTGGCGGGCGCGGTGGTTTCCGGTGTGATCGTCAGTAGATCATGGCGGTCCGGCGGGCCGGTCAGTCCTTGTCGGTCTCGGGGCAGGCCGGGGTGTAGCCGCGGCCGGGCAGGTAGTTCCGGTGTTCGCGAGGGGTGAGGTCGCGGTTGACGGCGCGGCAGATCTGGCTGATGGCCTGGGTGGCGGTGGGGAAGGAGACCGCCCACAGGCGGATGGTGCCGTGGGAGCCGCCGGTGGCGAGGGTTCTGCCGTCGGGGCTGAAGGCGAGGGCGGTGAGCGCGGGGTCGGTGGTGATGAAGCTTCGGCGGGCCTGGCCGGTGGCGACGTCCCACAGGTGGACGTAGTCCTGGCCGCTGAGGGCGACGCGGAAGAGGTAGGGAGCGCGGAAGCCGTTCATGGCGAGGGTTCTGCCGTCGGGGCTGAAGGCGAGGACGACGGAGGGCTGGGTGTGGCGGAGCAGGGTGCGGCGGAGGGTTCCGGTTCTCGTGTTCCAGAGGCGGACGGATCCGCCGCCGGTGGCGAGGGTGGTGCCGTCGGGGCTGAAGACGAGGTCTCCGGTCTCGGGGACGTTGAGGGTGTGGCGGGTGGTGCCGGTGGCGAGGTCCCAGAGGCGGACGGCGCCGGCGCCGTCGGCGGCGAGGGTGGTGCCCCGGGGGTCGAAGACGAGCCGGCCCACCGAGGGGGAGGTGAGGGTGCGGCGGAGGGTTCCGGTGGCGGTGCGCCAGATTCTGACGGTGTGGCCGCTGCCGGTGGCGAGGAGGGTACCGTCGGCGCTGAGGGCGATGGCGCTCGGCGGTGGTCCGGGGTGCCGCAGGGTGCGGCGGGTGCGTCCGGTGGTGGTGTCGGTGATCCGGACGAGACCGCGGCGGTCGGCGTAGGCGAGGGTTTTCGCGTCGGAGGCGAGGGTGACGGCGGAGGCGGCGTCGAGGTCGGTGCGGATGTGACGGAGGGTGTTGGTCCGGTTGTTCCAGACGTGGATGCCGGAGGTGCGGGGTGGTTTGGCGAAGCGGCCGGGGGCGAGTCCGGTGGCGGCCACGGCGGTGTTTCCGTCGCGGGTGAAGGCGAGGCCGCCGATGCTCGTTCCGCGGGTGGGGATGGCGTGCCGCTGCTGGTTGAGGGCGCGCCAGAGGCGGACGGTGCGGTCGGTCGCGACGGTGGCGAGGGTGGTGCTGTCCCGGCTGAAGGCGAGGGCGGTGAGGCGGCCTTCGTGGCCCACCATGACGGCGTAGACCATTTCCTCCGATACGTCCCAGAGCCGAACGGTGTTGGTGAGGGTGTCGGCGATGGCGAGGGCTTTGCCGTCGGGGCTGAAGAGGTTCCACTGGGGGCTGCCGGCGAATCCGGGGAAGGTGGCGTCGATCCGGCCGGTGGTGGTGGACCAGATTCTGGTGGCGCCGTCCTGGTGTCCTACGGCGAGGGTGCGGCCGTCGGGGCTGAAGGAGAGGGGGGTGTTCCGTTCCGTTGTCACGTTGTTCCGGGGGCGGGTGGCGTCGCGGGTGAGGACGCGGGCGCGTCCGGTGCGGGTGTCGACGAGGCGGACGGTGCCGTCGGCGGTGGCGGTGGCGAGGGTGGTGCCGTTGAGGGCGAGGGCCGTGACGGGGGCCGGGTGGTCGGCGGGGCGGGGGGTGCGGACGCGTCCGGTACGGGTGTCCCAGAGGATGACGGTGCCGTCGGCGCCGGCGCCGGCCAGGGTGCGGCTGTCGGGTGAGTAGGCGAGGACCTCGACGGTCCCCCGGTGGCCGGTGAGGAGGGCGCGCTGCCGGCCCGTCGCGGTGTCCCGCAGGGCGACGGCGGGGCCGGCGGCGGTGGCGGACGTCAGGCCGTCGGGGGCGATCCGCAGGGCGGTCGCCGGGCCTGCGGGGCCGGGGTGGGTGAGGTCGCGGCGGCCGGTCCTGATCCCGTAGACGCGGGTGGTACGGGCGTCGGCGGCGTAGGTCACGGACTCCAGGTCCGGGGCGAGGGCGGCGAGGGCGGTCGGCGCGGCGTCGACCCGGCGCCGGCTCTCGAACGGGTACTCGGCGATCCGGTAGAGGCTGCCGGTGGCTTCGGCGGTCGGGCCGAGGCGGTAGGCGTGGACGGCGAGCAGGGAGGCGAGTTCGGGGTTGCTCTCGAAGAGGGCGATGGTCTGGGCCGTGAGCTGCCGGGCGAGGGCGGAGGACTGGGCGGCGATGATGTTGTCGCGCTGGCGGGCGATGTCGCGGCTCTGCTGCCAGGCGGTGAGACCGCCGGCCAGGGCGAGGACGAGGAGGACGGCGAGCATGCCGATGAGCCGCCGTAATCGGCGTTCGGCCCGGACCCTGGACCGTACCTCCTGGTCGCGGGCGGTGGTGCCGGCGGTGAGGAAGGCGTGTTCGGCGGGGGTGAGGCCGTCGTGGGGCGGGGGGAACGCCTCCTCGGCGGCGGCGAGGCGGGTGCCTCGGTAGAGGGCGTCGGGGTCGCGGCCGAGTTCCTCCCAGGCGGCGGCGTCGTCGGTGAGTCTGCGGTGGGCGACCAGGCGGGCGCGTTCCTCGTCGATCCAGGACCGCAGGCGGGGCCAGGCGGTGATGAGGGCTTCGTGGGCGAGGTCGGCGGTGTCGCCGTCGAGGGTGACGAGCCGGGCACGGGCGAGGCTTTCGAGGACGGCCGCCGCGCCGTGGGCGCCGATGTCCTCCAGTTCGGACCGGGGCGCGGGACGCCGGGTGTCCTGGGAGCCCTGGCCGGGGGTGATCAGCCGGAGCAGCATATGGCGGGCGGAGCGGCCCTGTTCGGGGGTGAGGCGGGTGTAGGTCTCCTCGGCGGTGTCGGCGACGGCGCCCCGGACGCCGCCGACGGCCTCGTAGGCGGCGAGGGTGAGGGTACGGCCCCGGCGGCGGCGCCATACTTCCTGCAGGGCGTGGGACATCAGGGGGAGGGCGCCGGGTTCGCCCGCGGTCTCCTCGACGATGCGGTCGGTGAGTTCGCGTTCGACGATCAGTCCGGCGGCGCGGGCGGGGCCGACGACGGACTGGCGCAGTTCGGTTCGGGTCATGGGTCCGACGAGGAGATGCGCCTCCCGGAGGACGTCGACGAGTTCGGGGTGTTCGGTGCAGTGGCCGTAGAAGTCGGCGCGGACGGCGACGACGGCGCGGAGTCCGCTGCCGGGGGCGCGGGCGGCGAGCAGCAGGTCGATGAAGCGGGCGCGTTCGGCGGGGTCGTGGCAGAGGGTGAAGACCTCTTCGAACTGGTCGACGACGATCACCGTGTCACCCGGTCGCGGACGGCCGGGTTCCGGTTCGCCGGGGGCGGTGGGGGGCCGCGGGGTGAGGACGGGGGCGTGGGTGGCGGCGGGCCGGGCGCCGGGGGTGAGGATCCGGATGCCGGAGCAGGAGGGGGCGGATTCGCCGTCGGAGGGCTGCCGGAGGCGGGCGATCAGGCCCGCCCGCAGGAGAGACGATTTTCCGCTGCCGGAGGCGCCGGTGACCATCACCAGCCGGTGGGCGGCGAGCAGTCCGGTGAGGCCGGTGACGAGGGTGTCACGGCCGAAGAAGAGGTCGTGGTCGCCGGGTTCGAACCGGGCGAGTCCCCGGTACGGCGCCCCGGAGGCGTCGCGGTGGACGACACGGGCGGTCCGTTCCTCGACGGCGTCGGCGGCCCGTCGCCAGTCGGCCTCCCAGGTGTCGGGGTCGCCGCCGCACACGGTGGCGTAGGCGAGGGCGACGGGGAGCGAGGGGAGTTGTTCGCCCGCGGCGGCCTGGGACAGGGTCGTGACGGAGTATCCCGCGCGGCGTGCCATGTCCCGGTAGGTCATGCGGCCGGCGGATTCCCGCAGCTTCCGTAAGTCGTACGCGAACCGCTGGACCGGGCCCGCTTCCGGGTCGACCGGTACCTCTCGGCGTCCCGCCATGACATACCCCCTTGTCAGTGGCCCGTATGCGCACGAGCCCCCCGGGGCCCATCCGACACTGCCGGGCGGGGTCTCGCCAGACCATTGTTCGGACAGCTCGAAGTCGGCTTCTCGAACAATGTGCAGGACTGTTGCATAGGTGGCGGAGCCGGGGTTCACGGCTCCGCCACGGTGCGGTGAGGACCGGACGGGGGCACGTACGGCCGGGGCGCGGGAGCGTCGTGAGATCACCGGCCGGCGCGAACGGTCGTTCCGCCGTGGGGCGTGTGAGACCACCCGGCCGCCACGGGGGCGGCCGGGTGGAACGCGTGGTGACGGGGCTCGCGGGCGCGGGCGCGGTCGGGCGCGCGGGCCGGGGGCCTCGGGGCCGCTCGGTCCGGGAAGGGGCTGATGGTCGTGAACAACCTCATGGGTCCGGAGACCGTTTCGACGCCGGAGGAGCTGGTCGCGCGGATGCGCCGGTTGAAGGACGAGTCCGGGTTGACGTACCGGCAGATCGCCGCGCGGGCGCGGGATTCGGGGGACGTCCTGCCGTCCAGTACGGCGGCGGGGGCGCTGGCCCGGGGCACCCTGCCCCGGGCGGAGCTGCTGGCCGCGTTCGTCCGGGCCTGCACCCGGGACGAGGAGGCGGTACGGGAGTGGCTGCGGGCCCGGGACGGGGTCGTGGCGGGGGTGCGTGAGGCCCCGGCGGGGGCGGGCGGCGCGGCCCGTACGGCGCGGAGGGCGGGCGGCGCGCCGGGGGCCGGGCGTTCGCGGTGGAGCCGTCCGCTGGCCGCGCTGGCCGTCACGACCGTCTGCGGTACGGCCGCCTGGCGGATTCTGGTCCACTCCGCGTGATCCCCGGGGTGGACGCGGCCCGCGAGGCGGAGTCGTGACGGGAGCCCGGCGGTCCGGCGGGCGGGGTCAGCGGGCCGGACGGGGGCGGTCGTCGCCGTCCGGCCCGGGGGTGAGGACGCGGCGCAGCCAGCGGAGCCGGGCCTCGCGGGCGTCCCGGCTGATCGCGGCCTCGGGGGCGAGGCTGTCGAAGCCGTGGCAGGCGCCGGGCCAGACGTGGAGTTCGGCCCCGCCTCCGGACCGCCAGACGGCCTGGGAGTAGGCCACGACCTCGTCGCGGAGGGTCTCGGCGGATCCGACGTCCAGATAGGCCGGGGGCAGTCCGGAGAGGTCGGTGGCGCGGGCGGGGGCGGCGTGGGGCGGCAGGTCGGGGGTGCCGTACCGGTCGCCGAGGTAGGTCTGCCAGGCGGTCGCGGCGGAGATCCGGTCCCAGGTGTCGGTACCGGCCATCTGGTGGCTGGAGAAGGTGTCGCCCCGGTCGTCGAGCATGGGGCAGAGCAGGAGCTGGCCGACGGGGGCGGGGCCGCCCCGGTCCCGGGTGAGGAGGGCGAGCGCGGCCGCGAGTCCTCCTCCGGCGCTCTTGCCGCCGATGACGATCCGCCGGGCGTCGATTCCCAGCCGGTCGGCGTGTTCGGCGCAGTGGACGAGTCCGGCGTAGCAGTCCTCCAGGGGGCCGGGGTAGCGGGTCCGGGGGGCCAGCCGGTACTCGGCGGAGACGACGGCGAGTCCCAGCGGGGCGGCCCAGGCGCGGAGGACCGCGGGGAGGACGGAGCGGGCATTGCCCATGATCAGTCCGCCGCCGTGCAGGTAGTACAGAAGCGGCCGGGGGCCGGTGAGTCCGGCGGGGCGGGCGATGACCAGGGGGACGTCGGGGGCGCCGGACGGTCCGGGGGCCTGGATCTCCTCGACGGTGAAGAGGCCGTCGGCGCGGAGGTCCCGGAGGGTGGGTGCCGGGCGGGTCGCGGCGTCCCGTTCCTGGCGGGCCGCGAGGTTCTCGGGGGTGACCGGTTCGGTGGTCCGCTCCCCCGGCGCCGCGAGGGCGGCGGACAGTTCGGGGTCGAGGGGCGGCGGCGCGTGGGGCTTTCCCGGCGGGAAGGGGCTGTTCCGGGTCTCCGCCACGGCCCGGGGGCCGGGCGCGGGTATGTCGGCGGGCACTTCCGTTCCTTTCGCTCGGCAACCGGCGACCGGCGACCGGGGTTGGGGCCGGGGGCGTACGGCCGCGGGACTTCCGGCGGGCACGTCCCCGAGGGCCGCCCGGAGCCCGACGGACCGTACGACCGTACTCCGCCGCTCCCGGCGATACGGCTCCGCGGGCGAGGGGCGACGGCTTCCCGCCGGGCCGTCGTAGGCCGCCGTACGGACCCCGGCACGGAACCGGACAAGGGCCGGGGCACGGGCCGGAGTTGAACATATGCCGATGGTCGGCATATGTTGTCGATATGACTGAACGGGCGATGCAGGAGCCGACCCTGCTGGTGCTGACGGCACTGGCCGACCAGCCCCGGCACGGGTACGCGATCATCCAGGAGGTGGCGAAGATCAGCGGTGGCCGGGTCGCGCTGCGGACCGGCACGCTGTACAGCGCCCTGGAACGGCTGGTCGCCCAGGGGCTGATCGAGGTCCGGGCCGAGGAGGTCGTCGACAGCCGGCTGCGCCGTTCGTACGGACTCTCCGCCCGGGGCCGGGAGGTGCTGGCCGCCGAGGCCGAGCGGCTCGCCGCCACGGCCCGGGAAGCGGTACGGCGGCTGGGCCCGAGCGCGGCCGGTGCGTGATGACCCGTCTGATACGGCTCTATCCGCCCGGGTTCCGGGAGGCGTACGGCGACGAGGTGGCGGCGGTCTACCACGAGGTGATCGCGGGAGCCGGGCGCGTCGGGCGGGGGCGTGAGGCGCTCGGCCTGGTGGCGCACGCGCTGCGGCTGCGGGCGGGGCTGGGTCCGGGCCGGCCCGCGGGGCGGCTGTGCGGGGTGGCCGGGCCGCTGGTGCTGGCGGCGTCGGCCGCGTACGCGGGGCTCGAACTCTCCGACCTGGCCGCGTATGCCACGGCCGTCCGCGCGGAGGGCCGCCCGCCCGCCTTCTTCGCCGGGGACACGGCACGGGCGGCGGCCGCCGCGGCCCTGGTGGTCTCCGCCGTCATGGCGCTGGTGGGCCGGTGGGCCGCCGGACGGCTCTGGGCAGCCGCCGCGCAGGCCCTCTGCGGGGTGCTGGTGCTGACGCTCGACGGCGCGACTCCGGACGCGATCGTCACCGGGGGCGCCGGGCTGCTGGCCGCCGCGCTGCTCGCGGCCTGTCCGCCCGAGGTGTTCCCGGCCCGGCGGGCCCGGATCCTGGCGGGTGCGGCCGGGGCGGCGGTGTGGCTGCCGCTGACGGCTCTGGCGCTGGACCGGCTGCCGGTGTCGACGGATTACGCGGTGTGGCCCTTCCTCGTGCTGGGCTGGGCGGGCGGGCTCGTGGCCCGGGAGTACGGCGGCGGGGTCCGGCTCGCGGTCGCGACGGGGGTGTCGGCGGCGGTGCCGTTCGCCGCCGACACCTGGCTCGCCTGGCGTTCCCCGGTCGCGCCGCTCGCCGCGCTGCTGTTGCTGGCCGTCGTCGCCTCGTTGGCGTCCGCCGTCGGACGGGGCGGGATCCCCGTCTCCGCCGGGCGGGTGTGAGCCCGGTTCGGCCCCGGCCGTCCCTCTCCTCTTTTGTTCCCTCCCCGGTGCCGTCGTTCGCGGCATCCTTCATGAAGTGGCTTTCCGTGGACTATCTCTCCGCCAATGTGCCGCGCGCGTTCATAGCGGCGGCGGTCCTGGCCGCCGTGCTGGCCACGGTCGCGGTCTACGCGGTGGCGCGGGGCCGCACCGGCAGGCCCGTGGCCCGGGCGCTGGCCACCGCCGCCGTGGCGGCCGTGCTGATGCTGACGCTGCCGCCGGTCGGCTCCGCCCCGCATACCTCCGTCACCTGTGAGACCTCGTTGGATCCGGTGCGGCGGATCCTCTTCGCCGAGGGGTGGCTCAATGTCGCGTTGTTCGTACCCGTCGGGCTCTTCGGGGCGCTGGCCGTACGGCGCCCGCTCGCCGTCGTCGTATCGGGGACGGTGCTGTCGGCGCTGATCGAGACGGTGCAGGCGCTGCTCCCCCGGCTGGGGCGGGGCTGCGACTCGGGTGATCTGGTGATGAACACGCTGGGGGCGGCGCTCGGCGCGGTGGCCGCCGCGGTCTGCTGGTACGCGGCGGACCGGGCCGGGCGGGTCCGGCGGGCCCGCCGGGTGGCGGAACGGACACCGGGCGGGTGCGGCGGGGAACCCGCGGCCGGGGCGGACGGCCCGTAACCCGGCCGGGGCGGGCACGGGTCAGGGTTTGCGGGCGACCGCCCCGTACATGGCGACATCGCGGTCGTCGCAGTCGGGCGCGTCGGCGTCGGGCCGCCAGTGGTGGACCTGGCACAGGCCGGGGTCGACCAGGTCGAGTCCGGCGAAGAACGCCTCCGCCTCGGTACGGGTCCGGAGCCTCATGGGCATGCCGCGGCGGGCGTACTCGCCGGCGACGCGGCCGACCTCGTCGGGGGCGAAGTCGGCGGTGCCGATGGTCATGGCGAGGAAGCTGCCGGACGGGAGGGGGTCGAGGAGGCGGCGTACCAGGGTGTGGTCATCGGGCGGCATGATGAAGTGGACCATGCCGATCACCATCAGGCCGACGGGTTCTCCGAGGTCCAGGATGTTCTGGAAGGCCGGTGAACCGAGGACCGCCTCGGTGCCGCGCATATCGGCGTCGACATAGGCGGTACGGCCCTCGGGTGAGCTGGTGAGCAGCGCGCGGGCGTGGGCGAGCACGATGGGGTCGTTGTCGACGTAGACGACACCGGCGTCGGGGCGTTCCGCCTGGACGATCTCGTGGAGGTTGGGGGAGGTCGGCAGGCCGGTGCCGATGTCGAGGAACTGGCGGACGCCTTCGGTCCGGGCCAGATGGCGGGCGGCGCGGTGCATGAAGGCCCGGTTGGCACGCATATGGACGGGGAGGGCGGGCCATTCGGCACACATGGCGTTGCCCGCCGCGACGTCGACCGGGTAGTGGTCCTTGCCGCCGAGTATGTAGTCGTAGACGCGTGCCGAGTGGGCCTGGCCGGTGTCGATCCGGCCCGCCGGGCTCTGCTCGTGGTGTGCCATGTGGTGTCAACTCCCCCTGGGTGGTTCGGGTGATCACGGAGTCCAGGCCGTGCGGGGGTCCGGGCGGCCGGGCGGTGGAGGCCGCCCGGTCGCCCGCGGTCATGCGCCGGGGGGCCCGGTTTCGGTGAGGGTGCCGTCGGCGAGGCGCAGCCGCCGGCTGACGCCGATCCTGGTGAGGAAGCTCTCGTCGTGGCTGACGACGACGAACGCGCCCCGGTAGGAGCCGAGGGCGCTCTCCAGCTGGCCGACGCTGACGAGGTCGAGGTTGTTGGTGGGTTCGTCGAGGAGGAGGAGGTGGGGTGCGGGGTCGGCGCAGAGGACGCAGGCCAGGGTGGCGCGCAGCCGTTCGCCGCCGGAGAGGGCGCCCGCGGGCAGATGGGCGCGGGCGCCGCGGAAGAGGAAGCGGGCGAGCAGCGTGAGCCGTTCGGCTTCGGGGCGGTGGGGTGCGGCGGCGGCGAAGTTCTCGGCGACGGTGCGGTCGAGGTCGAGCAGGTCGAGTCGCTGGGAGAGGTAGGCGATGCGTCCGGCGGCCCGGGTGGCGGTGCCGTCGTCGGGGTCGAGGTCGCCGTTGATCAGCCGGAGGACGGTGGTCTTGCCGGCGCCGTTGGGGCCGGTGAGGGCGATGCGTTCGGGGCCGCGGATGGTCAGGCCGACGCCGGTGTCGCCGAGGACGTCCCGGTTGCCGAGGCGGATGCGGAGGCCCTCGCCGAGGAAGAGGTTCCGTCCGGCGGGGACGGTGGTGTCGGGCAGGTCGAGGGCGATCCGCTGGTCGTCGCGGAGCGCGCGTTCGGCTTCGTCGAGGCGGGCTTTGGCGTCGGTGACGCGGGCGGAGTGGGTCTGTCCGGCGCGGCCCGCGGCCTCCTGGGCGCCGCGTTTCATGTTTCCGGCGAAGATCCTGGGCAGTCCGGCGTTCTTGAGGTTGCGGGCGGCGTTGCCGGCGCGCCGGTCGGCGCGTTCGCGGGCCTGCTGGAGTTCCCGCTTCTCGCGTTTGAGTTCCTGTTCGGCGTTGCGGATGTTCTTCTCGGCCACGTCCTGTTCGGCCCGGACGGCTTCCTCGTAGGCGGTGAAGTCGCCGCCGTAGAGGCGGAGTCCGGTGGGGCCGAGTTCCGCGATGCGTTCCATCCGGTCGAGCAGGGCCCGGTCGTGGCTGACGAGGAGGAGGGTGCCGGTGAAGTTCTCCAGGACGTCGTAGAGGCGTCGGCGGGCGTCGAGGTCGAGGTTGTTGGTGGGTTCGTCGAGGAGGAGGACGTCGGGGGTGCGGAGCAGTTGGGCGGCGAGGCCGAGGGTGACGATCTGGCCGCCGCTGAGGGTGGCCAGGGTCCGGTCGAGGGCGAGGCCGCCGAGGCCGAGCCGGTCGAGTTGGGCGCGGGTGCGTTCCTCGATGTCCCAGTCGTCGCCGATGACGGTGAAGTGGGCTTCGTCGACGTCGCCGGATTCGACGGCGTCGAGGGCCCGGACGACGGTGTCGACGCCGAGGACCTGAGCGACGGTGAGGTCGCCGGTGAGCGGGAGGGTCTGCGGCAGATAGCCGAGGGTGCCGCCGACGGTGACGGTTCCGGCGGTGGGCCGCAGCTCTCCGGCGACGAGGCGGAGCAGGGTGCTCTTGCCGGAACCGTTGGGGGCGACGAGGCCGGTGCGGCCGGGGCCGACGGTGAAGGACAGCCCGGTGAAGACGGGGCTGTCGTCGGGCCAGGCGAAGGACAGGTCGGAGCAGACGACGGAGGCGTCGGACACGGTGGATACCTCGTGAGGGGTGCGGGAACGGAGACGGAGCTCCGCAGCGGAAGACGGGAAGGCCGGCGCACCGGCGCGAGGGCGCCGGTGGGAAAAAGGGGGACGACGGGCCGTATCGACGATGCTCCGGGCATCCGTCGACGGCGTCTCGATCCGGGTATCACCCGGAGATGTCGTCGTCTCCTGCCACGCCTGCCATGTCTGCCGCTCCTCGATTGACGGTCACGGGGTTGGCCACCGTATCAGACGGGTGGCCGATGGGGCGGTGACCTGGGGACGGCGGGCCGGGGCGGGGGCGGGCGAAACCCGTTGTCGACGGGGGTGCGGGCCGTGCCACACTCCGCGCCATGACGATCCGCTTTCCGCTTCCGCTCCGCCCGGGCGACCGGATCGGGGTGACGTCCCCGTCCAGCGGGGTGGCGAAGCCGCTGTGAAGCGGTTCCGGCTGGCCGTGGAGGTGCTGGAGTCGCGGGGGTACGAGGTCGTCGGGTCGTGCATGGACGGTACGCGGCATGTGAGCGCCCCGGCCGGGCGGCGGGCCGAGGAGCTGACGGAGTTGCTGACGGACCCGTCGATCCGGGCCGTGGTGCCGCCGTGGGGCGGTGAGACCGCGATCGATCTGCTGTCGCTGCTGGATTTCGGCCGGCTGCGGGCGGCGGAGCCGACGTGGTTCGTGGGGTCTCCGACATGTCGACACTGCTCACTCCGCTGACTCTGCTGACGGGGTGGCGACGGTGCACGGCAACCATCTGATGGATAGGCCGTACCGGGTGCCCGAGGGGCTTTCGTCGTGGCTGGACGTGGTGACCACCGCGGCCGGGCACCGGTTCGCGCAGCGCCCGCCGGGGCGCTACCGGACAGGTGGTTTCGATGATTTCGCGGCCTTCCCCGGGGTTCGGGAGTACCGGCTGGACGGGACGGGGGCGTGGCGCCGTCTCGACGGCGGGGGCGATCTGACGGTGGAGGGGCGGCTGATCGGGGGGTGTGTCGAGACACTGGCCCCGCTGGCGTGGACCCCGTTCCTCGATACGACGGCCTTCGCGCGGGCCGAGGCCCCGGAGGGGCTGCTGGTCTATCTGGAGGCCGCGGACGCCGACGCGTTCACCATGTGCCGTCTGCTGCACGGGGTGCGGCCCGCCGGGTTCTTCGAGCGGGCCCGGGCCGTGCTCGTGGGCCGTAGGGACGTGCCGGACTCCCCCGGGTTCGGCCAGTACGAGGCGGTGGTGGACGCGCCGGGTCCGCTCGGGGTGCCGCTGCCCTCCGATGTGGAGTGCGGGCACGTTCCGCCGTATCTGGCGCTGGTGAACGGGGCGCTCGCACGGGTGGAGTATTCGGCATCGGGGCGGGGCGTGCTGACGCAGAGCCTGGTGTGATCCGGCGGGGACGAGAGGCGGGACTCGGACGCGTCGGGGCCGGCCGCCGCGTCGCCTGCGGGCTTCTCTGGGGTCCGTCGGCGTGCTTGCCGCAACTGGTCCGTGTGCCGCAGCCGGTTGCCGAGGGCCGGGCCCCGGGTGGTGTCAGTGGCGGCGGTTAGCCTGCGGGTATGACGGAACACGAGGGTGGCGACCGCTCCTTCCCGGCGGCGCTGGCCGCGCTGGGCGGGGTGGATTTCGCCGGGCACGGCATCGACTTCGAGATGTACGGCGCCTTCCGCTCGGCGCCGTACACCACCGAGTGGTTGCGGGACTGGACCGGGAACGACGATGCGGACGGCGCCGCATTCCGGGTCTTCGGCCGGGACGGCACGGGCGGGCAGGCCGCGCTGTGGCTGAGACGGCCGGGCCGGGTCCTGGTCGAGCAGCCCGTGGTGTTTCTGGGGTCGGAGGGCGAGTGCGGTGTGGTGGCGGGGTGCCTCTCCGATTTCCTGTGGGTGCTCGCGGACGGTGTGGGACCGGTGGAGGCGGTGTCGTACGACGATCCCGGCGTCCGGGCCGACGCGGGGCCGGCCGGGCCGGCGGGGCGGTTCGCGACGACGGCCCGGCGCGGGGCGGTCGAGGTGATCGCGGGCGCGCGGGCGGAGTTCCCGTCCTTCGCCGACGACGTACTGGCGCTCTGCCGCTGAGGGCCGCCGCCGCGCCGGGGCCGGGGGGCCGGTTCAGTCGCGGCGGCAGACCAGGAAGAGATGTTCCTCGGTGGTGGCGCCGGGCCGGGGCGGGGTGAAGACGTCGGTGTGTTCCCACAGGACGGTCGTGCCCGCCGCGCCGACGACGTCCTTGAAGGGTGCCGCGCCGAAGCTGGTGACCCGGATCGGCTGGTCCAGGAAGACGACGTCGAGGTCTTCCACGTCCAGGGCGACGGTGGCGACGGCGAGATGGCCGCCGGGGACGAGGGCGCGGACGAGCCGGGTGAGCAGCCGGGCCTGTTCGGCGCGGTCCATCTGGAGCAGGGCGAAGTAGACGCAGACGGCGTCGTACGTGCCCTCGGGGAGGTCGAGTTCGCGGATGTCGGCTCGGACGAAGTCGGCGCCGGGGACCCGGCGGGCCGCGAGCTCCGTCATCACCGGCGAGACGTCGACTCCGGTGACGCGGTGACCGGCCCCGGCCAGGGCCTCGGCGGTGGGGCGGCCGGTTCCGCTGCCGACGTCGAGGACACGGCTGCCGGGGGCGAGCCGGGTCAGCAGCTGGTCGAGGGAGGCGCGGCGGCCGGGGGTCTCGGCGAAGGCGTCCTCGTAGGAGGCTCCGATCGCGTCGAACGCGGTGGCGGGATCGCGGGGGCCGTCGGCGGAGAGACCGGCGGGGTCGGCGGGGGAACCGGGGGCAGGGGTGGTGGCCATGTGGGTCCCCGTCCCCACGGGGTCCGCGGTCGAAACGCGGACCGGGGTCGACACCGTCGCACCCCCTACTTAATCAAGTTTGACTAGAACGAGAACGGGCGGCTAGAGTGACGTAGTCAAGTTTGAACAGCACTGTGAGGAGCTCACGTGGCCCAGCTGCCCGACGCCGGATACACCCCGACCGCGGACGACCTCGCCTCGATCGACGCCTGGTTCGCCGATTACGACGCGGCCGCCGCCCGGCGGGACGTCGAGGCGATGGCCGACCGGGCGGTCTTCCCTCTCAACCTCGTCAGTGACAACGAAGCCGGTGACGCCGCCACCGCCCAGTGGGACCGGCGGCAGTTCATCGAGACCATGACCTACGTCATGGGAGACGGCTCGGAGGACATCGGCTTCGAGTCGGTCCGTACGCCCGTCTTCCTGAGCGCCGCCATGGCAGTCGTCTTCACCGACTCGACCATGACCGCGCAGGGCGCGACCCAGCGGCTGCGGTATGCCGACATCCTGGTCAGGCAGGGCGGGAAGTGGGCGTTCCAGACCATGATCCAGGGCGGCTGGGGAGACAATCTGCGCTGATCCGGTGCGGTCGCCCGGCCGGAAGCGGACGGGAAGGGGGTACGGCTCCGGCCGTACCCCCTTCCGTCGTGCTGGTCGTGATCGCCGTGTCGGCGCGGTGTCGCGGTGTCCCTCCCCCACTCCCCCACGCCGCCCCGGCCGCGTCGGCGTCAGCGGACGGAGGCTTATTCGATGGACGCGTCGGAGCACCGTCACTAGGGTGGGTCGTATGTCCAGCCCCGAGGCGTCCAGACTCTAGCCACCGGCTCTCCGGTGGCCTTTCGCCCCGCCGTGTGACCCCGCCGTGCCCCCCTCTTCTCGGGGACGGTGCGCGGGTGTCCCGGTCGCGCGGTCCTCGGAGCGCCCCTCGCCACGGGCTTCTCTCCCCCGGTGTCCCGGTTTCCTTCCGGTGTCCCGGGTTTCCCTCTCACCGGACGACGGCCGTCCGGGTGTCGCCGTGCCCCCGGGTACGGGCGGTGCCGCCGTGCCGTCGCCGGTTCCCTTCCCGTGGTGACACCGCGCGCGTCCGAGTGGGCGTCGGCGGACGGTTGTCGTCATGGCGGCCCCGTCCTCTCCGGCCCGGGGTGGCCGCGCGCGGTGTGCCGCGGCCTGTCGACGACCCGGTCCGGGTTGTGGAGTGTGCTGTGCCATTCGCTGTCTACATGCTGGGGCTCGCCGTGTTCGCGCAGGGCACGTCCGAGTTCATGCTCTCGGGGCTCGCCCCGGGTATCGCCGCCGACCTCGATGTGTCGGTGGCCGCGACCGGGGCGCTGACCTCGGCCTTCGCCATGGGAATGATCGTGGGCGCGCCGCTGATGGCGGTACTGAGTCTGCGCTGGCCCCGGCGGCGGGCGCTGCTGGTCTTTCTCGCCGTCTTCGTCGCCGCACATGTCGTGGGCGCGCTGACCTCGGACTTCGGGGTCCTGCTGGCCACCCGGGTGGTCGGCGCGCTGGCCAACGCGGGCTTCATCGCGGTCGGGATGGCCACCGCGACGGGTCTGGTGCCCGCCGATGCCAAGGGGCGGGCCGTGTCGGTCCTGATCTCCGGGATCACCCTCTCCATCGTCGCGGGTGTGCCCGCGGGCGCGGTGCTCGGTCAGCTGTGGGGCTGGCGTGCGGCGTTCTGGGCGGTGGCGCTGATCTGTCTGCCCGTGGTCCTCGCGATCGTCCGGTCGGTCCCGTCGGAGACGGCGGGGACGCGGGACTCGGCGGGGGCCGCCGTCGACGGTGCCGGGGGACCGAGCGCCCGGCGCGAGCTGCGTGCGCTGCGGCGGCCCCGGCTGCTGGTGACCCTGGCGGTGGCGGCCCTGACGAACGCGGCCACCTTCGCCACCTTCGCCTATCTGGCGCCGGTGATGACGGATGTCGCCGGATTCCCCGAGCACTGGATGCCGGTCGTGCTGGTGGCGTTCGGTGTCGGTTCGTTCGCCGGGGTCACCGTCAGCGGCCGGACCGCCGACCGCCGTCCGATGCGGCTGCTGGTGCCCGGGGGCGCGGGGCTGCTCGCGGGCTGGTCCGTCTTCGCCCTGTCGGCCGGATACGGGCCGGTGGCGCTGGTACTGGTGCTGGTCCTGGGGCTGCTGTCGTTCGCGGTCGGGTCGACGCTGATCACCCTGGCCGTGTACGCGGCGCCCGAGGCGCCGACGCTGGGCGGTTCGTACGCCACGGCGGCGCTGAACGCGGGCGCCGCGATCGGTCCCGGGGTCGCGGGTGCCGCGATCGGTGCCGGGCTGGGCTACCGGTCGGCCCTGTGGTCGAGCGCGTCGCTGGTGGCGCTGGCGCTCGTGGTGGCCGCGACGGCGCGAGCGGTCGCTGCCCGGCGGGGCGGGGCGGCTCCGGCGGAGAGCCGTCCGGTGTGACGGCACCGCTCCGGTGATCCCGCACGGCTCCGCCGACGGCGCGGGGCGGGTGACGGGTCGGGGCCGTTGGGAGGACCGGGCGGGCTGTCGTGGCCCGGGCGGTCCGGGGCCGTCCCACGGTGCGGCGCATGACACGCCTTCAGTTCTTCGGCCGGTGCGCAGTCGCCGTCACCGTCGCCGTGGCCCGCGCGGCTCCCGGGCCGGCCGCGGCCGGCGGCGGATGGGTGGCCACGGCCCGGGTATCACCTCCGGGATCAGCGGTATCGCGGAGGTGCACCCGGGGAGCGGATCCGGTGAGCTGCTCGCCGTACACGACAACAAGCATGCCGGTGGGCCACGGGTGCCGCGGGTGCGGACCGGGGCGGACGCGTCCACGACCGTACTGGGTACGGACGACGAGAATCCGGGCGGCTGGGTGCGGTGGGGTGACGTATGCGGGTGAGGTAGGGGCCGGGCGCGCGCCGCAGGTGGTCGACCTCTACGGCTCCCCACTCCCCCGCGCCCCGGGTCAGAAGGCCGTGTCGAGGCGGGTGCGCTGGTCGGGGGTGAGGCTGAGGTCGACCGCCGCCAGGCTCTCGTTCAGCTGGGCCACGGACGACGCGCCGACCAGGGGGATGAACGGGATTTCGCCGCCGATCAGCCAGGACAGGACGACTTGGTTGCGGGTGGCGCCGGTCTCGGCGGCCACCGCGTCGAGGGCGGCGAGCCGGGCCCGGGTGCCGGGGTGGTCCAGATCGGTGCCGAAGGGGCGGTCGTCCCGGCTGTAGGCGCCGCCGAGGAGCGGGCTGTAGGCGACCATGGCGAGATCCGGCTCGGCGCGGAGGTAGCTGAGGAAGTCTCCGGCGACGACGCCGAACGGGCCGTCCTGGGACGCGGCGTCGGGCATGTCGGTGCGGCGGCGGAGATAGCTGTGGCTGTACTGGAGGACCTCGTAGCCGGGCAGTCCCTTCGCGGCGGCGACGGCACGGGCCCGTTCGACCTTCCACGACCAGTGGTTGCTGACGCCGAGGAGTCCGACGGTGCCTTCGGCGACGAGGGCGGCGAATGCCTCGACGGTCTCGGTGACGGGGGTGACCCGGTCGTCGACATGGGCGTAGAGGAGGGGCAGCCGCTCCATGCCGAGGCGTTCGCGGCTCTGTTCCGCGGCGGTCCTGATGGTCTCGGCGGAGAGTCCCTCGCCGTTGTCGATCCAGCCCGTGCCCGGGGCGAGCGGGCGGGCGCCGAGCTTGGTGGCGATGGTGATCTCGTCGCCGACGCCCCGGCTGCGCCGCCAGCGGCCCAGCAGCCGCTCGCTGGCGCCGCCCTGGCTGTCGTCGAGCCAGTAGGCGTAGTTGTTGGAGGTGTCGACGAAGGTGCCGCCCGCTTCGACGTAGCGGTCGAGGACGGCGAACGCGGTCTGCTCGTCGGTGCGGGTGCCGAACAGCATCGCGCCCAGGCTGAGCACGCTCACGGTGCGGCGGGTGGCGGGGTCGGTGCCGATCTGGCGGTACTCCATGGGGGCCTTCGCTTCCAGTGGGCTCTGCGGGGGCGCGACCGGGCGCGGCCCCCGGCCCGTGCGGTGTTCCCACGGGCTCGTCATGGAGCTTTCCTGCTGGAGTGCGCTCGAAGTCAAGCGCCGCCCGAGTCGCGCCCGAGTCGCCCCCGGGTCGCGTCCGGGTCTCAGCCCTCGTCGGGTTCGGCGTGGACGGCCATGATGTCGGTCTCGTACTGGTCGATGACCTGCTCGGCGCTGCGTCCCGTATAGCGGGCCACCTCGTCGACGGTGGCGACGGCCCAGTTGGCGAGGGAGAGGGCGAAGGCGAGGACGGCGTCGGGGCCCTGGGTGCGGCGGACGCCGAGGAGGAAGGCGAGATTGAGGTAGGGCACCAGCTCGGGTGGCTGCTCGGTGTTCTGTCTGACCAGGGCGATCGTCGTTCGGGTCGCCCTGGCGCGCAGCGGCAGCAGCCGTTCGCGCTCGGTGTGGATCTCGGCGGCCAGCTCCCGGCGGGTTTCCCTGTCCACGCGGTCCTCCCCGTGTGTGCGCGGCGCGTTCCGCCGCGTTGCCACTGGGGGTCACGGTACGGAAGCGGGACGGGCCGGGGAGGGGAAACGGGCGTGGCGCTACCCGGGGGTGGGGACGGGCGCGTATGCGTGCCCGGGAATGGACTGGTGTTCCGTCCCGCCCCGGGCGGCGGGCGGCGCGGAACGGAACACCAGTGGGGAAGGGCCGGTAGGGGAAGTCCGGCCGGAGCGGGACCGGTCGGGGATCACCGGTCCCGGCACGCCGGTCAGAGGCGTACGGTCCAGGTGACGGACGCCTTCATGGTGGCGGCGATCTTCGGGTCCCGGACCGAGGGGGTACGGTCCTCGACGCTCACGGTCAGCCGGTGGGCGCGCAGATCGAGCAGGCGGGGCATCAGTGAGGCGATCCTGACCTGGTCGCGGCCGGCGAACCGGCGCAGTTCCTTGCCGTCGAGGTACCAGCGGACGGTCAGCTGCCGGCCGTCGGCGGGGGCGAGTTCGACCGGGGCGGCCTCGGCGGTGTGGCGGAGCCGGAGGACGCGGTCGGTGGGGGTGACGGCGGTGACGGGCTCGGCGTGGCGGTAGAAGCCCGCGATCATCGCCTCGGTGCCGGGCAGGTTGAACGGCTTGTCGACCGAGCGCATCATCGAGTTGCCGGTGGGCCGGTTGAGGCCCTTGACGAAGTAGCCGCCGCCTTCGTAGGCGCCGACGGTGCCGCCGTCGGGAGACGGCTCGCCCAGCCAGCGGTGCCACTTGACGCGCTGGGCGGCGATGGCGTCGGTGCCGAGGGTGGAGATGTTGACGTCGCCGGGTTCGGGGCCGGTGTACTGCTCGTAGCCGGGGTAGCCGGGGTAGAAGTACTCGTCGGCGAGTTTGCCGAGGGAGTGCCCGGTCTCGTGGATGGCGACGAGCCCGGACCGCGGGTTGCCCGCGGAGGCGGTGGCGATGCCCTCGTAGCCGAGGCTCTGGCTGGGCTCGTTGTAGCCGGCGCCGCCGTACTTGGCGCTGTTGGCGAGGACGACGACGAGGTCGGCCTCGGGTGCCTTGGCGGCGTAGCGGTCGACCTTGGTCTGGTCGACGCAGAGGAGGCGCTCGATGTCGGCGCACCAGAAGTAGGAGCCGATGGCGGTGTCGCGGACGGTGGCCCGGTCCGGGTCGCCGGTGACACCCGATTCGTTGGAGACGGCGTCGACGGCCCAGACGTTGAAGAGGCCGCGGTAGGTGGTGTACGGCTCGACGGCGGCGGTCTGTTCCCAGATCTTGCGGGCGTCTTCGTGGAATCGGGGCAGTTCGGCGGCGGTGTAGCCGTCGCCGAGGACGACGATGTCGAGCCGGTCGTCGGTGGAGCCGGTACCGGCGAGCCGGGTGACCCGGCCGTCGGCGGCGGTCTCGGCGGCCGAGAGCCGGGGGGCCGGGCGGTCGCGGCCGTCGGCCGGTACGAGGGTATGGCCGGAACCGGCGGCGGTGCCCCGTTCCGGGCCGGGTATCTCCACTTCCACCCGCGGGGGTACGGTCGGTCCGTCGGCCGCGACGGCGCCACCCGGCGCGATGGCGAGGGCGGCGGTGACGGCGGCGGCCACTCCGGCCGCCGTCATGGCTCCGCGTCTGATGAACGAGGGCATGGGGCCCCTCCCCTGAGGAAATTAAGCAACGCGTTAAATCCGATGATCGGCACGCTTAAGCTAGGGCTCCGCTGACGGCCCGCGCAATGGTCGCCGACGACGGATACTGGGAGTCCGAGCGATCAGGGGGGTTCGACGTGCAGGGCGGTTCGATGGACGACCAGGACGGGATCGGCCGCCGGGTACAGCGGCTCCGTAAACAATTGGGTCTGACCCAGCGTCAGTTGGCCGAGCCCTCGTACACCCCGGCGTATATCTCCACCGTCGAGGCGGGGCGGGTCAGGCCGTCCGAGGCGGCGCTGCGGTTTCTGGCCGGACGGCTGGGCACCTCGGTCGAGGAGCTGACGACCGGGCGGCCCGCGCGGCTGGCGACGGAGCTGAGGCTCGCCCTCACCGACGCCCAGCGGGAACTGGCGACCGGCTCGGCGGTGGACGCGGCGGAGCTGTTCGAGCGGCTGGCGGCGGAGGCCGGGCGGCTGGAGCTGGCGGCGGAGCGGGCCGAGGCGCTGCTGGGGCGTGGTGACTGCGCGCTGGAGACCGGTGATCTGGAGCGGGCCCTCGGGTGTTTCGAGGAGGCGGAGGGGCTGCTGGCCGACGCGCCGCTGCCGCGGCGGGCCCGCGCGGTCCGGGGGCGCGCGGTGGCGCATCTGCTCGCCGGGGAGCTGCGGTACGCCTGTTATCTGCTGGAGTCGGCGATCGAGGAGCTGGGCAAGAGCGGGCTGGCGGATCCGGAGGCGCTGGTTCTGCTGTACGCGGCGGTCATCGGGCCGTATATCGACATGGGGGCGCACGCCCGGGCCGCGCACGCGGCGGAGCTGGCGCTGTCGCTGGCGCCGAGGGTGAGCGATCCGGCGCTGGTGGCGGGGATGCACCGGCAGGTGGCGCGGACGTTTCTCGCCGAGGGCCGGATCGCGGACGCGGACGCGTCGCTGGCGAAGGCGCAGACGATCTACCGGCAGTTGCGGCTGGGGACGGATCTGGCGCACTGCCACTGGATGCGCGGCTACGTCCATGCGCAGGGCGGGGAACTGGCCCTGGCGGAGCAGGAGTTGCGGACGGCCAGGGACATGCTCAGCGCGCGGCGGGCGGCGCTGTTCACCGCGCAGGTGGAGGTGGAGCTGGCCGATGTGCTGCGGCGGATGGGCCGTTACGAGCAGGCGGCGGAGGTCGCGGGGACCCTGCTGCGGCTGGACGACCGGCACGGCGCGGTGCACGCGGGCGGGGCGCACCGGCTGCTGGGGCTGATCGCGGAGGAACGCGGTGACGTCGAGGCGGCGGAGGAGCACTATGTGAAGGCGCTGGCGCTGCTGGAGCGCAGCGGTGCCAGTGGCGATCTGGCGGATCTCTGCCGGTTGCTGGGGGATCTGCTGCGCCGTACGGGCCGGGTGGAGGCGGCGATGGACGCGTACCGTACGGGTCTCGGGTACCGGGCGGCGCCGGGGACGACGACGCTGGGGCCGCCGCCCGCCGCTCCCCCGCGGCCGGAGGTTTGAGGGAGCGCGACGCCCCCGCCCCGCGCCGGGCCGCGGGGACGCCGTGGCCGCCGCCGGGCGGCCGGGCGGCGGGCGAGGAGCCGGCCCGGCGGGGTTTCAGCGGCCGGGGGTACGGGGGTGGTCGGCGAGGGCGGGCATCAGCCGCAGAGCGTTGTCGCGGTTGATCCGGCGGCGCTGGAGGAGGGTGAGTCCGCTGTCCCGGTCGAGTGCCGGTCCGGCGATGTCGGTGATGGTGGCGGCCGGGCTGGCGGGCCAGTCGCTGCCGTAGAGGATCCGGGTGGGGTCGGCGACGGCGAGCAGGGCGGATGCGGCGGGTTCGCCGAGAGGTGCCGCGGTGTCGTAGTAGAAGCGGTGCAGATAGTCGCGGACCCGGGCGGCGTCGGTCTTCGGGGTGAGGAAGTGGGCGAAGGCCTCCATGCGTGTGGCGATGAAGGGGAGGAAACCGCCGCCGTGCGGGAGGACGAAGGAGAGCCGGGGGTAGCGGTCGAGTGTGCCGTTGAGGACGAGGTTGACGGCGGCGCGGGTGGTGTCGAGGGGGAAGTCGCAGTAGAAGGCGGGGATGCCGGGGACGGCGGGCCTGGCGGGGTCGGTGCCGGGGAGTTCGTGCGGATGGGTGTTGATCACGGCCGAGCGTTCGTCCAGTTCGGCGAGGAGCCGGTCGTGGGAGGGGTCGCCGAGATAGACGCCGCGGGTGTTGGCGCGGGTCTGGACGCCGACGGCGCCGAGTTCGTCGAGGCCGCGGGCGATGGACCAGCGGGAGGTCTCCGGGTCGTCGGGGAAGACCGGGGTGAAGAAGGCGAACCGGTCGGGGTGGGCGGCGGTGAGTTCGGCGGCGGCGTCGAGGGCGACGGCGACGCTCTCCCGGCGCTGGGCCGGGGAGGTGAAGCCGCGGACCGGCATCGCGGGGCTGACGACGGCCTTGGCGATGCCCGCGCGGTCCATCAGGGCGAGGGTCGTATCGAGGTCCCACCGGGTCCACCAGGGCAGTTGGGCGGGGTCCACCAGTCCGGCGCGTTCGGCCCAGGCGAGCCAGGCGGGGGCCGTGTAGTGGTGGTGTACGTCGATCCGGGCGGCGCGGGCGTCGGCGCCGGGGTGGCCGGGGGATCCGGTGGTGTGTCGCGGGGCGGCCCCGGCGGGGTCGGCGGTGGTCGCGGCGGCCGCGGCGGCGGGCGCCATCAGGAGCAGTCTGCGGCGGCCCACGGCCGGGGTCTCGTATGGCATGTCCGTACTGTGGGGCGGGGCCGGGTGCCGGGCCCCGGCACACGCCGGTGCCGGGGGCGGGATCGCTCGAATGCGGGTGCGGACGGAGCGGTCCGGGCGGCCGGGCGGGTGACCCGGGGCCGGTGGGGTTTCGTACGGCCGCGGACGCTCGGGCCCTGTGGCGGCGGCCGGGTCAGTCCGTCGGGGACGGCGACTCGGGCGACTCGGACGGCGGCTCGGGGGCGGACTCGGACGGCGACTTCGACGGCGACTCGCCGGCCGGGGACGACGAGGAGCCGGTGTCCCCGGTCTTGGGCAGGGCGTAGACATGGTCCGGGGTGACGATCTCGGTGATCGCGGTGGCGAAGAGCGTCGAGGGTTCGGCGTTGTCGTGGAGGATGTCGGTGTTCAGGGTGATCACCATGGTCGCCCGGGCCTCGGGCAGATAGACGGCGACGGCCTCGTATCCGGGGAGGGATCCGTTGTGGCCGACCCAGCCGCCGGTTTCGAAGACGCCGAGGCCGTAGCCGGTGCCCTCGATTCCGGTGCTCTGGTAGTCCAGCCGCTCGTCCTGGGTCCCGGGGGTCAGCAGGGTGCCGGTGGCCAGGGTGTGGGCCCAGCTCCGCAGATCCTCCAGGGTCGAGATCATCGCTCCGGCGGCCCAGCCCCAGGAGGGGTTCCAGTCCGTGGCGTCCTCGGTCTTCCCGGTCGCGGTCTGGTTGGTATACCCGTGGGCGTGCGGGGTGGGGAACTCCGCGCCGACGGGGAAGAGGGTGTCGTCCAGTCCGGCCGGGTCGAGGACGTTCTGCTGGATGAAGCGGTTCAGCGGCTGGCCGCCCGCCTTCTCGATCACCAGGCCGAGCAGGATGAGATTGGTGTTGGAGTAGTCGAACTTCTCCCCGGGCTCGAACAGCACCGGATGCCGGAACGAGTAGTCGAGCAGTTCCTGCGGGCCGAAGTGCCGGTACGGGTCGGCGGTCAGCGCCTTGAAGAAGCCGTCGTCCATGGAGTAGTTGAAGAGGCCGCTGCGCATGCCCGCGAGCTGGCGGAGGGTGATGATGCCGCCGTTGGGGACCCCGTCGACGTACTTCCCGATCGGGTCGTCGAGTCCGACGTCGCCCCGGTCGACGAGTTCCAGCAGGGCGGTGACGGTGAACGTCTTCGTCAGGCTGCCGATCCGGGTGAACAGGTCGGGCTCCATGGGGGTGCTGTCGGCCTTGTCGGCGATGCCGAAGGAGCGGACGTAACTGCCCTTGCCCGGCGCCCAGAGGCCGACCGTGACACCGGGTACCGATGTCTCGCGCAGTACGTCGCCGATCGCGTCGTCGAGCTGCTCGGCGACCGACGCGTCGAGGACCGGGAAGCCGTCGGGGGACGGCGGTGGTGTGGTCGCGTACGGGGCCGGGGCGAAGGCCGTGGAGACGGCCGCGGGCCCGGGCGCCGCGTTGGCGAGTCCGGTGGACGCGGGTACGGCCAGCAGTCCGGCCGCGACAGCGGTGACACAGGCGGTACGGAATCGCAAGGACGAGCGGTGCACGACGGCCCTCCTGCCGAAAGGGGGACGGCTTCCCCCAAATTTAGGCCCGTTCGGGTGAGCCCGCACGGCGGGGCGGCGAGGGCCCGGCGCACCGGGGAAAACACCGGGCGGCCGGGGCCTCCGCCGGGCATCATGTCCCGTCGATGACTCCTCCTCCGCAGCCTCCGGCCGACTCCCCGCCCCCGTCCGCCTCCTCCGCCTCCTCCGCCTCCTCCGCCTCCTCCGCCTCCTCCGCCTCCTCCGGGGGATCGTGTCCGTCCTGCGGCGGCACCGTCGCCCCGGACGGCCACTGCTGGGACTGCGGTCACGCCCGGCCGGCGTTCCGCGCCCGGCTGGAGGTCACCACGGCATCGGGTGCGGCGGGCGTCGGCGACCGGGGGCTCCGGCGGGAGATCAACGCCGACGCCCTGGCGCTGGCGACGGCGGGGGCGGCCGGGGAGTGGACCGTGGGGGTCGTGGCCGACGGGGTGTCGATGGCGCCGCACGCGGAACGCGCCGCCCGCCTGGCCGCCGATACCGCCGTCGCCGTGCTGGTACGCCGGCTGACGGGCGGCGAGCTGCCGGAGTTCGCGCTGCGGGCGGCGCTGCTGCGGGCGGGCCGTGCGGTGACGGCCCTGGCGGGCGGTCCCGGCGCCGCCCCGGCCACCACCTGTGTCGTCGGGGCCGTGGGGCCCGAGGGGCTCTTCGCCGCCTCCGTCGGTGACAGCAGGGCCTACTGGGTTCCCGGCACGGGTCCGGTCGTGGCGCTGACCCGGGACGACAGCGGACGGCACGAGGCGCTGACGGCCTGGCTGGGGGCGGACGCCCCGGCGGTCGAGCCGGAAGTGGTGGGGCGGCGGGTACGGGAGGCGGGGCGGCTGGTGCTGTGCACGGACGGGTTGTGGCGCCACTCGCCCCGGCTGGCGGCGGCGCGCCTGCCGCGGGTCCGGCAGGCGGGGACGCCATTGGGCGAGGCAAGGGAACTGGTGCGGTACGCGCTCGACGCGGGCGGTCAGGACAATGTCACCGTGGCGGTACTGCCGGTGGTGTCCTGACCGCGGTAGCCGGCCGGACGCGACCCGGAGCGGCGGGAGCGAGGGCAAGGGATGCCCAGACCGTCTTGCCGCGGGGTGGTGTCGGTTCCCACGACCAGTCGGCGCTGACCTCGGCGATCAGGGCGAGTCCGCTGCCGGGGCCGGGGCGGCCCGCGGACGCGGGGCGGGGCGGACGGGAGCTGGGGTCGGCGACCGCGCAGACCAGTTCGGTGGAGCGGAGGAAGACCCCGAGCCAGACCGGGTACTCGCCGTCCGCGGGCGAGCCGGGATCGACGGCGTGCCGGACGGCGTTGCCGACGAGTTCACCGACGATCAGCTGGGCCTCGGGGATCAGGGCGTCCAGGGACCAGTCGCCGAGGGTGGCGGCGACGAAGCGGCGGGCCTGGGCGGCGTTCGGGGGCTTTCCGTCGAGGCCGCAGGCGGCGAATCCCGCGAGACGGGGGCCGGGGTCCCCGGTGGGGTGGCGCGGGCGGCGCGGGCGTACCGGGCCCGCTTCCCCTCCCCCGACCGGTACGGGCGGCTGGTTCGGCACGGCTCATGTCCCCCTGAACACGGTTCGTCGACTTGGTGTCAACAGCGATTCGGGGGACGAGTATGTCCGGGCCATACCCTCGAATGCAATTGCAGATGGGATTGCATCCAGGATTCCCCGCATTGGAGAGTGGGACGACAGAACACCCGTACGAAGAGGGGCTCTTGCAGTGGAACGGATCTTCAACGGCATGCGGACGGACGCGCTGCCCTCGGTCACCTGGACGAAGAGCAGCCATAGCAACGCCACGGGCAACTGCGTGGAACTGGCCGTTCTCCCCGGGGGCGCGGTCGCGGTCCGCAACTCCCGCGACCCCCACGGACCCGCGTTGATCTACACCCGGGACGAGTTGGCCGCGTTCGTGGCCGGGGCCCGGGACGGCGAGTTCGACGCGATCATCGGCTGAGCGGAACCCGGGCGGGAGTTGCGGGGGCCCTGCCCGGGCGGGCGGTGATGGTGGATACTGGGATTCTTTCCTTCGCGTCCGGCCACCGGATTCCCGGTCGCCGCACGACACCCATTCGCCGTTTTCCTTTTCCGCCACCGCCGTTCCGACCCCCTTTATCCCCCCTTCGCCACCCTTCTCCACCGTTCAGGACTTTCCCGCGCCGCAGGAGCACCCCATGGCATCAGCAGATCCGCACGAGTCGTGGTTCCTCAGGCCCCTGGGCACGGTCGAGAAGAACTCCACGGCACTCAAGCTGATCCTCGGCGGGAAACTGCGCGAACTGCGGCTCGCCGCCGGGTTCGACCCGGCCGACGTGGACGCCCGGCTCGGTTTCTCCCGGTCGAAGACCAGCCGGATCGAACTGGGCCGGCACGGCTGCAAGCGGGCGGACGCCCTGGCACTGCTCCGGTTGTACGAGGTCGAGGGCGAGGATCGGGTCGGGGAGTTCATCCGGCTCGTGGAGCAGTCGCACCGGCCGGACTGGTGGCGCTCGTTCAGCGACGTGCTCTCGGACTTCTTCACCCCGCTGGTCGCCCTGGAGGGCGCGGCCGAGCGGATCCGGACGTACGAGCCCTTCTACGTCCCGGGGCTGCTGCAGACCCCCGCGTACACCCAGGCCGTGATCAAGGCGGGGCCCGGCCGTCGCCCGGCCCGGGAGACGGCTCGCCGGGTGGAGTTGCGGCAGGAGCGGCAGCGGCAGCTCGAACTGCCGGACGCGCCCCGGCTGTGGGCGATCGTGGACGAGTCGGTCCTGCTGCGGACCGTGGGCGGGCCCGCGGTGATGCGGGATCAGCTGGAACACCTGCTGGCGCTGATGGAGCGGCCCCGGATCACCCTCCAGATCGCGCCGCTGGACGTGTCGGCGACGATCGGGATCGGGACCGGGGTGACGTTTCTCCGGTTCGCGCTGAGCGATCTGAAGGACGCGGTGTACATCGAGCATCTGACCGACTCGACCTTCAGCCAGAAGCCGAAGGTCGTCGAGGAGTACCGGACCATGCTGGACCGGCTGGGGGCGTGCGCGCTGACCCCGGTGGAGTCCGCGCGGGTACTGCGCCGACAGCTCGACGTACTCGGCGCGCGCTGAGCGGCCGCCGACCGCTGCCGGGTCCGCCGTCCGGACGCGGTGACGGGCCCGGACGGCGGCCGGTAGGCAGTCGGCAGTCGGACGGAGTCGGCGGGTCGGCGGTCAGGGGATCCGGGCGACCCCGCCCCATTCGATCCATTCGTCGCTCTGCTGGACCGGGGCCAGCTCGTTGTCGGGGCGCCAGGTGGAGACCTCGACCAGACCGGGTTCGAGGATCTCGTAGCCGTCGAGGAAGGCCCGGACCTCGTGCGCCTCACGGACCCGGCCCCAGGAGCCGTCGGTGATGTCGGCCATGAAGTCGGTGACGAACCCGCGGATCTCGGGCCGGTCGCTGACCAGTTGGCAGACGACGAGGAAGCTGCCGGGCGCCAGGCGCCGCGCGACCCGCCGCAGCAGGGCGGCCGGGTCGCTGCGGTCCGGCAGGCAGTGCAGTACGGAGACGAAGAGGGCGGCGACGGGCCGGTCGAAGTCGATCAGCCGCCGGGTCTCCTCGTGGCCGAGGATCCCCTCGGTGTCCCGCATATCCGCCTGGATGACGGCGGTGTACTCGTTCTCGTCGAGCAGGGCGCGGCCGTGCGCGAGGACAATGGGGTCGTTGTCGACATAGACGACCCGGCTCGCGGGGTCGACGGCCTGGGCGATCTGGTGGACGTTGTCCTGGGTGGGGAGCCCCGAGCCGTGGTCGACGAACTGGCGTACGCCGTAGTCGCGGGCGAGGACCTTCACCACCCGGCGGAGGAAGTGCCGGTTGTTGACCGCGAGCACCCGGGTACTCGGCACCTGCTTCAGCAACTCCTCACTGGCGATCCGGTCCGCCTCGTAGTTGTCGCTGCCTCCCAGGTAGTAGTCGTACATCCGGGCCACGCTCGGCACCGTGGTGTCGATGGCGTCCGGCCGCCACGACGTGGTCTGCATTCAGAACTCACCCGCGTCCGTCGAGAGCATGAGCGGTCGGCGACCATCGTAGGGACCGGGCGGGGGCCGCGCGGTCGAATGATCCACCCGGCCGGGGCCCTCCCCCGCACGGTCGGCGCGAAGCCGGACCGGAGCCCGTACGGGACCTGCGCGGAACCCGTACGGGGCCGGGGAGACGGGGTCGCGGACCGGGTCGGCCGAGCCGTCCGCCGACGGAGTGGCGGCGACGATTTTCGGCCAGAGTTGAACATCAAGACAGCCTTAGCTTAGGCTTGCCTAACTCGAACACGCCTCCTGTCGGACCGGCGCCGTTCGCGCTTCACGCTCCACAGCCAACACTTTGAGGAACATCCATGCTCGGGTTCATCCGCGTGCGCCGCCGCGCGCTCGCCGCCGCGGCCACGGCCGCCGCCGTCGTCCTCACCGTCGGCGGTTGCTCGAAGGACAGCGACGGCGAGAAGAAGGACTCCGCCGCTTCCTCGGAGAAGGGCGGCGGCGCGTTCCCCGTCTCGATCAAGAGCGCGCTCGGCACGGCGGAGATCAAGAAGGAGCCGAAGCGGATCGTCACCCTCGGCCAGGGTTCGGCGGAGACCGCGATCGCCCTCGGCACCACCCCGGTCGGCATCGAGGGCTACCCGTGGGGCAGCGACAAGACCGGCTACCTCCCCTGGATCCACGAGGCCGTGACCAAGAAGGGCGACAAGCTGCCCAAGCAGTTCACGGGCGGCGAGGAGCTGGACACCGAGGCGATCCTGGAGCTGGACCCGGACCTGATCCTGGCCCCCTGGTCGGGTATCACGCAGAAGCAGTACGACGTCCTCAAGGACATCGCGCCCACGGTCGCCTATCCGGACCTGCCGTGGAGCACGAACTGGGACCAGCAGATCGAGATCATCTCCAAGGCGATGGGCAAGCCCGGGGAGTCGAAGAAGCTGATCTCGACGATCGAGAAGCAGCTCGCCGACGCGGCGGCCACCCGTCCCCAGTACAAGGACCTGAAGTTCTCGTACGTCTACAACACGGGCCCCGGCACCCTCGGTGTGTTCAAGCCGGAGGAGCAGCGGGTCAAGATGGTCTCGTCGCTCGGTCTGACCGTCGACCCGGTGGTGAACCAGTTCCCGGAGACCAAGGGCACCGACTCGGCGCTGATCGGTCTGGAGAACGCGGGCAAGCTGAAGGACAGCGATCTGCTCTTCACCTTCTACACGGACGAGAAGAACCGCCAGGAGATCGAGAAGCAGCCGCTGTACGCGGGTATCCCCGCGGTCAAGAAGGGCGCCGTCGTCGTCGGTGACAACAACTCCTTCGTGACGGCTTCCTCCATCATCAACCCGCTGACCGTGCCCTGGACGATCGACCGGTATCTGCCGCTGATCGACAAGGCCGTCGCCGCCGCGAAGAAGTAGGGCCGCGCCACCACCATGGCCACGATCTCATCGGCCCCGCCGGGCGGCGCCTCCCGAGAGGGGGGCGCCGCCCGGCGGGTCGTTGCCGGTATGTCCGCGGGGCTGGTGCTGCTCGCCCTCGCGCTCTTCGCCAGTGTGATGTTCGGCAGCCGTACGACCTCCTTCGGGGAGGTCGTCGACGTGTTGTCGGGCACGGCCGACGCCCAGGTCACGGCGGTCGTCGAGAGCCGCTATCCGCGGACGGCGCTCGCCGTTCTGGCGGGTCTCGCGCTCGCCGTCGCGGGCACCCTGATGCAGGGCGTCACCCGGAACGCCCTCGCCGAGCCCGGGCTGCTGGGTATCAACGCGGGCGCGTCGGCGAGCATCGTCACCGCGACCGCGTTCCTGGGCGTGACCGGCAGTACGGCCGCCATGTGGTGGGCGCTGCCCGGGGCGCTCGCGGCGGGGGTGCTGGTGCTGGTCATCGGATCGGGGGGCTCCGGGCGGAGCCAGGTCCGGCTGGTCCTGGCGGGCGCGGTGCTCACCGCCGTACTGATGGCCTATATCCAGGCCGTGACCCTGACCGAGCCGCAGGTCTTCGACAGCTACCGCTACTGGGTGGTCGGCGCGCTCGGGGGCCGGGACTTCGACGTCTTCTGGGCGATGGTGCCGTTCGCGACCACCGGGCTGCTGCTGGCGGTGGTGCTGGCCCGCGGGCTGAACGCGCTCGCCCTCGGCGACGCCACGGCGGCGGCCCTCGGCGCCCGTCCGTGGCTGGTGCGCTCCGGCGGGCTGATCGCGGCGACGCTGCTGAGCGCGTCGGCGACCGCGGCCGTCGGGCCGATCGGATTCATCGGGCTCGCCGTGCCGCATGTCGTCCGGGCCGTCGTCGGGGTCGACTTCCGGCACCAGATCGTCTTCGCCTGTGTCGCGGGTCCGACGCTGCTGCTCTTCGCGGATGTCGTGGGGCGGGTCGTGATGCGGCCGCAGGAGCTGATGGTCGGGGTCGTGACCGCGTTCATCGGCGCGCCCGCACTGCTCGTCGCGGTCCGCCGGATGAGGGGGAACGCATGACCGTACGGGAGGTTCCGGTACGGGGTGCCGGTACGGCGGGCGGCCGGGCGGCCGCGGGCCCCGGCGGCCCCCGGGGGCGGGCCGGGCGGCCGAAGGGGCTGGTACGGGTGGGGCCGGTGGCCGTAGCCGTCCGGCCGCGCGCCGTCGTCGTGGCCCTCGGGCTGCTCGTGCTGACCGTGGTGGCCTCGGCGGCGACCCTGACCCTGGGACGGCTCGGGATCCCGCTCGCCGAACTCGGTACGGCGCTCTCCGGCGGCGCCGAGGGCCGGGACGCGTTCGTCCTCGAGCGGCTGCGCGGGCCCCGGCTGGTGGTCGCCCTCGGCACCGGCTGCGCCCTCGGGCTCTCCGGAGCGCTGTTCCAGTCCGCGACCCGTAACCCGCTGGGCAGCCCGGATGTGATCGGCGTGGCCGCGGGGGCGGGGGCGGGCGCATCGGCGGCCGCGCTCTTCCTCACCGGGACCGTGCCGGTTCCGGTCGGGGCGCTCGTCGGGGCCGTACTCGCGATGGTGCTGGTCTATCTGTCGACGGGTACCGGGTTCCGCAATCCGGGGCGGCTGGTCGTCGCGGGTATCGGCGTCGCGGCGATCTGCCAGGCCGCGACGCAGTACGTCGTCTACGCGATGGAGCGCGACAACGCTTCGGCGCTGACGGCGTACATCAACGGGAGTCTGTCGTCCCGCTCCTGGGAGGACGCGACGACCATCGGGCTGGTCCTGCTGGTGGCCGCGGTGCCGCTGCTGCTGCTCGCCCGGCCGCTGGGCGCGGGCGAGATGGGCGACGACATCGCCCAGGGGCTGGGGGCCGAGCCCCGGCGCGCCAAGACCTGCGCCGTGGTCCTGGCGATCGTGCTCGCGGCGGGGGCGGTCGCCGTGGCGGGGCCGATCGCGTTCATCGCCCTGACCGCGCCGCAGGTCGCCAAGCGGCTGACCCGGCTGCCCGGGCCGCATCTGCTGCTGTCGGGGGTGACGGGGGCGTTGCTGCTGGTGGTCGCGGATCTGTGCGCGCAGCAGCTGCCGCTCTTCGAGAATCTGCCGGTCGGGATCTACACGATGGCGATCGGCGGCGCGTATCTCGGGCTGCTCATCCTGGGAGAACGGCGGCGGGGGCGGCTCTGACGCGGGGGTGTCGGGGGCGGGGGCGGTCCCGGAGGCCGTGTCCGCCGTCGGCCGGCTGCCGGTCGTAGCGGGCTGGACTCGGGGTTCCGCCGCTACGCCTCCGGCGATGGGGGACCCCAGTGCCTCGGCCCGCCGGGGTACCGGCCCACCTCGCCCGGCGACCGGGCGTTGTCGGCGGTCCGCGCGCCGTCGGTGGCTGGTCGCGCGGTTCCCCGCGCCCCTCTCCCCCGCATCGCCCACAGGAAGAGGGCGTCCTCCGGGCAAGGGGACAGTGCCTCCACCGCGGGAGTCCCGACCGCGCCCCCCACCGGCACCCGGCGCGGCCGGTTCGTGAAGGCCGGGATTCGCCAGGACAACACTCCCCCAGGGTGGGGCGGGCACCATAGAGTGGGCGGCCACGGCGGGGGCCGTGGCACTGTGCAGGCCGTGGCTTTGGGGGCGATACGGGCCTTGACCAGGCAAGACTTTGCGTTCTGCGGGGCCGGGTGCGCGGCCGTGTATCTGCTGGGCGAGGACGGGGACCGGCTGGTCCTCGCCGAGTCGGCCGAGGCGGCGGGTGCCGGGTACGGGATGCCCTCGGTGTTTCCGCTGGCCGGACGTTCGCCCGTGGCCGAGACGTTCCGGACCGGCAGACCCGACTGGCTCGGCCCCGCCGCGCTCGCCGCCCGTACCGCCGACGACTCCGCCGGGGACGGCGGTCCTGACTCCTCCTTATCGGAGACGCCAGGCGACGGGCTGCGGGACCGGGTCAAGCTCTGGCCCGACGGAACGGCGCTGGCGGTGCTGCCGCTCGGCGGGCACGGCGGGCGGCGCGGCTGTCTGGTCGTGGCCGGGGTGGTGCCCGAGGGGTTCGACGCCGACCGGCGGTTGCTGCTGGAGCTGTACGCGGACCAGGTCGCGGCCCGGGTCGAGGCGTCCCAGTCGCGGCTGGTGCGCCGGGGCGGGCCGGTGCCGGACGGGGGCACCGGTCTGGTGCCGCCGCGCAGCGGGTCCTTCTCCGTCGATCTCGACACCGGGGCGATGACCGCGGACGAGCAGATGCTCGATCTGCTGGGGCTGCCGCCCGGGGAGTTCGACGGGCGGGCGACGACCCTGGTCGCCTGTGCCGTACCCGACGACGTACCGGCGCTGATGTCGGTGGTGGAGCCGGGGCAGGGGGCGTCTTCGGAGCATCAGCTCGCCTTCCGGGTCCGATGTCTCAGCGGTGAGCTGCGGTGGCTGGGGCTGCGCTGCCGGATCCTTCCGGCGGGCGACGGCGCCCGGGGCCGGATGCTGGGTGTGGTGGCGGACGCCTCATATCTGCGGCCCAGCGCCGACGAGGTGTCGCGGGTGCAGCGGCTGTCGGCGGAGCTGGCGGGGGCGACGACGGTCCGGGAGGTCAGTGAGACGGTGGCGGCGGCGCTCCGGGATCCGCTGGGGGCGACCCGGGTCGCGGTGGCGGAGGTGGAGGCGGAGCGGCTGATCGTCACCCTGCTCGATCCGCCGGAGCCGGACTCGTGGCCCGATCTGTGGCGCTCGGAGTGGCGTTCGGAGTGGCCCGACGCCCCCAGTAACGAGCTGCCGACGCTGCGGCGGGCGCTGCGCGACGGTACGGTCACGGCCTGGCTGCCGGGCGCCGATCTGGAGCCGGGGCTGCTGGACATCGGGCCCGGCGGTCTCGCCGTACTGCCGTTGCAGGCCGACGGCCGGGTGGTCGGGGTGTGTCTGGTGGGGTGGGACGAGGAACATCGTTTCGTCCCGGAGGAAAGGTCTCTGCTGACGGCGACGGCGAGTCTGGTGGGCCGGGCGCTGACGCGGGCGCACGCCCTCGACGCGCGGGCCGAGCTGGCGCGTACCCTGCAGCGGAGTCTGCTGCCGAGGAAGCTGCCGGAGCTGCCGGGCGGGAGTGCCGTGGCGCGTTATCTGCCGGCCACGGTGGGTCTGGAGGTCGGCGGCGACTGGTACGACGTGATACCGCTGCCGGATCACCGGGTGGCGCTGGTCATCGGCGATGTGCAGGGGCACAGTGCGGAGGCCGCCACGATCATGGGGCAGATGCGGACGGCGATCCGGGCGTACGCGGTCGAGGGGCATCCGCCCGATGTGGTGCTGGGGCTGGCGAACCGGCTGCTCACCGGGATGGAGACCGATCTCTTCGCCACCTGCTGCTATGTGGACCTCGATCTGGAGCAGGGTTCGGCGCTGCTGGTCCGGGCCGGGCATACGTCGCCGGTACTGCGGCGTCCGGACGGGGCAGCGGAGGAGGTCGAGGTCCGCGGCGGGCCGCCGCTGGGGGTGCTTCCGGAGGCGCGGTATCCGATGACGGAGGCCGTGTTGGAGCCGGGGACGGTGCTCACGCTGCTGACGGACGGTCTGGTGGAGTCGGCGCGGCTGCCGCTGGACGAGGGGATGGCGCGGCTGCGGGCGCTGCTGTCGGCGGCGGATCCGGTGGATCTGGGGCGGACGGCCGACGAGTTGCTGGCGAACGCTGAGCGCCGGGACGACGATGTGGCGCTGTTGCTGCTGCGGTACGACGGTACGGCCGGGCGGCCGTTGCGGGCCCGCTGGCCGGTGTGGCGGCTGCCGGACGCGGTGGTGCACGCCCGGCGTTTCACCGAGCGGACGCTGCGGACGTGGGGTGTGACGGGTGAGGTGGATGTCTCGCTGCTGATCGTCTCCGAGCTGGTGACCAATGCCGTGACGCATACCCGGGGGCGGATCCGGCTGGATCTGACGCTGAGCGGGGAGCGGTTGCGGATCGGGGTGAACGACGCGTCGCCGCGCGGGCCGGTGCGGTCGGCGTCGCTCGATCTGGAGGCGACGGGCGGCCGGGGGCTGCTGATCGTGGGGGCGCTGGCGTCGGATTCGGGGTCGCTGCCGTTCGCCGGGGGCAAGCGGGTCTGGGCGGAGACGACGGTGGAGCGGGCGGGGGCCGAGGCGGTCGCGGGGGCGGTCTCCCCCGGCTGACGGCCTGTTCGTATGACCGGCCGGACCATCCGGGGGCGGGCCGTCCGGTCATATGATCCGACCGCCTCGGCGGCCATCGGGGCCCTCGCGCGGGCCCGGTCGTACCGCCGGGCCGTAGAGTGGCGGGATGAGACGACGACATTGATCCTCCACTGAGGGTCCTCCGTCCGGACCGGGACGTGCCGGTGCGGCGGCCGGAGTGTGTGACCGCGGACCACCCGCGGGGCTTGCCCGTGCCGTCCGACGCCCGTCACACGCCTCCGGAGTCTCCGTATGCCCCTCTTCTCCTCCGTCCGGTCCGTTTCCGGCCGCCCCGGTGCCGCTCCGCCGCCCTCGCGCGCGGTGCGCCGCCTGGAGCTGCGGCTGTACGCCTATGCCGGGCTGAAGGACCTGGTTCTGCTCTATCCGGTCTATGCCCTGCTCTTCGCCGAACACGGTCTGGACACCGCCGAGATCTCGTCCCTCTTCGTCCTCTGGTCGCTCACCGGACTGCTGGCGGAGGTGCCGTCGGGGGTGTGGGCGGACACGGTGTCGCGGCGGCTGCCGCTGGTCGTCGGGGCGCTGATGACGGGCGCCGGGTTCGCGCTGTGGACGCTGCTGCCGTCGTATCCGGCGTTCGCGGCGGGTTTCGTGCTCTGGGGTCTGGGCGGCGCGCTGGGTTCGGGCGCGCTGGAGGCGCTGGTGTACGAGGAGTTGGAGCGGCTGGGCGAATCCGCGCGCTACCCGGGGCTGATGGGGCGGACCGCCGCCGTGCTGACGCTGGCGACGGCGGTGGCGACCGCGTTGGCGACGCCGGTGTTCGCGGTGGGCGGCTTCCCGGCACTGGGGTTGGCGAGTACGGCGGTGTGCGTGCTGTGCGCGCTGGTCGCGGCGGGGTTGCCCGAGCACCGGGAGAGCCGGGCGGCGGCCGGGGACGAGGGGGAGGGCCGCGGCTACCAGGCGACGCTGCGGTCCGGGCTCGGAGAGGTGCGGCGGGTGCCCGCCGTCCGGTCAGCGCTGCTGACGGTGGTGGTGGTGACCAGCGTCTGGGGGGCGCTCGACGAGTACGTGCCGCTGCTGGCGGCGGCGACCGGGGCGGCGATCCGGGACGTACCGCTGCTGGTGCTCTGCGTCTACGCGGGGGTGGCGATCGGCGGAGTGCTGGCCTCGCGCGCCGGGGGCATCGCGCCGGTCCGGGCGGCGGCCCTGCTGGGGGCGGCGTCGGTGCTCCTCGCGGCGGGCGGGCTGTCGGGGACACCCGCCGGATTCGTCCTGCTGGCCCCCGCGTTCCTGGTGTTCCAGCTGATCGACGTGGTCGCGGACGCCCGGCTCCAGGACGCGCTCCCCGGTTCGGCCAGGGCGACGGTGACATCGCTGGCGGGGCTGGGGGCCGAGGCGTCGACGCTGGTCGTGTACGGGGTGTACGGCGCGGCGGCCGGATTCACCGGCCACGGTGTGCTGTTCGCGCTCTTCGCGTCGGTGTACGCGGTGGCGGCGGCCGGTTTCGCGGTACGCGGCCGGGCCGGTGGGCGCGGCGCCGTCCCGGAGTGAGCGGCGGCCGTCGGGGGCGTACCGGCCGTTGGCCTGAAGGCGTCCACGACGGTACGGGGGCGGCCCGGGCCGCTGTACCGTTGCGGCGCCGTTCAGCGGACGGGGCGGTCCGGCCGGGGGGCCGGATCGCCGTCGGCGGGGTCCCGGTGTGTTCGAACAGGGCGCCGGGGGCCGGGTGGCGGCCGGATCCCGCCGCGCCGCGGCCCCGGGCCTCGTACCGGGCGGCATACTGCCGATCATGCGCGTGGCGGTGATGACGGCGGGATCACGGGGTGATGCGGCCCCCTATACCGGGCTCGGACACGGGCTGGCGAAGGCCGGGCACCAAGTGACCCTGGTGACGCACGGGCGGTTCGCACCGCTGGCGGACGCGGCCGGGCTGGGGTTCCACGCGCTTCCCGTCGATCCCCGGGCCGAGCTGGATTCCGTGGCCGGGCGGGGGCTGCACCGCAGTGGTACGCATGCCGGGAAGCTGCTGCGGATGGTGGCCCTGGCACGTTCGGTCGCCGGGGATCTGACGGACGGTCTGATCGCGGCGGCCGAGGAGAGCGACGTACTGCTGCTGTCGGCGGCGGTCGCCCCGCTGGGTCTGGCGATCGCCGAGGGGCTGCGGCTGCCGTCCCTCGGGGTCTATCTCCAGCCGCACGCGGTCACCGGGGAGTTCGCGCCGCCGATGGCCGGGCCGGGGTCCTGGGGGCGGCCGGTGAACCGGCTGGCGGCCCGGGCGGTGAACGCGGCCGTGGACGCCGTCTTCACCGATGCCGTACGGGACGCGCGGGCCCGGCTCGGGCTGCCGCCGACGGGTGACCGGGGTGCCCGGCGGGCCCGGGAGGGCGGCGACTGGCCGGTGCTGCACGGCTTCAGCGAGCGGGTCGTGCCCCGGCCCGCGGACTGGCGGCCCGGCCTGCGGGTCGCGGGCTACTGGTGGCCGTACGGCCCTCCCGGGTACGCCCTGCCGGCCGAGCTGACCGGCTTTCTGGCGGCGGGCCCCGCACCGGTCTACGTGGGACTCGGGAGTGCGACCGTGGCCGATCCCGCCCGGGTGAGCGCGATCGTGACCGGGGCGCTGCGGGCGGCGGGGCTGCGCGGGGTGATCCAGTCCGGCTGGGCGGGCCTGCGGGCCGACGGCGACGACATGCTGACCATCGGCGAGATGCCGCATGAAGCGCTGTTCCCGCGGATGGCGGCGGTGGTCCATGCCTGCGGTGCCGGGACGACGGCGGCCGGGCTGCGGGCGGGGGTGCCCGCCGTGCCCGTGCCGGTCCAGTTCGACCAGTCGTTCTGGGCGGCCCGGTTGACGGCGCTGGGGGTCGCGCCCGCGCCCGTACCGCTGCGGCGGCTGACGGTTCCGGCGCTCGCCTCGGCGCTGCGCCGGGCCACGGGCGACGAGGGGCCGCGGATCCGCGCCCGGTCCCTCGCGGCCCTGCTGGCCCGGGAGGACGGGGTCCGTCCGGTGCTGGAGGCGCTGGAGGCGTACGCGGAGGACGGTGGTGTCCGGGGCCGGTGACCCGGTGGCGTACCAGGCACGGCCGGGCGCCGGTCCCCTGCCGGTACGGGCCGGGCGCGCGGTTCCCCGCGCCTCGGCGCCCCGTCCGGCGTACGGCGCCGTACGGCGGCCCGCCGGGCGGGCCGGTACGCCCCCCGGGGCGGGGTGCGTACCGGTCGGCCGGCTACTGGGCGAAGAGGGGGATCAACTGCTCTTCCTCGTAGGCCAGATGGGCCTCCAGCTCGGCGGCGAGCCGGTCGACCTCGGCGAGGGTGGCCCGGGGGTCGGGGTTCTCGGCGGTGACGGTCCGCCGCAGCTCCTCCAGCAGGGCGGCGATCTTCTCGTGCTCGGCGGCGAGCCGGGCGACGACCGGGGCCATGGCCGGGAACTGGTCGGCGATCATCGGGAACATCCCCTGGTCCTCGCCGGTGTGATGGTTGTGCAGTCCGGCGCAGAGGGTCAGGCAGTTCGTCCTCAGCTGGACGCCGAGGCTGCTGCCGGAGGCGGCGACCTCCTCGCGGATCAGGCCGATCTCACGCCGCAGTCCGTCGTGGATCCGGGTGAGGACGCCGCCGAAGTCGGTCTCACCGGAGACGTTCGGCGGGCCGTCCTCGATCGCGTCGAGGACGACGACGGGGATCTCCCGGGCGGTCCGGGCCTGGTACTCGGCCCAGCCGTCGTCGGTCTCCGCCGCACGGGCCCAGGCCAGGTCGCGTGCCTCGCCGCGCAGGACGACGGCCTCGGCGTCGTAGGTGAAGACGCCGTTCTCCACGGTGACCCGGGGGTTGGCGACGAGATTGTGGTACCAGGCCGGGTGGCGGGCGGCTCCGGCGGCCGAGGCGATGACCAGTACCCGGCCGTCGCCGTCGGGCAGATAGGCGACAGGGGTGGTGTGCCGGTTGCCGCTGCGGGCTCCGGTGGTGGTCAGCAGCAGCAGGCGGGCGCCTTCGAAGGGGCCGCCGACCCTGCCCCGGTTGGCCCGGAACTCTTCGATGATCTTCGTATTGAACTCGTTGGGCATGCGCTTCTTCCGTGTGCGGTGCGGGACGCCCCGGCGGTCCGCACGGTCCGGGCACGGCCGGTCCGCGCCCGTCGCGGGGGCGGTGGGAATACAAGAGGAAGAAGAGCTGAGGGCGGGGCGCGTGCCCGCCACGGCCTCACTCGGAGGCCGGGCAACCCTTGTGATCGCGGCGTATGGCCGACCCGGTAGTCACGGCCGTGACATTATCCGACCGCCGGGAGAGGCGGCAAACATATTCTCGTTACGCCCCCGGGGGCCGCCGGCCGGGCCTTTCGCACCGACCCGGATGGCCGGGACCGGAGTTGACCGGCCATCGGAACAGGCAGTGGCGGAGCCGGGGGCGGGATCCGGGAGTGCCGGAGAATGCCGGGATGACGAGTCCACGCCTTCGTGTCGCCGGGCAGGTGATCCGGTACCGGTCCGTGCCCGAGCTGCTGGTGTTCGACCACGCCGGCATGCCCGAGGCCGGGACCCAGGTCCCGGCCGGGGGCATCGCGCCCGGCGAGGAGCGGGAGGCGGCGGTCCTCCGCGAGGTCGCCGAGGAGACCGGGCCGCTCACGGCCCCGGTGGTCCGGGAGATCGCCGTGGAGGACGGACCGCATCCCCACACCGGCGCGCCCCGGCGGACCGCCTTCTTCCGTCTCCGGGCGCCCGCCGGGACGCCCGACGCGTGGGAGCACCGGGTCCGGGGCGCGGGAACCGACGCCGGGCTCGTCGTCGCCTGCCGGTTCCTGCCGCTGCCCCTGGAGCACCCGCTCGCCGACGACCAGGACGTATGGCTGGACCGGATCGGCGCGCGCCTGACCACCCGCACCAGGAGGCTCCGGTGACCCGGTGAGACGGCGACAAGGACGGCTTCGGGCTTCCGGCTCCCGATTCCGGGGCACCCTCCGCCCGAACGGCGATGCTTTTCGGCCAGCCTCTTACATGGAGTGAATCCGGCGATATCCCCGGGCCCGGCCGTACCGAGGTGAGACGCACCCGGCCCGCCGGATCCCGCTACGGAACCACGGGCGGCAAGGGAATAGCAGGTCAGGCGGGCGTCGTCGACCGCCGGAGCGGTGCCCGGGCGCCTCGTCCCGCCGAAACGGCCCGGAAAGACACGACGTACCGTCAATTCACCGCACGACGGATTCTGTTCGATTACTCCGGGCCGTAAGGGCGCGGAATCCGGCGCCGCCGCTCGAACAGACCGCCCGGCGGCGATCCGCGACGGAGCCCGCGCGGCACTGAACGGACGATCAGCGGAACGCCTTCCGCCGCCGACCGCGGCGGCGCGGCCGAAGGACGGCCCTCCCGGCGGCCCGGCCGCCCCTTTCCGGGTCCGTAAGGAACACCTCCCCCGCGCCCCGGGCCCGGCCAAAAGATGTTCTTGTTCCGGTGGCGGCACGGGGGGCAGGCTTCCTACGCGCCGGTTGACAGGAGCATGACCCGGATGAGTCCCCGGGTTCCCGTCCGCCGGCGCGCACCGAGGGCCCGCCCCCCAACGGGCCCTGACCCCACCGGGAGGAAGCAGTGCCGACCCGAGTGTCCGTCCCCCCACAGCGGTGCCTCCCGGCCCCTACGGCCCAGGCCGTGACCCGGGCCCGGCGACCGTGACGGCGCTCATCGCTTCCGCCGCCGGTACCGGTCCGGGCGGGGACGGCCGGCCCGTCCCCGCCCTGCCGTTCCGGCCCGGTGTCTGACCGGTCCCCCACCGCCGCCGCCCGGTCGGGCCGGTGGTCCTCCGCCGGCGGGGGACCACCGGCCCGGCCGGCGGTCCGGGTTCCGGACCGGGTCGCGGGGGCACGGGCTAGGCTGTCCCCGGCGGAAGGTCCACGACCGGGAGGGGGTCGGTATGCGGCAGCGGGTACGCGCGGCATTCCCGGCGCTGCTCTCGGCGGTCCTGCTCGGAGTCTGGGCCCTGCTGGCCGTGTTCACCGGCGGAACTCCGGTCTCCGGACCGCCCGTCGCGACGGGCGTGGCGGCCACCCCGGCCTCCCCCGTGCGCTACGAGGGGCCGCAGCGCCACTCGGCGGCCCGGCCGGATCCCCGCCGTACGGCGTTGACCGCCACCGCGGCCGTGGTGGCCACGGATACCGGTGAGCGCCCCGCCGGACCGCCGTTCGCGGCCCCGGGGCCCGTACACGCCGGATGCCCCGCCCAGCCGACCGGACACGAGCCCGTCGGCCCCCGGCGGGAGCGCGCGCCGCCGTGCCGGGACGGTGACTCCACCCGTACCCGCGCGCCCCCTTCCCTCCTCGGCAGCTGAAACTCCGGCGACCGCCCCAGCGGCGGGACGCCTCGGTGTGCCGCGTCCGTACGCGCCGCCCGTAGCCGTACCCGGATCCGTATCCGGGTGACGGCGGGGCCGGGCGCCGGACGTGTGCCCTCCGGTACCGGTCGCGCTCCCGTCCGCCCTCGTGCTGGCGGCGGCCCCGGACCGGCCCCCTTTACTGTGCGCGGGCGCCCGGCGTCCGCGTCCCAGCCGTGGAGCACTCATGTCTTCCCGTCCATCGCCCGCCCGCCGTTCCGCGGGCCGGCCGCGCGCGTCCCGAGGTACCTGGTGGCGCGCGATCGCGTCCCTGGTGGTCGTCGCCGTCTCCGTACTCGTCGCCCTGAACATCGAGCCCCGGCTCGGGCTCGATCTGCGCGGCGGTACCCGGATCGTCCTGGAGACCCGGGACTCCCCCACCGTGAAGGCGGACGCCGCCGCCACCGACCGGGCGCTGGAGGTGCTGCGGCAGCGGGTCGACGCGCTCGGGGTCGCCGAGGCGTCGCTGGCCCGCTCCGGGGAGCGGCGGATCGTGGTCGAGCTGCCGGGGGTACGCGATCCCCGGGAGGCCGCCGCCGCCATCGGCCGGACCGCGCAGCTCACCTTCCATCCGGTGACCGGCGCCTCGGCCGGTCCGGCGACCACGCCCGGGAAGGGCGGAGACGGTGCCCGGGTGCTGCCCGACCCGGACGCGCCGGGCAGCTTTCTGGCCCTGGCTCCGCCCGCGTTGACCGGTAACGGGGTGAAGGACGCCGAGGCCGTGCTCGACAGTTCGTCGGGCCGCGGCTGGATCGTGGATCTCTCGTTCCGGGGCGGTGCCGGGAAGGACTGGGCGCGGATCACCGGCGATGCGGCGTGCGCCGCGCCGGGCGATCCGGCCCGTCGGGTCGCGATCGTGCTCGACGACCGGATCGTCTCGGCGCCCGGGATGGAACGCACGGTGGCCTGCGGCGCGGGGATCACCGGCGGCTCGGCGCAGATCACCGGCGGTTTCGGCGGGGACCAGGCGCGGGAGCTGGCGGCGCTGGTCAAGGGCGGGGCGCTGCCGGTGCCGGTGGAGACCGTGCACCAGAGCACCGTCGGCCCCACCCTGGGCGCGGACGCCATCCGGGCCAGTTTCTGGGCCGCGATCATCGGACTGGTGTGCACCGGTGCGTTTATCGTCCTGGTGTACCGGCTGCTGGGGCTCCTCGCCACGGTCGCGCTGGCGCTGTACGGACTGATCTCGTACGCCGCCGTCGTGGCGCTCGGCGCGACGCTGACCCTGCCGGGGCTGGCCGGGTTCGTCCTGGCGATCGGGATCGCGGTCGACGCGAATGTGCTGGTCTTCGAACGGGCCCGGGAGGAGTTCCCGCGGACCGGGCGGGATCCGGTGGATCCCCGGCGCCCGCTCCGTACCGGCTTCGACAAGGCGTGGAGCGCGGTCGCCGACTCGCACATCACCACCTTGCTGGCGGCGGGCCTGTTGTTCGCCTTCGCCACCGGTCCGGTGAAGGGCTTCGGGGTGGTGCTGGCGATCGGCGTACTGGCGTCGCTGGTGTCCGCGATGATCATCACCCGGCTGCTCGCGGAGTGGGCGCTGAGCCGCTCGTGGGTACGGGCGCGGCCGGGGCTGACGGGTATCGCGGCCAAGGGACGGCTGCGGACCCGGCTGGAGAAGCGCCCGCCCCGGCTGATGCGGCGCCGGAAACTGTGGCTGGCAGTCTGCGGCGGCCTGCTGCTGGCGGCGGCCGCGGGGATCGGGGTGCGGGGGCTCGACTTCGGGGTGGAGTTCACCGGCGGCCGTCAGACCGAGTACGTCACCGGGCGCGTCGTCGACGCGGACACCGCGCGCCGGGCGGTCTCGGACGCCGGATTCCCCCGGGCCGTGGTCCAGGAGTCCGGTGAGGGCGGCATCACGGTACGGACCGGTGAGCTGAGCGACGCGGAGCAGACCCGGATCCGGGAGGCGCTGGGCGAGGCGGCGGGCGGTGCCCGGGTGGAGCGGGACGAACGGATCGGGCCGAGTCTGGGGTCGGAGCTGCGGACTCAGGCGCTGATCGCGCTGGGGGTGGCGATCGCGGCCCAGCTGGCCTATCTGGCGCTGCGGTTCCGCTGGACCTTCGCGGTGGCGGCGGTCGCGGCGATGGCGCAGGACGTCCTGCTGGTGGTGGGGTTGTTCGCCTGGCTGGGCAAGCCGGTGGACAGTGTCTTCCTGGCGGCGCTGCTGACGGTGGTCGGCTACTCCGTGAACGACTCGGTCGTCGTCCTCGACCGGCTGCGGGAGCTGCGGCGGTCGGCGCCGCGCGCGGCCTGGTCCGATCTGGCGGATCTGGCGGTGGCGCAGACGCTGCCGCGGACCGTCAATACGGGAATGGGCGCGTTGTTCGTCCTGATGGCGCTGGCGGTGCTGGGCGGCGACTCGCTGACGGACTTCTCGGTGGCGCTGCTGGCGGGGGTGGTGACGGGGGTGGCGTCGACGGTCTTCACCGCGATGCCGCTGGCGGTGATCCTCACCTCCCGGCGCCGCGACCGGGCCCGTCCGGCGCCGGTGAAGGCACGGGACCGGAACCCGTCGGGGGCGGTGGTCTGAGCCGGGGCCGGGTCCCGGGGGCGCGGCCGGGTCGTTCGGTCCGGCCGCGGCACCGGGGCGGGTGCCTCACGGTATCGGGGCCGGTGCCGGTGTCGTACGGCCGTCCGGTCCGGTCCGTACGACACGGGCGCGGGGGCTCCGGCCGCGGGCGGCACCGGCACCGTACGGGTCGGCGAGCCGCCCTCGGCGCCCGCCGTCGTGGGGGCCCGCCGGCGGGATCGGGGCCGTAGCGTCGTCGGCGCGGCCCCGCCGACGGCCCGGACCGCCCGGGAACCGTCGGCTCCCTGTTACCGGGCGGCGGCCCCGGCGGGCTCAGCCCTCCGGGGTCAGCCCTCCGGGGTCAGCCCTCCGGGGTCAGCCGGAAGTGGAATTCGGGGCGGGGCCAGCCGACGACCGGGGGGTCGGCCGGGACCGTGCCGGTGCGTTCCGCGCCGACCGCGCGGTAGAAGCCCTCGGCGGGCGGGTGCGAGACGACCCGGACCGTGTCGAGGCCGTGGTCGCGGGCCTCGGCGGTCATATGGTCGATCAGCAACCGCCCGACGCCGAGGCCCTGGGCGCGGTCGGCGACGAACATCAGGTCCAGTTCGGCGGCGTCGAGCAGCAGGGCGTAGAAACCGAGCGGGGTGCCGTCGGCGTCGGTGGCGACATGGACCCGGTGGGTCTCGATGTAGACGGATCCGACGGTGAGCCCGGCGACCATGGGGGCGTAGTGGCCCTCGTAGGCACGTGAGCGGCGGGCCATCGCGGTGAGGCGGCGGGAGTCGGTGCCGGTCGCGCGCCGGATCCGGATGCCGTCGGAGCGGGGCTCCGGGACCACTGCCGTCACGGGTGAACTCATTGAGTGAGTATTACACGTAGGTCAGTCGCGCAGAAAGAGACAGAAGGGGTGTCCGGCGGGGTCGAGGAGGACTCGGACGTCGTCCTGCGGCTGGCGGCCCGGGTCCCGGGCACCGAGGCAGAGGGCGCGGGCGGTGGCGGCGGCGAGGTCGTCGACGTGGAGGTCGAGGTGGAGCATCTTCTGCTGGGCGCCGGGCCGCTCGGGCCAGACCGGGGGTTCGTAGTCCGGCTCGCCCTGGAGGGCGAGCCGGACACCGGTGCCGCCGGGGGGCTGGAGCAGGACCCAGTCGGGTTCGGCGGACCGGATCTCCCAGCCGAGGAGGTGGCGGTAGAAGTCCGCCAGCAGGGGCGCGTCGGCGCAGTCGAGGACGACGGTGGCGAGTGCGGGCCGGGGGTACGGGGTCATGGCGCGGCCTCCGGTGGTCGGCCCCCGGCCGGTCGGGGTCAGGCCGTGGCGCGCCAGTAGCCGAGCGCGTTGACCCGGTCCTTGGCGAGGGCGAGTTCCTTGCGGGCGTACGAGGCGAGGGTACGGGTGGTGGCGGTGTCGCAGGCGATCCAGACGTAGGCGGTGGTGGGGTCGCCGATCAGGGTGGGCAGGGCGGCCTTGACCTCGGTGACGAGCCGGGCGCCGCCGTCCTCGCGGGGGATCGTGCGCAGTTCGTGGTGGTCGGGGTCGAGCCGGAACGGCAGTTCGGCGTCGGAGGGGTGGCCGGTCTCGAAGAAGACGGTGGCGGGGACGCCGGGGAGGGCGTCGAGCAGGGAGTTGATCGCCGGGAGGGAGGCGGGGTCGCCGACGGCGATGATGCGTCCGGGGGCCGGTTCGGGGGTGGTGAAGCCGGTGCCCTGGAGGGTGGCCTCGATGGTGTCGCCGGTGCGGGCGGCGCGCGCCCAGTCGCAGGCGGACCCTTCGTGCAGGGCGAATTCCAGGCTGAAGGTGCCGTTCGCGGGGTCGGGGTCGACCAGGGTGTAGGCGCGCTGGTGGGGCTTGCCCGCGTTGTCGAACCAGACCCGGACCCACATGGTGGGGTGGGCCCCGGTCTGGGCGAGCATGCCGCCGTCGGTGAAGTGGACGCGGTGGAAGCGGTCTCCGACCGCCTCGGCTCCGGTGACGGTGAACCGGAAGTCCTTCCCCCGCATCAGCTTGAGGACCACACCTTCCCAGCCATGCCCCACGCCCGACTCCTTCCCCTTCAATGGCGTTTGTTCATCCGAACGCCCGTACAGTAACTTAGGCCAGCCTAACCTAAACGGGGTGGGCCGTTGTCAGCGAGGGGGACGGGTGAACTTCAAGGTCTACCGGGACGACTGGGGGATTCCGCATCTGCGGGCCGGGAGCGCCGACGCGCTCGCCCGCGCACAGGGGTGGAACGCCGCCGTCGACCGGGCCTGGCAGATCGAGGTGGAGCGGAACCGCTTCCAGGGCACGTCCGCGTCCTTCCTGGGCGCTTCCGCCGCCGGCTGGGACCGGTTCGCCCGGCAGGCCCGTCTCGACGACACGGCGCGGCGCTGCTTCGAGGCACTGGACGAGTCCACCGCGGCCTGGGTCGGCCACTATGTGGCCGGGGTGAACGAGGGGATGGCCGAGGGGGTCCGGCGCGCGCCCCAGTTCGCCGAGACCGGTCTCGTACCCCGGCCGTGGGAGCCGTGGGTGCCGCTGGGGATCTGGCTCGGGGCCCATGTCCTCTTCGCCGGGTTCCCCACCAAGATCTGGCGCGAGGAGGTGGCCCGCGCCCTCGGCGACGACGCCGTCGAGCTGTTCTCGGCGGAGGGCGCGAACGGCTCGGGGAGCAACGGCTGGCTGGTCGGCGCGGGCCGGACCGCGCACGGCGCCCCGCTGATCGCCGGTGATCCGCACCGGCCGATCGAGGACCCCGGGGTCTACCAGCAGATCCGGCTGGCCTGCGACGAGTTCGACGTACTGGGTCTCGCCGTGCCGGGAGTTCCCGGTATCGCGCACTTCGGCCACGCCGGATCCGTCGCCTGGGCCATCACCAACGCCATGGCCGACTACCAGGATCTGTACCGGGAGCGGCTGCGCGAGACCCCCGGGGGCGGGCTGGAGGCCCTCGGCCCGGAGGGCTGGCGGGCCGTCCGGGTCCGTACCGAGACGATCGAGGTCGCCGGGGAGGACCCGGAGGAGATCGAGGTGCTCGAGACCGACCGGGGTCCGGTGGTCGTCGGCGGGCGCGGTGATGTGGAGGTGCTCAGTCTGCGCACCCCGCCCCGGGTCACCTCGGATCTCGGCTTCGCGGCGCTGCCCGCGCTGCTGCGGGCGCGTACCACCGGCGATGTCGACCGGGCGCTGGACGGCTGGGCGGAGCCGGTGAACGTGGTGCTGGCCGCCGACACCGCGGGCGGGCTGCTGCACCGGGTCGCGGGCCGGGTCCCCCGGCGGCCCCGGGAGAACCTGCTGCGGACCGTGCCCGCGTGGGAGGCCGCGTACGTCTGGCGGGGCTGGCGGGCCCTGCCCCGGGCCGCCGTCGGCGCGGTGGCCGTGATGGCGAACGAGCGGGGGGTGGCGGAGCCCCTGGGGGTGGAGTTCGCCGCCCCGCACCGGGCCGCGCGGATCCGGGAGCTGCTCGGGGCGCGGCGGATGTGGACCGCCGAGGGGATGGCCTCGGTCCATATGGACACCCGGCTCGACTCGGTCCGCCCCCTGCTGGCGGCGGTGGACCGGCTCGAGGGGCTGGGCGAGGCCGCGGCCGGGGTCCGGTCCCGGCTGGCGCAGTGGGACCGGCGGATGGACGCCGACAGCGCCGAGGCCGCGCTCTACGCCGATCTCCGGGCCGCCGTGGTCCGCCGGCTCGCCGCGCATCCCTTCTTCGACGGTCTCGCCAAAGCCGTCGCCGACGGGGACTGGCCCGACGAGCTGCTGCCGTGGACGGCGTTCACGCCCCGGGTGGGGTTCGCCCTGGAGAAGCTGCTCGGTTCGGCGTTCCTGCCGCCCGGCGATGTGACCGCGGCGGTCCGCGGCGCGCTGGAGGAGGTCGCCGCGGACCGGGCGGGCGGCCGACGGCGTGAACCCGTCTGGGGCGACCGGCACCGGCTCGCCCCCTGGCACGCGCTGCCGGGCGGGCGGCACGACACCGCGCCCGAGGGCGGCTGGCCCGGCCTGTCGGGCGACCACGACTGCGTGCTCGCCACCACAAGCGTCCCCGGCGTCACGGATCTCAGCTGGCGCGGGCCCGCCGCGCGCTATGTCTGGGATCTGGCCCGCCGGGAGAACAGCCGCTGGATCGTGCCGCTGGGCGCCTCGGGAACCCCGGGCGATCCGCACCACCGCGACCAGCTCCCCCTGTGGCTGACGGGGGCGCTCGCCCCCGTCGTCACCGACTGGAACAAGCTCACCGAGGAGACCCCGCACGATGACCGCTGAATCCCCCGCCGCCGCACCGCCCGCGCCGCCGGTCCCGCGCGCCGGCCGCGTGACCGTCCACGAGGAGAAGGTGTCCGGCTTCGGGACCGTACGCGTGGTCGCGCTCGACCCGGTCGCCGATCTCGACCTCGTCCACGGCTGGGTGACGGCGGAGCGGGCCCGGTTCTGGGGCATGCTCGGCCATACCCGGGAGCAGGTCCGGGAGATCTACGCGTATGTGGACTCCCTCAGCACCCACCACGCCTATGTGGTCGAGCGGGACGGCGACCCGGTGGCGCTCTTCCAGACGTACGAACCGGCCGCCGACCCGCTCGGCGAGTGCTACGACGCACTCCCCGGCGATGTGGGTGTCCATCTGCTGATCGGCCCGGCGCCCGACGGCGCCGCCGGTGAACGGGGCTTCACCACCGGGCTGATGACGGCGCTCTTCGGCCTGGTCTTCGCGGACCCGGCGCACCGCCGGGTCGTGGTCGAGCCGGACGCGCGCAACGAGAAGGCGATCGCCCGGATGCTGGCGGCGGGCTTCGAGGCGGGACCGGAGATCGAGAAGCCGGAGAAGCGGGCCAGGCTGGCGTTTCTGCGCCGGGAGCGCTGGGAGGCCGCGGGCGGCTGACCCCGCCCGTGAGGAGGAGGCCGCGCCCGCGGAGGGGACGGGCGCGGCCTTCGCGTACTCCCCCGGCCCGACCTGCGGGGCCGGCCGCCGAACGGTGGCCGCGGCCCTCCTGTCCGGGGCCCGGACCCGGCCCGTCGCCCTCCCCGGTCAGGTCCCGTTCCCGGGCCCGGACCGGACAGCCACCCGGCATCCGAAAGTCCGTACGGAGACCATCGATCGCACGGGTGTCTTCACTCCTGCGCCCCTTCCGTACGGCGCGCCCGGCAGGGTACACAGGTGGTGATCACCCCTCGGCGGCACACGACGCGCCACCTGTTGGCATATGCCAACAGCATCGGCTGGTCGAGTGTTGCCAAATGCCTTACGAGCTCTCGCTCCCTGTGCGACAGTCGTAGCGACCCTTGTTCCGACCGTGACCCAGACCGGCCCGAGGCCACGCCTGCATCGGAGTACGACATGCCGTCCCACGTGTTCGAGGACCGTTCCGGCGAACTGCCGGAGGACGGATCCGGCACGGGTTCCGTCGCCGTCGACGCACTGATCCACCGGACGCGCCGGCTCCGGGGCGCGGTGGACCGGGTCCGCCGGGACACCGTTGCGGACGAGAGCCATCCGGCGGGCCGCTGGCAGCGGGCCCTGTGCGAGCTGGCGGTCCATCAGCTCGACGATCTGGGTGCCCAGCTCGGCCAGTTGCGCCGGGGCATCGCCGACGGCGCGGGCCATACGGACGGCTTCGAGGACGACCGGGATACGGCTCCGGCTCCGTACGCGCCCGCCCCGGCGCCGTACGCCGGGATCCGCGAACCGGCCTTACCCGGCCCGCTCGGCGACGCCCCCGGCCTCGCCGCGTACGAGGCCGATCACGCCCAGAGCTCGGGGACCCTGCTCAGCCGGGTCGGCAGCGCCGAGTGGAATCTGCTGACAGACGCGGTGAGCTGGTCCGAGGAGCTGTACGCCATCCTCGGACGGCCCGTCGACAGCGGCGCCATGACCCTGGACGAACTGCCGTCCGTGGTCCACCCCGACGACCAGGCGCTGCTCACGACCCTGGTGACGGGCTGTCTGGTCGACGGGCGCCCCATCGACGGCGAGTTCCGGGTCGTCCGCCCCGACCGCCGGGTGCGGACCGTTCATATGATGGGCGAACCGGTACTCGGCCCCGACGGCTCCACCGCCTCGATGTGGGCGGTGTTCCGCGACGTCAGCGCGTTACGCCGGAGCGAGCGGGCGGTCCGTGAGAGCCAGGAGACCCTGCGGCGGCGGCTCCACGCCGAACAGGCCGAGCGCCGGATGGCGGTCGAGATGCAGGAGGCGGTCCTGCCGCCCTGGCGCGGCTCGCTCACCTTCCCCGTCGGCGGACCCGCCGAACTCGACGTCGCGGCCCGCTACTTCCCCTCCGGCAACGCGGATCTGATCGGCGGCGACTGGTACGACGCGCTGGAGCTGCCCACCGGCGCCTACGTCCTGAGCGTGGGCGATCTCACCGGCCACGGGGTGGCCGCCACCTCCTCCATGGCGATGCTGCTGGGCGCGCTGCGCGGAATGGCGGTCGCGGGGGTGGCCCCCGGGGCGGTGATGGGCCATCTCAACCATCTGCTGGAGACCTCCGTCCAGCCGACTCTCGGCAGCGCCGTCTGCTGCCGGATCGACCCGGCCCGGCAGACCCTCACCTGGGCGCAGGCGGGCCACCCGGCCCCGCTGCTCTTCCGCGACGGGACGGGGTGGCCGCTGACGCCCCCGGACGGCGTACTGCTGGGGGCGACCTCGGCCCCCGAGTACGAACAGAACGACGTCCGGCTGCTCCCCGGTGATCTGCTGGTCCTGCACACCGACGGGCTGACCAGGAACGCCGCCGCCGAGGAATCCGGCACCGCCCGGCTGCTGGGGCTGGCCCCCGTGTTGTCCGGGGCCCGGGACGCCCAGGACGGGGTACGGCTGGTCGCCGAGGCGTTCGGCGGCGCCGGACGGCAGGACGACGCCTGTGTCCTGGTGGCCCGGATCGGTGCCTGACCCCGGCCCCGGCGGTCCGGCGGCAGGTCAGGTCAGGTCACGGCGAGCCCGGCCCTCGTGGACGGACTGTGCGGCAGGGCCCGCTCCAGCTCCTCCCGGAGCGCGCCGATGGTGGCGTGTTCCGCGTACCGCCCGGTCAGCCGGTACATCTCCCGCAGCCGGTCCCAGGTCCGGTGCGAGGAGGTCTCCCCCATCGACACCAGGGCCAGCCGGGCGTACCGGTCGGCCTCCTCCGGGTCGTCGGAGATGAAGCAGGAGGACGCCATGGAGATGTAGTCGAAGATCTTCGACCGCTGGCGTCCGCCCTCCCGCAGCCGCAGCGCCTTACGGGCATGGCCCTGGGCGACGGGGGCGGCCGACGGGTCGTGCTCGGCGAGGGTGCGGTAGGCCAGCGCCTCCATCCCGTGCAGATCCGCCTCGTCGAACATCTGCATCCAGCTCGGTGGCGGCACATCGGTCCGGTCGGAGACGAAGAGCTGCTCCGCCTCGCCCAGTTTGCGCCGCATGGCCTGGCCCTGGCCCATGGCGGCCTGGGCCCACGCCTCGATGGTGCAGAACATCGCCCGGGTTCTCGGCAGGGTCTGCACGCCCGAACCCGACTGGGCGAGTTTCATCAGATCGAGGGCCTCGTCCGGGCGGCCCAGATGGATCATCTGCCGGGCGGCCCGGGACAGCGCCTCACCGGCCCTGGGCCGGTCACCGCCCTCGCGCGCGGCGTGCGCGGCGATCACGAAGTACTTCTGGGCGGTGGGTTCGAGGCCGACGTCGTGCGACATCCACCCGGCGAGTACGGCGAGATTGGCGGCCACGCCCCACAACCGGGTCCGGATGTGCTCGGGATGGCGGTAGGCGAGGATGCCGCCCACCTCGTTGAGCTGGCCGACGACGGCCTTGCGCTGGAGTCCGCCGCCGCGGGAGGCGTCCCAGGCCCGGAAGACCTCGACGGACCGTTCGAGGGCCGCGATCTCCTGCGATCCGATGGGCGCCGCCTCGTAGCGGTCGTATCCGGCGGTATCGGCGTAGGCGGCGGTCGTGGTGAAGGAGTCGGTCACGAGTGCGGGTTCACTGTGCAACACGTCGTACATGGCGCCGGTGAGAGCGGAGCCCGCGGCGAGCGCCGCGCCCGCGCCCACCAGCCCGCGTCGGTTGAGCATGAGGTCCATTCCCGTGAATTCTGTGAGGACCGACGCCGTCCGGTCCGGCGCCCAGGGAAGGCCGTCGGGGTTCGCCGCGTGCTCCGCGGCCCGTGCGCCCTTGCGCCTGCCCGCTCTGCCGTTCCGGACGAAGCCCAGGTCCTCGGTGGTCACGACACGGCCGAGCCGCTCGGTGAAGAGGGCGGCCAGCACCCTCGGCACCGGATCGCGCGGGGTCTCCCCCATGTCGATCCACCGCCGCACCCGCGAGGTGTCGGTGGCCAGCTGCGGATGGCCCATGGCCGCCGCCTGCCGGTTCACCAGCCTCGCGAGCTCGCCCTTGGACCAGCCGGCCATGCCGAACAGGTCGCTCAGACGGGTGTTGGGTCCTCCGGACACGTAAGCCCCCAGGTTCTCGGCTGATTCAACGGTAGTCCTCGCCCGAGGGGGGTGGCGACTATTCGCCAGGGTTCGCCAGGGTCCGCCACATGGTGTGCCACCCGTGCGCTGGTGTGACGTAGGAACGCGCCACCCCGGTCCTACCCTCGGCCGCACTCCCCAGGGTGCGGGGCCGATGCGGACCGGGGCGGTGCGCGCAATCCGTCGGCGCACGAAGGGATCTGCTCTCCCCATGTACACAGCATCGTCCTCCGTGTCCGCCCCGATCCGGCCGCAGCGCCCCGCCGTGCCGGTCGGCACCGGACCGTATCTCGATCCCAAGCCCGCCGCGGGCCGGTTGCGGCGCCCGGTTCCCGCGGTGGGCCAGCCGCTCAGCGGCAGAATCGATCTCTCCGGCCCCCAGGGCGCGCAGTTGCGGATGGCGGTGGCGTCGGTGCACCGGATCTGCCCGGAGTTCCATCCGGTGCAGGTGCTGCGGCGCAGCGGACGTTCCGTACTGATCGTCGGGACGACCGGGCGGACCACCGCCGTGGCCAAGTGCCTGCTGGACCACTCGCCGGTGTGGACCGAGAGGTTCCGGCACGAAATAGCGGCATATCGCACCTTCGTCCGGCACCGCCCCCAGGACGTCCGGGTACCGCGGCTGGTAGCCGCCGATCCGGAGAACTGCACCCTGGTGATCGAGCGGATGCCGGGCCGGGCCGCGGCGCTGAGCAGGCATCCGGCGGAGGCTCCGCCGAGGCCGGACGTCCGGGCCGCGGTGGGCGCGATCGTCCGGCTCAACGACTGGCGCCCGCCCGCCGGTCTCTTCGACGCGCCGCTGGACTACGCGTCCCGGATCACCCGCCACCATGAACTCGGTCTCTTCACCGACCGTGATCTGGGCGATCTGCAGAAGCTGCTGCGCGGCCCCTGGTCCACCGGCGGGCGGGGCCCGGTGGCCGAGTTCTGCCACGGTGACGCGCTGCTCTCCAACATCCTGCTCTCCCCCACCGGTCCGGTGCTGGTCGACTGGGAGCACGCGGGCTGGTATCTGCCCGGGTACGACCTGGCGACGCTCTGGGCGGTGCTCGGGGACGCGCCGGGCGAGCGGCGGCGGATCAGTCAGCTCGCGGGCCGCAAGGGGCCTGCGGCCCGGGACGCGTTCCTGGTCAATCTGATGCTGGTGCTGACCCGGGAGATCCGTACCTACGAGACGGCGGTCCAGCGGACCATGCGGGAGGCGCCGCCGGTGAGCGGGGCGGCGGCCGGGTCCGGCGGTCCTTCGGCGGGTGAGGTCCAGCGGCTGCTGCTGCGGCGGCTGCACGACGACTGCGCGATGGCCCGCCGGGCGGTCCGGGCGGCGGTCGGCACGCGGTAGAGCACCGGCCGGGGCGCATCCCCCGGGCCGGGCGGACGACCGGCGCGACGGGCCCGGTACTTCGGTACCGGGCCCGCGGCGGTTCGGGGCGGGAGGGTTCGGAGCGGGGCGGTGGGGCGGTTCCGCCGGTCAGCGGGTGCGGCCGGTGACGTACCTGGCCAGTACCTCGGCGTCGGGGAAGCCGGGCGGCAGAGCGACGGTGCCGCGCCGGACCCTGCGGACCGGGTCCGGTACGGGGGTGACGCTGAGGGAGTGGACGCGGCGGACCTCCCGGCCGGAGGAGTCCTCGATCCGGGTGATGTGGTGGTCGGCCCGTTCGATCTCGTCCCAGGCGAGGACGGTGGGCCGGTGGGCGCCCTGGCGGTAGTGGGCGAGTCCGTCCTCGTAGAGCTGGATCCAGACGGCGGGACGCTCGGGTCCCGGCCGGTGGGCGACGGCGGCGAGGCCGACGATCAGGGTGATCAGATAGCCGAAGCCGAGTCCGAGCGCGACCCGGCCGTCGAGTTCGTCCCGGACCTCGATCAGGCCCCAGGTCGTCAGTCCGCCGACCAGCAGGGCGACGGCGCCGATGGCCGCCGCCTGGCGCCAGGAGCCGTTGCGCTCCCGCCCGCCGACGGCATGGTGGGCGGGGCCCTTCCAGCCGCGGTCGCGGACGGCGCCGGTGAGGAGTTCGGTGACGTCGCGCGGGACTCTGACCCTCTGCATCTGCTCCCCCCACTGCCGGTCCCCGGTGCGGCGCCGCCGGGTGGTGGTGTACGGACGACCCGGCAGATCGTACACGGACCGACGAACACCTGTACCGGGAACAGATCTTCGACTTGCGGCCGGTCAGCGGGGTATGACGGGGCGTCGGACGGTTCGGGAGGGCACAGGCGGCGGCCACCCCGACGGGACCGCCCGGCGGACCGCCCCCGGCCGAGCCGGGTGGCCGCGCGGTCGGACGGCCGGACGGACATCGGTCGGCCGCAAGGGCGTTCGAGGGATCGCGCCCAGGGGTGATACGTGACACCGGACCGCCCGCCCGGCTCGCGGCGGGACCGAAGGCCCGATGGCTGCTGAGAGGGGGCGTGCGCGGCATTCAGAGGCGCATCGAGGTCGAAGCGCGCGCCCTTCGATGCGTTCGTACGTTGATATGACTAATGGGTTCGGGGCGTGCTCCATACGGGGGACGGGCAGACACTGGCGGCGAGAACGTCCGCACGATCCGAGAGGCCCGGCACGCATGGCTCAGCCCTTTGTCCTGCCCGATTTCTATCTGCCCTGGCCGGCCCGGCTCAACCCGGCCGTGGAGTCGGCCCGGACCCATACCCGGGCCTGGGCCCGCTCCATGGGAATGCTGGAGGGGTCGGGCGTCTGGGAGGAGCGGGACCTGGAGGCGCACGACTACGCCGGGCTCTGCGCCTACACCCACCCCGACTGCGACGCGGAGACCCTCGCCCTGGTCACCGACTGGTACGTCTGGGTCTTCTTCTTCGACGACCACTTCCTGGAGATGTTCAAGCGGCCCCGGGACCGCCGGGGCGGCCGGGCCCATCTCGACCGGCTGGCCGCGTTCATGCCCGTGGATCCCGGTACGGAGCTGCCGGAGCCGGCCGATCCCGTCGAGGCCGGGCTCGCCGATCTGTGGCGCAGGACCGTGCCCGCCATGGGGCCGGGGTGGCTGGCCCGGTTCACCGAGTCCACCCGCGATCTGCTCAACGAGTCCGACTGGGAGCTGGCCAACATCGACGAGGGCCGGGTGGCCAATCCGGTCGAGTACGTCGAGATGCGCCGCAAAGTCGGCGGCGCCCCCTGGTCGGCCCAGCTGGTGGAGTTCGCGACCGGAGCCGAACTGCCCGCGTCCGTGGCCAGGTCCCGTCCGCTGCGGGTGCTCACCGAATGCTTCGCCGACGCCGTCCATCTCCGCAACGACCTCTTCTCCTACCAGCGGGAAGTCGAGGAGGAGGGCGAGCTGAGCAATGGCGTCCTGGTCCTGGAGACCTTTCTCGGCTGTCCGACGCAGCAGGCGGCCGAGGCGGTCAACGACCTGCTCACCTCCCGGCTCCATCAGTTCGAGAACACCGCGGCGACCGAGGTCCCGGCGCTCTGCCTGGAGCGGGGCCCGGCCCCGGACGAGGTCGCGGCGATCGCGCTCTACGTCAAGGGGCTGCAGGACTGGCAGTCCGGCGGTCACGCCTGGCACCTGCGGTCGAGCCGCTACATGAACGAGCGGGCCGGGACCGGTTCCCGCTCCGGCGGACCGCTCGGCGGTTCGGCGTTCGACGTCCGCAATCTCTTCGGCCGTCCCGCCGAGGCCCGGCTGCGGGCCCTGTCGCACACCCCGTACCGGCGGACCGGCCCCTCGCTCCTGCCCGAACTGGCACTGCCGTTCCCCCTGCGGCTCAACCCGCACCACGAGGCGGCCCTGGATGCGTCGATCGCCTGGGCGGAGCGGATGGGGCTGCTCGGAGACATCTGGGACGCCCGGATGCTGCGCGGCTTCGACTTCGCGCTCTGCTCGGCGGGGATCGACCCGGACGCCACGCGGGAGGAGCTGGAACTGAGCGCCCTCTGGCTGACCTGGGGCACCTATGCCGACGACTACTACCCCGTCGTCTTCGGACGCACCCGCGACATCGCGGGCGCCCGGCTGACGAACGAGCGGCTCATGAGCTGTCTGCCGCTGGACGAGCCCGCCGCCGCCCCGGCGTTCGCGGTGAGCCCCATGGAACGCGGGCTGGCGGAGCTGTGGGCGCGGACGGCGGGGCCGATGGCGCCACCGGCCCGGGCGGAGCTGCGGACCGCGATCGGGGTGATGCTGGACAGCTGGCTGTGGGAGCTGATGAACACGGCGCAGCACCGGGTTCCCGATCCGGTGGACTATCTGGAGATGCGGCGCCACACCTTCGGCTCCGATCTGACCATGCTGCTCAGCCGGCTGCGGCACGAGCGGGCGGTGCCGAACGCGGTCCTGCGCAGCGGCCCGGTGACGAGCCTGGTGGCCGCGGCCGTCAGCTATGCCAGTCTGGTGAACGACCTCTTCTCGTACCAGAAGGAGATCGAGGTCGAGGGCGAGCTGCACAACGCGGTGCTGGTCGTGGAGGTGTTCTTCGGCTGCGACTACCCGTCGGCGGTGGGGATCGTGGCCGATCTGATGGCGGGGCGGCTGCGGCAGTTCCTCCATATCAAGGCACATGAACTACCGCTGCTCTGCGACGACTTCGCACTGGGGCAGCGGGAGCGCGGGGCGCTCTCCGCCTATGTGGGCGAGCTGGAGGACTGGCTGGCGGGGATTCTCCACTGGCATCGGACGGTACGGCGGTACGGCCCCGAGGACGTCCGGTCCGGGGCGGGCACCGCACGCCTCGGCGGTCCGAAGGGGCTGGGAACGGCCGCGGCCCGGCTGGCGGGACCGGCGGTGCGCTGACCCCGGCCGGGAAACGGAACGCGCCGGGCCGCCCCGTCGGGGGCCGCCCGGCGCGCCGTTACCGCTCAGCCCTGCTGGAACAGCTCCGCGGGCAGCGGCTTGAGCAGGGCGTACAGATCGTCCGTGATGGGGCGGTCCCAGCTGGCGATGGTGACCAGGACATTGTCACTGCGGTCGAACTGGACGCAGGAGATCCGGCTCTCGGTGAGCTTCAGCCGCCGGACGATCAGCAGATTGTCGCCCTGCATCACGGGGACGTCCTCGGAGCCGGTGACCTCGACGGGCTCGTCGTTCTCCAGCGCGAGCAGCAGCTGGGCCACCTCGAAGGGGACCTGGCCCTCCTCCAGCTCCCGGGCCGGGGAGCCCTCCGGCAGATTGCCGATGATCATGGCGGGGCCGCGGCCGCCGAACAGGTCGTACCGGAGGAAGACGCCCTGGCAGGTGCCGTCGGGGGCGGGCAGCAGTCCCGCGCCGAGATTTCCGGGCCAGTCCCCCGGGTCCATGGCCAGGACGTCGAAGTCCGGGCCCGCGGGTGTGGCGGGGCTGCGGCGGCGGAGGAAGGACATACCGCCATGGTACGTGGCCCGGCCCGGTGGCCGGACTCCGGGCGGGCCCGTCAGGTGGCGGGGGTTTCGCCGATCCGGATCCGTCCGGGCGGCCGTCACCGGCGCGGTGGCGAGGGCTCCGCCGGACGGGTTGACCCTCACCCTCGGGTCGAGGTCCAGGTCGAGGGATGGGCGCGGCTCGGCCTCCGGGGGCTGGGCCGGGGGCCGACGCGCCCGCCCCGCCGGGGCGGGCGGGTCCGCGGCGGCTCGTACGCTCGCCCCGAGGGGCGGCCGGACGGGCCGGTCCGCTCTCGGACGGAAGGGGATCCGCCGGAGAAGGCGGTCGCCGGCCTGGTCGGCGGAGCCGCGTTCCCGCCCTTTCACCGGGCCCTGCCCCCGGCCGTCCCGGATTCCCATCCGCTCTTTCCGGTCAGTAAAGGGATCAATATCGACGTCGTCACGCAGGCCGAACAGCGGGTCGTCGCAGAGCGGCAGGAAGAACGCATGATCGAGGCGCTGTGGAAATTCGGCCAGCCGCCGGGCCGCCGCGATTTCCGGAACTCCGGCAGCCACGACGGCTCGTTCCACGAGCCGCACTCGGCGTCCGGATGGGCGGATCGCCGCAATCCAATTTCCAGGGGGAGGGATGAAGATCCGGCGGAACACCCCGGAGGGCGCGCTGCCGCCGGGATTCCGTGCGGCACGGTTCGCCGTGTTCCCGCGACCGGCTCTCCGGTGGGACGACACCTTCGTCTCCGGCCGGTCCTCGGGACCGCGAGCCCGGCACCCGTAGCGGCGAGCGGGGTCGGCCGCCGCCGCGACGGCGGCGGCCCGGGGGCGCGGCCCTCCTTTCCCGCCCATCTTCCGGACGTTCACCGGGGCGGCGCGCGGGCACTCGCCGCGGCGGTCTTCCGGTGGTCCGCCCGCCGCGTGATGATCGGCCCGCACGGACGGTGGCCGGAACGAGTGGGAGGAGCCGGGGATGACGGACCCGCGGGACGCGGCGGAGCGGCTGACGGCGCCGGAGCTGAGGGAGCTTCAGCTGGAGCGGCTGCGGGTGACGCTGCGCCGGGCGTACGAGTGCGTTCCGCACTACCGGGCCGCGTTCGACGCGGCGGGGGTCCGGCCGGAGGAGTGCCGGACGCTCGCCGATCTCGCCCGGTTCCCCTTCACCACCAAGGACGATCTGCGGGCCGGTCATCCGTGGGGCATGTTCGCCGTACCCCGGTCGCGCCTGCGCCGGATCCATGCCTCCAGTGGTACGACCGGGGTACCGACGGTGGTCGGCTATACGGCCGGTGATCTGGACGTCTGGGCCGGGCTGATGGCCCGTTCCCTGCGCGCGGCCGGGATCCGGCCGTCCGACACGGTCCATGTCTCGTACGGATACGGCCTGTTCACCGGGGGTCTCGGGGCGCACTACGGCGCGGAACGGCTGGGCTGTACGGTCGTCCCCGCGTCCGGCGGGATGAGCGCCCGCCAGGTCCGGCTGATCGCCGACCTGCGGCCCGACGCGATCCTGGTGACGCCGTCGTATCTGCTGGCGCTGCTGGACGAGTTCGAGCGGCAGGGGGTGGATCCGCGGGCCACGTCGCTCCGGGTGGCCGTCCTGAGGGCGGAGCCGTGGACGGAGGCGATGCGGCGGGAGATCGAGGAGCGGTACGCGCTGGACGCCGTCGATGTCTACGGTCTGTCGGAGGTCATGGGGCCGGGGGTGGCTCAGGAGTTCGTGTCGGTCAAGGACGGCCTCCATGTGTGGGAGGACCACTTCCTGCCCGAGGTGGTCGACCCGGCGACCGGTGAGCCACTGCCGGACGGTGAGCCGGGCGAGCTGGTGCTGACCGGTCTGACCAGGGAGGCGATGCCGCTCGTACGGTACCGGACCCGGGATCTGACCCGGTTGCTGCCGGGTACGGCGGCGCCCGCGTTCCGGCGGATGGCCAGGGTGTCGGGACGCGGCGACGATCTGCTGATCGTCCGCGGGGTGAATCTCTTTCCGGCTCAGATCGAGGAGATCGTGCTGGCCACGCCAGGTCTTTCGCCCCACTTCGAGCTGCGGCTGACCCGGCGCGGACGGCTGGACGAGTTGACGGTACGGGCCGAAGCGCGGCCCGGGCTCTCGGCGGCGGGGCGGGCGGAGGCGGGCCGGGCCGTGGTGGCGGCGGTGAAGGCGGGGGCCGGGGTGTCGGTCTTGGCGGAGGTGGTGGACCCGGGGACGCTGGAGCGCTCCACGGGGAAGCTGCGGCGGGTGGTGGATCTCCGGCGGCCGGGGGCGGCACCGGAAAAGGCGTAAAACAATTATTCGAATGGAGTTACCGGTAGGTCATATTCCGGACGTGGATTCGGCCAGCGGCCGGACGCCACCGGGCGTATTAGTCACTTAGTCAGTGGTGCGTGTTTCAACCGTGCTGAACTGGTTAACAGTGGCGCACAGCGCGTCGGCCGCACGCGCTGGAGGTGTGGAGTCACAAGTGGAGGAACATCGCATGACAAGCGTTCTGCTGGTCCACGCGGTTTCGCTGTGGCGGGCCTCTTTGGCCTGTCTGCTCGGTCAGGACGGGAGCCTGGTGATCCGGGCCACGGACAAGGGCGGCGTCAAGGCGGCGGTGGCGGAATGTCCACCGGACGTCGTGGTCACCGACCTGGAGTGTCCGCACTCCATGGAGGTGCTGACCTTCATGGAGGCACTGCGCGCCGATGAGGAGTTCCGCCCCGGCCTGGTGGTGCTGGCCCGGGCCGACCGTACGGGTGACCTGCGCCGCGCCGGGGACGCCGGGGCCACCGGGTATGTCGACAAGCTCGGTCCCGTGGGCAGTCTGGGGGCCGCGGTGAGCAAGGTGGCGGCGGGCGGCAGACATATCGACGAATCGCTCGCTTTCGGCCTCTTGCGCGCCTCGGAGGTACCGCTGTCGCCCCGGGAGTTACGGGTACTGGAACTGGCCGCGGAGGGCGAGTCGGTGACCTCGATAGCCAGCGCCCTGCACCTGGCGAGCGGTACCGTCCGGAACTACCTGGCGGCGGCGATACGGAAGACGGGCGGGCGCAACAGACTGGACGCGATACGGCTCTCCAGAGACTTCGGCTGGCTCTGAGTCCGTCCGACGGGCATGTGGAGAACCACCGCGGACGCCGGGATCGGGCGAGGCGGCGGGGGATCAGTGAGGTCGGCGGGCGAGGTCCGCCGGATGCGGGGGCGGGATGGCCGGGGGTGGGGCGGACTCCGGGGAAGGCGTCGGCGGGGTCGGCCGGACACCGGTCAGTTCACGGAAGAACGCGGAGCGTGCGGGCAGTTCGCCGGGGGTGCCGTACTCGGTCCGGGTCCCGTCCATGACCAGGATCCGGGCGGCTCGGCGGGCCGAGGTGACCCGGTGGGCGATGACGACGAGGGTGTCCGCGCGGGCCGCGAGGGCGCGTTCGGCCCGGGCCTCGGCGGCGGGGTCGAGATGGCTGGTCGCCTCGTCGAGGATCAGCAGCGGGGCGGTGGCGAGATGGGCCCGGCCGAGGGCGACGAGCTGCCGCTCCCCCTGGGAGAGGAGCCGCGGGTCGAGGACGGCGTCGAGTCCGCCGAGTCGCTCGGCGAGGGCGTCGAGCCCGACGGCGGCGACGGCGGCGGCGATCTCCCGGTCGCGGGCGCGGGGGCGGAGATAGCGCAGATTGTCGCGGAGCGTTCCGGTGAAGACGTACGGCCGCTGGGGCAGCAGGGTTCGGACGGCGGTGGGTTCGGCCCCCGGGACGGGGCGGCCCAGCCAGCGGACCTCGCCGCCGGTGGGGGTGGTGAGGCCCGCGAGGACGGCGGCGAGGGTGGATTTGCCGCTGCCGCTGGGGCCGACGACCGCGAGATGGTCCCCGGCGTCGAGCCGCAGATCGAGCCGGTCGAGTACGGGCCGGGCGTGGGGGCCGTACGCGAACGAGACGGACCGCAGCTCGGCCCGGGGCGCGGCCGGGCGCGGCATCAACGGCATGGCCGGCCGGGACGGCATGGGCGGCGGGGATCCCGGCGGTCGTGGTCCCGCCGCCGTCGCGCCGGTACGCGGGCCGGTCCCGGCGGGGCTGCCGGGTTCCGGTACGGTGCCGGGCCCGGCGGCGGGTGCTCCGGGCTCCTCCGCCGGATCCTCCGCCGGGTCGGGCGGCAGGGCCACCGGGCCGGTGAACCGGTCGAGGACGACCAGGAGCCGTCCCCCGGCGGTACCGAGGGCGGCCAGCAGGGCGTTGAGGGCCGGGCCCAGGGACATCGTCAGATAGCCGAAGGCGCCGACGAGTTCGCCGGTGGTCAGCCCCCGCGCCAGCAGCCAGGGCGCGGCGGCCAGCAGCAGCAGCGGGGGGAGCCGTTCGCCGACGGCCAGGGCGAGGATCCGTACGGCGCTCCACCGGGCCAGGGACCGGGCCGCCCCGGTCTGCGCCTCGGCCAGTTCCCGGCTCCTCTCCCCCACCGGTCCCGCGGCCCCGGCGGCGGCGATGTCGCGCAGAGCCGCCGCGGCCTGTCCGGTGTGGGCGGCGAAGTCCTCGTCGGCGTCGAGATAGGCGCGCTGCCGGGAGCCCATCGGGGCCAGGGTGGCGAGGAAGAGTCCGGTACCGGCGAGCAGCGGCGGCAGCACCACGATCAGCAGCAGCGGGGAGAGCGCGGCGAGTCCGGCGACCGCCCCGGCCGCGGTGAAGACGAAGCCACGGACGGCCAGGACCAGTCCGGCCCAGCCGTCGCGGGCGATCTCGCTCTGGTGGGTGACCCGTGAGACGGCCGGTCCGGCGGCATCGGGCCGGTCGGGGCCTTCGACGAGCGCCCGGGCCGCGGCCCGGCGGACGAGTCCGTCCCGCAGCGGTTCCACCAGTCCGGCGAGGGCGGCGAAGACGCCCCGCTGGGCGAGGAGGGCGGGGACGACGGCGACGGCCGAGAGCGCGAGCCAGAGCATGCCGGTGGCGGTCGCCCCGGCGAGGAAGCCGTCGTCGAGGGCGCGGGCCACGGCGTAGCCGCCGGTGAAGGTCTGGGCGAACTCCAGCAGGGACCAGGCGGCGAGCCGTCGGAGCGCGCGGCGCCGGGCTCGCAGGAAGGGGACGCCCTCGGCCGTGACCCGGCGGACCGCGCCCGGGGCGGGGCGCCGTTCGGGGCCGGGTGCCGCCGCCGTCACGGCCGTACCCCCGGCGCCGTACCGGCGGGTTCGTCCACCGGCCCGGCGGGTACGTCCGCCGCCTCGGGGGGTTCGAAGACGGCCCGGTAGGCCGGGTCGCGCCAGAGGTCCTGATGCGGTCCGACCGCGCGGATCCGGCCGTGCTCCAGCCAGACGACCCGGTCGGCGGCGGCGGCCGTCGCGGCGCGGTGGGCGACCACGAGCCGGGTGGCGGCGCCCGCCCGGCGGTCGAGGGCGCGCCGTACCCGGGCTTCGGTGACGGTGTCGAGGCTGGAGGTGGCGTCGTCGAGGACGAGCAGCCGGACGGGCCGGACGAGGGCACGGGCCAGACCGAGGCGCTGGTACTCGCCGCCGGAGAGGGGGGCCTCGGCGAGGGCCGTATGCCGTCCCCGGGGCAGCAGGGCGACGAAGCCGTCGGCGGAGGCGTCCCGCAGGGCGGTCTCGATGGCGGCGGGATCCGGCCGGCCGGGGCCGAGGGCGACCGTGTCCTCGACGGTCGTACCGAGCAGGGCGGGGCGGGCGAAGGCGCAGGCGACGTCGTGGCGGAGCCGTACCGGGTCGATTCCGTCGAGGGGTACGCCGTCGAGGGCGACGGTCCCGGTGTCGGGGTCGGTGAGCCGGGCGGCGACGGCGGCGAGCAGGGACTTGCCCGCGCCGGAGCGGCCGACGACGGCGGCGGAGGTACCGCCGGGCACGGTGAGCGTGATGCCGGTCAGCAGGGCGCGCCCGTCGCGGTGGACGCCGACATCGCGCAGTTCCAGCCGTCCGGTTCCGCCGGCGGGGAGGGTGAGGGAGCGATGCGGTACGGGGTCGAGGGCGAACAGTGGTTCGAGCCGGAGGGCGGCGGCGCGGCCCCGGGCGAGGGCGCCGAGGGTGGTGGTGAGGGCGCCCAGGCCCATGGCGAGGACGGCGTAGCGGGAGACGGCGAGGAGTTCGCCGACGGTGAGCGCGCCCGCCGCGAGCCGGGTGCCGGCGACGGCCAGCACGACGACGGTGAGCAGCGGCATCAGTACGGCCGCCCGGCCGGTGGCGGTGCCCTGGATCCGCCAGGTGCGCAGGCCGTGGGCGGTGAGCCGGGTGAGGGGTTCGGTGATCCGCCGGTGCTCGCGGGCGGCCGTTCCGGCGGCTCGTACGGTGGCGACGCCGTCGACGGCCTCGGTGAGCCGGGTCGCGACGGTGGCCTGTTCCCGCTGGTAGTCGGCGGTGGCGTCGGCGGTACGGCGGACCAGGGCCCGGAGCAGCAGGGCGGCGGCGGGCAGCCCGGCGACGAGGGCGAGCCCGGTCCAGGGGTCGACGGCGAGCAGGGCGGCGACGGCCCCGGCGGGCAGTACGGCCGCGGCGACGGCGGCGGCGGCCGAGACGGGTACGGAGGCCGCGTCGGCGGCGTTGGCGGTGGCCCGGGTGGTGAGGTCGCCGGGTGGCAGTTCACCGGCCCGGTCGGGGGCGGCGCGGAGCAGCCGGTCGACGACGGCGGTCCGCAGCCGGGCCGCGCGGACGGCGGTTCCGGTACCGCCGAGCAGGACGACGAGGGCGTCGAGGGCGGCTTCGGCGGCGGTCAGCCCGGCGCAGAGCGCGAGACCGGTCCAGGGGACGCCGTGGCCGGAGACCGCCCGGTCCAGGGTGTGGCCGAGGGCGGCGGGCAGGGCGAGTGCGGCCAGGGCGGCGCCGACCGAGCAGAGGACGAGGACGACGGGTACCGACCGGCCGGGGCCGGGCGGCGGCCCCGCCGGGTGACGGCGGGTCACGGGAGCCGCCGGGAGCGGGTACGGAGGGCGGGGCCGTCGGCCCGGGGGGCGGGGCCCGCGGTGGGCGGCGCGGGGGCTCGCGGGGCGGTCGGACGCCCGCCGGGTGTGCCGGGAGTCACCGGTTCCCCCGGGCGCGCCCCGGGGTGTTTCCCGTGGGCCGGGGTCCCGGACCGTGTCGTCGGCGGACCGGCCGGTACGCGGCGCCCGGTACGTGTCCGCGTCCTCGCGGCCGTCGGGGCGCGGTTGACGCCGCCCGCGTCTTCGGGGTGTCCCGGGTGCGTCCCGTACGAGAGGACCGCGTCCGGGCTACGCAGGGGGGATCCCGGCCGCCGTCGTGCCGGTGCGCGACGGACGCCGCAGGCCCCGGCTCGCGGCCGGGCGGCGTCGTGGTGACGGCCCTCCCCGGCGGGTGGGCCGCCGGGGCGTGCCGGGGTCCGGCGGGCCCGGTGGGAGGGGTCCGGCCGGCGGATCCGGCGGGGTGTCATACGCGGGTGGTCCTTCCGGGTGCGGGGCGGAGGTGCGGCGGTCCCGGGCGCACCACGGACGGGACCGGTCCCGGGCGCGGGGCCCGGGACCGGTCCTTACGCCGGGTAGGCGTCAGCAGGCCAGCAGGCTCAGGTAGCTGTGGTGGCCGCAGGACGTGAGGCTCAGGTTGCTCCCGGTCTCGACGTCGCCGAACGCCTCTTCCTCGACGGTGTCGAGGGCCTGGAGGTCGAGAAGCGCCATGACGTTCTCCTTCTTTCGTGGGGACGATTGGTTACACGGTGGTGCGCGACCCCTGGGTGGGGCCGGTCTGTGGGCCGCGTCGGTGCGGCGTGAGGAAGGGCAGGGTCGCCGGGGAGTCCCCGAAGACCGCGCCGAGGGCGAGCAGCACTCCGGCGGTGCCGGTGGCCAGGTCCATCGAGCGGCGCATCAGCTGCTCCCCGGGGAAGGCGAGTTCGCCCTGGTAGGGGGTGGCTTCGAGGCCGAGGAGGCCGAGGTGGCGGGCGATCGCGCGGTCCCGTTCGGCCGGGTCGACGGCCGGGGTACGGGCGAGGTGCAGGACGAGCCCGGCCACGCCCCGGTAGAGCCCGGGCTGGACGTAGAAGGCTGATCCCGCGCCGGGTGCGATCGCCCGGCGGGCGGCCTCGAACCGTTCGTCGGGGCGGTGGGCCAGATACTCGTCGAGGACGAGGGCGATTCCGGCGCTGCCCGCGCCCAGATAGGGCATCAGCCGTTTGCCCTCGACGACCAGGAGGGCGTCCCCGGCGCCGGGCTTGCAGCGGTCGAGGTCGCGGCCGAGGGCGGCGGCGGCCAGATCGAGCAGGGCCGGGTCGCCGGTGGTCTCGTAGCGGCGGACGAAGAGGAGGGCGAGTCCGGTCGCGCCGTGCAGCAGTCCGGTCCGGGGCGAGGGCCTGCCCTCGGTCAGGGACCTGGCGGCGTATCCGGCGCAGCGGTCGGCCGCGGCCCGCAGGACGGCGGCGTCCCGGCCCGAGGCGTCCCGGGCGAGGTCGTCGAGGGCGAGGGCGATGCCCGCCTGGCCGCTGTGGAGGTCGGCGGAGAACCGGTCGAGGGGCTGGTCGGCGACGAGCCGGGCGAGTTCGGCGGCCCGGTCGTGGTGGCCGAGGCGGTGCAGGGTCCAGGCGATGCCCGCGAGTCCGTCGTGGAATCCGGGCGGGGTGCCGGGGGCCGTGGACTTGGTCCGGGCGAGCAGCCACTCCTCGGCCTCGGGGCAGGGCGGGGCGCCGGTCTCGCGGAGCGCGTAGAGCACTCCGGCGGCGCCGGTGCCGAAGTTCCGGCCCCCGGCGGGGGTGGTGAACTGGGCGATGTCGCCGGGGAAGCAGCGGTCGTCGCGTTCGGGGGTGAGGGAGGCGGCGATCGCCCGCGCCATGGAGTCCCGGCTGCGCGGCCAGTCGGCCGGCTCGGGGACCTCGGGCCCCGGGCCGTGTTCGGCGGGGGTGCCGCGGACGATCTCCCGTACGGCGGACGCGAGCGGGGCCGCGTCGATACCGAAGAGCCGGGCCGCGTCCCGGGCGAGCCGGGGGGCGCGCCCCCGGTCGATGAAGAACAGCGTCGTCAGCGGCAGCAGCAGGGCGAGCCGGAGGCAGGCCAGGGCGTACTGGTCGATGCCGGTGCCGGTGCGGTCGGCGGGGGCGACGAAGGCCGGGTTGGCGACGGTCTGGCGCCGGTTCTCGTCGGCGGCCGGGAAGGCGGCCTCGAAGTCGAGCAGGACCACCCGGGTCTCGTCCTCGGAGACCATGATGTTGTTCATGTGCAGATCGCTGAAGACCAGGCCGCGGTCGTGGATCCGGCGGACGGCGGCCTCGACGAGGCCGTGGATCCGGGCGACCCACGCGGCGTGCTCGGCGGCGGCCTCGGCGGACGGCTCGGGCACATTGAGCGGGAAGCGGCGGGCGAGCAGGGTGTTGAGGGTGTGCCCCTGGATGTGCTCCAGGGCGAGAAAGTGGTGGCCGCCGATGTCGAACGCCTCGTGGACGGCGGGGACGCAGTCGAGTCCGGCGAGCTGTTCGAGCGCCGCGCGCTCGCGCTCCAGCCGGGCGACGGCGTCGGCCCCGTCGGCGGCGAGCCCGGCGTGGGGCCTGGCCTCCTTGAGGACGACGGTCCCGCCGTCCCGGGTGTCACGGGCCCGGTAGACGCCGCCGCCGTTGGAGAAGTGCAGGGCGGCCTGGATCTCGTACGGCATCCCGGTGGTGCCGAGGGCGGCCCGGGCCTCCAGGTGCGGGCGGAGGAAGGCGGGCGGGGTGACCCAGGCGGGGGTCCGCAGGGACGGGCCGCGCGGGTCGGGGACGAGGACGCCGTCGGGGTTCTCGATCGCGGGGACCGGGCGGCCGTCGGCGCCGAGGCAGTAGCGGGCGGCGAAGGCGCCGTACCGGACGTGGACGGGACCCTCGCCGAGCCGCAGATCGCTGAGGACGTACGGTCCGTGCTCGCCCTCCAGCAGGGCGGTCAGATCCTCGCAGATCCGCTGGAAGGAGCCGTCGTCGAGCGGGTAGACGGTGATGAACTTGCCGCTGCCCCCGCGGTCGGCGTACTTGGCGTTGCGGACGTGCAGCAGCCGGGGGGCGGGGACGAACTTGTGCGGGATCCGGTGCGTCAGACAGTAGTCGTGGACCCGGCGCAGGACGGACGGGGCGTTGTCGGCGGCGGCCGAGACATGGATCTTCCAGCCCTGGGCGGGCAGCTCGGTGCCGGCGGGGTGGAAGCCGAGCCAGTCGCCGCCGGGGTGGGTCTCCCAGCCGTCGGGGACGGGGTTGCGGGCCGGGGCGAAGAACGAGGCGTCGGGGCCGGCGGTGCCGTGGGCGCGGTGCGGTGCGTCGTAGAAGTCACCGTCGGCCTGGCAGTACGCGCCGTACTCCGGGTTCACTCGTCTCCCTCTCCCTCGGGTGCCGTCGGGGTCGCTCCCCCGTCGGACGGGGGCCGCCGGGTCCGGTCCGGTGGTCCGTCCGGGGCCTCTCGGCGTGGAAGAGATTTCCATCCGGGCCCGGCGCACGGACAGTCACTGATGTCATGTCTCGTTCATGCCGTGGTCACATGGGGGACGTGTGAGTAGCACATGGGACCGCGCACGGACAGGGCGCACGGGGGGGCATACGGTACGGGCGCGCCCACACCGGACCCGGGGCGCGTACGGCGGAACACGCCCCGGTCAGGGGCGGGAGCCGCCCGGGAGGCAACGGCCGGGAGAGCTCAGGCGCCCGGCGTGGTCACGGGCTGAACGAGAGGAAGACGAACGCGGCGAAGAGCACCAGATGCACGCCGCCCTGGAGCAGGGTCGCCCGGCCGGGCACCACGGTCAGCGCGCTCACCACGGCCGTGAGGGCGAGGAGCACCATATTGGTGGGGCCCTCACCGAGGATCAGCGGGCCCGGCAGCCAGATGGTGGCGAGGGCGATCACCGGGATGGTCAGTCCGATGCTGGCCATCGCGGAGCCGTAGGCGAGGTTGAGACTGGTCTGCGTCCGGCCGTTGCGGGCGGCGCGGACCGCCGCCAGGGTCTCCGGGAGGAGCACCATCATGGCGATCACCACACCGACGGAGGCGCTGGGCAGTCCGGCGTTCGCGACGCCCCGTTCGATCGAGGGCGAGATGAGTTTGGCGTTGCCGACCACCCCGACCAGGGCGACCAGCAGCAGGCCCAGGCTCCACCAGGCCTCGGCCGGGGTCGGCGGTTCCGCGTGCTCGTCGGGCCCGCAGGGGGAGCCGTCGGGGCGTACGGGCAGGAAGTAGTCGCGATGGCGGACCGTCTGGACGCCGATGAAGAGGCCGTACAGCAGCAGGGACGCGACCGCGGCGAAGGCGAGCTGGGTACCGGTGAACTGGGCGCCCGGCTGGCCGGTGGTGAAGGTGGGCAGGACCAGGGTGAGCGTGGCCAGCGCGGTGCCGGTGGCCACCGCGCCGCCGGATCCCTCGGCGTTGAAGACGGCGATCCGGTTGCGCAGGGTGGCGACCAGCAGGGAGATGCCGACGATCCCGTTACAGGTGATCATGACGGCGGCGAAGACGGTGTCCCGGGCATAGGTGGCCGCCTTGTCGCCGCCGCCGATCATCAGCATGACGATCAGACCGACCTCGATCACGGTGACGGCGACGGCCAGCACGATGGAGCCGAAGGGTTCGCCGACCCGGACGGCGACGACCTCCGCGTGGTGGACCGCGGCGAGTACCGCCGCGAAGAGACAGACCGCCAGGATCGCCACCGCGAAACCGGGCAGCTCCCGGCCCCAGCCGGCGGCGAGGGAGATCACCGCGACCACCGGCGCCCAGGTGGTCCACTGGGACAGGAGCGCTGGCTGCCCGGTGCCGGTCTTCATGACCGCCACGGTGCCATCGGCGGGGGCCGGGCGCGCGGGGTGTTGCGCCGATGGTGGAGCGGGGCACGGCGGTACGGGCCGCACGCGGAGCGCCCGAGTCTTCGCCGACGGGCCCCGGCGCCTCGGCATTCTGGAGTGCCGCGCGCCGTCGTGGGCCGTTCGCGCGGTTCCGCCCCCTATGCCTTCCGCGATGGCGGACCCCCAGCGCCTTGGCTCCGCCAAGCAGCGCCCACTACCCGGGCCGCGCCCAGCGGCTGATTCTTGTTCACGGTCCGCGGACCGCCGACGGCATCAGGCCGCCGGGCGGCCCGGGTAACTCGGGGCAGCGCCCCGGAAGGCCGAGACGCCGGGGCCTCAGCCCCTGAGGCACCGTGGGAATCGGGGCCGGGCGGGGACCGGAAGCCTCCGCTGGCGAGATGTCAGGTGACATGTCGCCAACCGCCGCGCCCGGAGAAACTGTTGACAGCGGCGGCGGGTCGGAAGAACGTTTCATCTCGGAACGGATCGACGAAAGATATTTTCAGCGGTACGCGACGGAATCGAGGCGCGGGTGACCAAGGACGCGGCGGCGGAGGGCAGAGGCATCGGCCGGAGGAGTGCGGGCCTGGGGGTGCTGGCCCTGGGCGGCGCGCTGGCGCTGGCCCCGGTGCCCTTCGCCCGGGCGGCAACCGGGCCCGGCGGGGGCGGTCCGGCCGCCCGGGGCGGTGTACGGCCCACCCTGCGGCACGGCAGTCCGGCCCGGGCCGGACTGCTGGCCGCCCAGCTCGATCTGCTGGTCGGCGACGCCGAGTCCTTTCTCCGCCCCTCCCCCGCCCGCCCCTGGTACGCGGGGGCCGTACTGCTCGCCGGGCGCGGCGGTACGGTCGCGCTGCACCGGCCGATCGGGCTGGCCCGGCGGTACGCCGGATACGACGAGCGGACCGATACGGGTATCGAACTCCCGCCGGACGAGCGGATCCCGACGACCCGCGGGACCGTCTTCGACCTGGCCTCGGTCTCCAAGCTCTTCACCTCGATCCTCGCCGTGCAGCTGGTGGAGCGGGGCGCGCTGGAGCTGGACGCCGAGGTGGCCTCGTACCTCCCCGAGTTCGGCACGGCGGGCAAGGAGGACATCACCGTCCGGCAGCTGCTGACCCATACCTCCGGCTTCCGGCCGTGGATCCCGCTCTACCGGGAACCGACCCGGGAGGGCAAGCTGCGGATGCTCTGGGCCGAGCGGCCCGCCTCGGCGCCGGGGAGCGCGTACGTCTACTCCGACCTCAATCTGATCACCCTCCAGCTGATTCTGGAGAAGCTCACCGGGCGCCCGCTGGACGTACTGCTCCACGACGAGATCACCGGGCCGCTCGGGATGGCGCGCACCCGGTTCAACCCGCCGCCGTCGTGGCGGCCGGGGATCGCCGCCACCGAGGACGCCAGGCCGCCGTGGTCCGGGCTCGACCGGGGCATGGTGTGGGGCGAGGTCCACGACGAGAACGCGTACTCCTTCGGCGGGGTCGCGGGCCACGCGGGGGTCTTCTCCGACGCCTGGGACCTCGCGGTCCTCGCCCGGACACTGCTCAACGGCGGCTCCTACGGGACGGCGCGCATCCTGCGCCCCGAGTCGGTGGAGCTGATGTTCACCGACTTCAACACCGCGTTCCCCGGGGACGAGCACGGTCTCGGCTTCGAACTGAACCAGCACTGGTTCATGGGCGCGATGGCCACACCCGCGACCGCCGGGCACACCGGCTTCACCGGGACGAGCCTGGTCCTGGACCCGACGACGGACTCGTTCCTGGTCGTCCTCGGCAACTCGGTTCATCCCGTGCGCACCTGGCGGTCCGGCAGCGCGCCCCGCGTCGCCGCCGCGGACCGGATGGCCCGCGCGGTACCGGTCCGCCCGGTCCGCGGCCGGACCGCCTGGTTCGCCGGTACGGCCTCCGGCACGACGGCCACCCTGACCCTGCCGGAGCTCTCCGGATTCTCCGGCCCGGCGGGACGGCAGCGGCTGCGCTGTTCGATGTGGTGGGACACCGAACCGGCCGCCGACGCGCTCTTCCTGGAGGCCACCACCGACGGCGGTACGACCTGGCTGCCGGTGCCGTTCCGGACCTCGAAGGCCGGAGCACCGGACCGGGAGCATCCGGCCGGGGCGGTCACCGGCTACTCGGGCCGGGTCTGGCACCGGCTGACGGCCGATCTGTCGCCGTGGCGCTCCACCGGTCTGCGGCTGCGCTGGCGGTACACGACCGACCGGCGGTACGTCGGACGCGGGGTGTACGTGGACGGGATCCGGGTCGAGGACGGGCACCGTACGGTCTTCGACGAGGCGAGGCCGCGCGACGCGGCCCGGATCGAACCGGCGGGCTGGACGGCGTCGGAGGACTGACGCCCGGGGCAGGGTGCGGGCCCGGGCCCGCACCCCCCGAACGGTTCTGCCTATGTCGCATCGGGTGGCCGGGCCGTTTCGTGGAGGAGCTGGCAGAAGGCTCGGACGCGTCGGTAGGTGATCATGCGGCAGGCCGGTTCGAGGAACGCTTCGTGGACGTCGTCGCGGATGTCCCGGCGGATCCGCAGTCGCGGAAGCCGTGGATCCAGGCTTTCGCGCGCTCGACGACCCATCGGACGGTGCCCGGGCCGGAGCCGTGTGGCACCCCGCGCCGGGCCGACAGCCGCGCAGGTGGGAACGGAGAGCACGGTCGGCGGGAACCGAGAACACACAGTTCGTTGTTGCCGAGAGTGCGAGCGGCCGGCGGGAAGGTGTCCCGTCTGCGGTCATGGTGTGGGTGCGCATTGCTGGTGGTCGGGGTCGCTGATGCTGTCCTGTTGCCGGAGCGCGAACGAGGGCAGGTTGTTGATGCGTCGGCAGAGGGAGTCGGCGACCGCGGTGGGGTCGAGTGGGTAGGCGCGGGAGGCCGTGTGCGGTGTGGCGACCCGGAGGCGCGAGCCGTCCGCGGTGAACGCGAGTGCCAGAACGGGGCCGTCGGCGGGTGGCAGTGGCAGGCTCCGGAGTCTCGCGGTGTCCCAGAGCTGTATTCTCCCGCGGCTGTCACCGACCGCGAGAGTCGTGCCGTCCGGGGAGAAGGCAAGGGCGACGGGCCGCTCGCTTCGGCTGCCGGGCGCGGCCGGATTCCCCGGTGCCAGGACTGCCAGGTTCCGCTCCCCGTGGTCCCCCCACAGGGTGACCCGGCCGTCGGCGTCGGCCATGGCCGTGAAGTGTTTTTCCGGGGAGAAGGCCGCGGAGACGGCCTGTCCTTCACCATGCATGAGGGTCGGTACGTCGTTCTGCTCTGTGGACACGATCCGGCGCCGGTCGGTGATCAAGTCGCCCCTCGCTCCGGCCAGGATGGTGCCGTGGTGGTTCTCCCTCGTCCGGGACCAGATGTAGCCGTAGCGCGCGTCGTTGTAGTCGGCCGACGCGAAGACGTGTCGCCGGGGTGTCGACGCGGAGACCCCGAGGGTGTCTCCGGACGGTCCGGCAGTGGAGAACGCCATGCCGGTGACCCCGGGCAGGGGTGGCAGGGCGTACTGGGCCGGGTGCCGCTCCGCTGTCCAGCTTCTGTCGGGGGACCCGGGTAGACGAGGCCCCAGGTCGTGGACGACGACCCGATCGGAGGCGTCCAGCAGGGCGAGGACCTCCCCCGAGGGGTGCAGGGCCATCAGGGGACCGCAGAGCCCGGCGCACTCTCCGGTGCTGGGGATGCCTTGGCGCAGTCGCCCGTCGCCGTCGCGGATCTCGTACATGCGTGAGCGCGCGGTGGCCAGGACTTCGGCGTCCTGGCTGAAGGCGGCGGCCGAGATCGGCGGGTCCTCCCCTGCCCGGGGCTCGGGGGTGTTCACCTCGATGGTCCGCACGATGGCGCTCGGGGCCTCTCCTTCACGGAAGCGGACGGCGCTCTCCGCCATGTCCAGCCGCAGATCGGAGCGGTTGATTCCGCTCACGGGGAGGTGGAGTACCGGCACGTGCGGCAGCGCCGTGCGCCAGACCTGGAGCGTCGTGGGGGTGAGTGTGGCGAGGTGGGCTCCGTCGCTGCTGAAAGCAAGTTGCGGCAGGCCGTCCGTCACGATCCGGGGGCGTTCCCGGCCGGTGCGGACCTCGATCGTCAGGACACCGGATGCCGTGGCGAAGGCAAGGGCCCGGCCGTCGGGGGTGAAGCGGAACCCGCCGGCGCCGCACCCGCCGTCGACACGGTCGGTCCATGGCGTCGGGAGCTTCCGGCGGGTACCGATATCCCAGATCTGCAGCGCGCCTCCCGCCGCGCAGTACGCCAGCAGCCGGGCGCCGGGGGAGATATGGACATCGTCGCTCAGGGGTCGGCGGTCGCCGGTGTCGAGGAGTTCCCTGCCGGTGGTCGGGTCCCACACTTCGAGCGGGCCGTCGGGGGTCCGCGTGGCGAGCGCTTCGCCCCAGGGGGCGAACCAGCCCCGCGTCCCGCCGGCGCGCGGTCCGAACACCGGCCCGGCGAAGGTGGCCGAGGACAGGTTCCACATCCGGATGCCGTCGTCGGTGCCGAGTGCGACGGCACGGTGATGGGGAGCGATGGCGACCAGCCGTTTCAGCTTCCCGCCGAGCCCTGCCCCGGACCTGTCCGTCGTATGTCGCCCCAATCCGTAGGAGTCGCTGCTTTCCGGCGCCAGGGTGATCAGACTGCGGCCGTCGGCGCTGATGTCACGGCGCACCTCGGAGAGGTCCGCGTGCTCGGTTTCGAGCCGGTATACGGCCGAGTCGGACTGTGCCGCCGCGGTGAACAGCGCCTCCCGGGTCTCCGGGGTGTCCGCCTTGCGCCAGGCGGCGAGACTGAGGGAGAGGGCGTATCCCGGATCGGACTCCCGCAGGGTGTTCGCGGTCTCGGCGAGCTGCCGGGCTTCGGCCTGTACCGCGCGGCGGTCTCCCGCGCGGCTCTCTTTCCACAGGCTGAGCCCGGCGATCGTCGCGAGGCAGAGCAGGACGGAGAGGGTCGCGGTGAGTGCGCGCAGGCGCCGCGTGGCCCGGACGGCGGCTCGGAGCGCGTCGTCGTGGGCGCGGTACGAAGCGGTGAGAAAGTCGTGTTCCTGCGGGGTGAGAACAGTCTGGGTGCCGAGCAGTACGGGCGAGGCGGCGTCACGGCGAGGAACCCGGGTCAGGCCCGCGCGGGTCCTGCGGGCGGCCAGGAGCCGCGAGCGACGGACTCGCCGCGCGGCGCGGTGCCCGATACTCCGTCCGGCTGCGGGTGTCACGGGCTCGTCCGGGGGCGTGCCGAAGGCTTCCCGGGCCGCCGCGAGTTGCGCGCCCCGGTACAGCGCGCCCTCGTCGCGCCCGAGCCTGTCCCAGGTCCGGGCCGCGTCGGTGAGCGCACGGTGAAGACGGAGCCGGTCGCGGTCCTCCTCGATCCAGCCTCGCAGCCGGGGCCAGCCCCGGATCAGGGCCTCATGGGCCAGGTCGACGGCGCCGTCGTCCACGGTGAGGAGCCGGGCCCGTACCAGCCGTTCGAGGACCCGTTCCGACTCGGGTCCGTGGAGCAGTTCGCCGCGCCGGGCCGTGCGGCGGGTGTCCTCGGTGGTATCGCCCGGGGATATCAGCCGTAACAGCAGTTCGCGTCCGGCCCGCGCCTCGTGTTCGGTGAAGGAGCCGAAGGCTTCCTCGGCAGTGTGGGCGACGGCGCCCTGAACTCCGCCGATCGCCTCGTACGCGGCTTCGGTGAGAGTCCGTCCGCGCCGGCGACGCCAGGTCTCCAGGAGGGCGTGGGACATCAGCGGCAGTCCGCCCGGCTCGTCGGCGACATCCGCGACGATCCGGGCGGTGAGGGCCCGTTCCACGATCAGCCGTCCCGCCGTGGCGGGGCCGACGACGGCGGCCCTGAGCTGTTCGGGTGTCATGGGCCCGACGAGCAGTACCGACTCCTTCAGCGCGGCGGCGAGAGCCGGATGCTCGGCGCACCGACCGGAGAAGTCCGCGCGTACGGCGATGACGACCCGGCAGCCGGAACCGGTCAGCAGCTCCAGGAACGCGTTCCGCTCGGCCCGGTCCCGGCAGAGGGTGAAGACTTCCTCGAATTGATCGACGATCAGGAACGCGCCGCTGGTTATCAAACTCCGGTGAGTCCGGGCGGGTGTCGGACCGGGTGTGAGGATCCGGATCACGGAGGGGGCCGTCCCGAGTTCTGTTCCGGCGTCCGCCGCCTCCGTCACCGGCGTGGCCCCTCTGAGCGCCGGGACCAGCCCCGCCCGCAGCAAAGAGGACTTTCCGCTGCCGGAGGCGCCGACCAGCGCGGCCACGGGGTAGCGCCGGGTCAGCTCCAGCAGGTCGGCGACGAGGTCCTCGCGGCCGAAGAAGTGGTCGCTGTCGTCCGTTCCGTAGCGGGCGAGCCCGGGGTACGGGGCCGTGGTGCCGTCGTCGACGGCCACCACGGGCTCGTCGGCGAGGGCCCGCTGCCACCGGCGACGCCATTCGTCGAGGTCACCGCCGCAGGCGGCGACATAGGCGAGGGTGACGGGGAGCGAGGGGAGGCGTTCCCCGGACGCGGCCCCGGAGAGTGAGGGCGCGGAGTAGGCCGAGCCCTGCGCCATCGACCGGTAGGTGGGCGAGCCCGCCGCTCGTCGCAGGGCCCGCAGATCGGACGCGAAGGACTGCACCGGTCCGTCGGCGGGATCCAGCGGCTTCTCCCGGCGTCCCATCCCCGTGCCCCGTTCACTCCACCCCTGTACGGCGCTCTGACCGCTCCGGGCTGCCGGACCGCCGGGCCGTCCCGCGACAGTCCCCGGGGGAGCGTATGCCAATTGATGGGTGTGGGGCGAGGGAACTGCTTATCAATGGCTCGACCAGTGAAGTCGCCCCATGACCGACACCGCGATCACTCCCGCGCCACCGCCCCGTTCCCGGCTCCCCGCACACCTGTCGCCGCCCGCGGGAAAGCGTTCCGCCCGTACGCCGTGGCAGGTCTGGCTGCCGCCTGCCGCACTGGCGCTGCTGCTGGGGATATGGGGGCTGGAACGCGAGCAGACCATGTGGAGCGACGAGGTGGTCACGTACGACATGGCCACCCGCTCCCTGCCGGAGATCTGGCGGACCCTCGGCACCGCGGACGCCGTCCACGGGCTCTACTACCTGTTGATGCACGCGGTGTTCACCGCCGGGGAACCGGGGCTGGTGCCGTTGCGACTGCCGTCCCTGCTGGCGACAGCCGCGTCCGCCGCCTTCGTGGCCCGTATCGGGCTGCGGCTCGCGGGCCCGAGAGCGGGCGCGCTGTCGGGGCTGGCACTGGCGCTGCTGCCCGTCGTCCAGCGGTATGCCCAGGAGGGGCGTTCGTACGCGCTGGTCTCCGCACTGGTCACCTGGGCCACGCTCCTGCTCCTGGAACGAAGGTGGCGGGCCTACGCACTGGTGCTGCTGGTCGCCTGCCTCCTGCACGAGTTCGCCGTGCTCGTGCTCCTCGCCCACGGGGCGGCACTGTGGTTCGGCCGCTCCCCGGGACTGGTCCGGCCACCGCGTCAGTGGCTGCGGGCCGCGTCAGCGGTCGTGGCCGGTCTGCTGCCCCTGGCGCTGTTCTCGATGACGCAGTCGGCGCAGGTGGCCTGGATCGAACCACCGAGCGCGCAGAAGCTCACGCGCTTCGCGGTCCTGGTCTTCGCGGGGCTGGTCTGCGCCGTACTCCCGGGCGGATCCCGGACACGGGCGCTCGCGCTCCCCCTGCTCATCCTCCCGCCGGGCCTGCTGATCGCGGTGTCCTTCCTGCACCCGCTCTACTCCGAGCGGTATGTCCTCTTCCACACCATCGGGCTCGCTCTGCTGCTCGGAGCCGTCCTCGACCACTACGGGTCACGGCTGGCCGCGGCCGGCGCGACGACGGCCGTCCTGTTGCATCTCACGGTCACGGGGCCGGAGCTGCGGTCTCCCGAGAGCCGCTCCGACAACGCCATGGCGGTGACGGAAGCCATCGAGCGACTGGCCCGGCCCGGGGACGCGGTGCTGTTCCTCACCGCGCAGCGGCGCGTGTGGACGCTGGCACCCGACGGGTCCTTGCCCGGGCTGTTCGATCTCTCCCTCGATCGCTCACCGCGCGCCTCGAACACCTTGTACGGGACCGAAGCCGCACCCACCGTCGTCCGGAAGCGGCTGCTGAGCCATACCGGCCGGGTACTGGCGGTCGGGAACCCGTCCGCGGCGCAACGGGGTGAGACACCCTCGGACAGGGTGAAGCGGGACGTCCTGGACCGTCACTACCAACTCGTGGAGGAGAGGCCGGCCGGCCGGGAACGTATCGGGGTGTACGCCCGGATCGACCACAGCGCTACGGGCCGCCCCGCGCCCCCTCGTACGCGGCCCGCCGGCCGCTCCTCGACGCCAGGCACCGCCCGGCTCGTCCCCGCCCTCCCGCCCACAGAAGGAACCTCGTCCGCAAGGGCGTTGGGCACTGTGCGGGTGCCGCGCCTGCCGGATCCCGGTACCCGGCTCCTGGCCCGCCGCTTTCCAGCCCCATGAGATCAGCGGCCGGTCGTCCAGATCCCGGCAGGATGGTCACTCGGCGGCAGCCACAACTGGGGCTGTGGCCCGCGATGTCTGCCGTCGGCCTGCTCCAGCGTCCACATCGAGCAACTGGTGGTCGTACCCTGTGGCTCCCCAGGACCTCCGCCAGGGCCGTATCCGGTTGAACTCCGCATCATTCAGGATCACCGACCGCTGCGCCGGACTGACCGCGTCCGGCACCACGCACCGAATGAAGGCGGCCGAGAACGCACCCGCGCCACCTGCGTGCCGCCCGGGCCGCCGCCCCGCGCCCACACTGCTTTGGTGGACAGCTGTCCTTCGACGTCCGCGATGTACCGGATCCACTCGGCACCGGCGACCTTGTCGGGCTGCGGGTCCGGCGGCGGGGAGGAGGTGCTCGGCCGGCCGGTGGCCCGCGCGGCGGATCGACATGAGCCGGCAGTCCCGGGGGCCGGTCGTGAACCCGGTCGAGCCCGAGTCGGCGCGGCGGTCAGTACGGCTCCCCCGCGGCCAGCCGGACAGCGAGCTGGGTACGCCGGGACACCCCGAGCTTCTTGTAGGAGCTGGTGAGATGGGTCTCCACGGTGCGGCGGGTCACCCGGAGGGTCTCGCCGATCTCGGCGTTGGTCAGCCCCTGGAGGACGAGCCGGACCACTCGGTGCTCGGCGTCCGTCAGCTGCCCGTACGCCTCCCGGTGACCGGGGACTCCGCTCCCCGCCTCGCCGAGCGCCCGCCGGGCCACGGCGGCGAGCCGGGTGGAGACGGGTTCGGTCTCCGGCCGGTCGTCCCGTACGGACGCGGGCGGCCGCCCGGCCCGGCTGAGCGCTTCGCCGAACGCGGCGCGGGCCTTGCGCGCGTGTCCGGCGGCGGCCTCGGCCCGGCCGAGGTCGAGCAGGGCCTCGGCCAGCTCCAGTGGGGCGGGCGCGGTGGCGAGCAGATCCGCCGCCTGGCCGAGTACGAGCAGTCCCCGGCGTCCGCCGAGGGCGATGCCCTGGGCCCGCAACGCGGTGCCGACCACGCGGGGTGTCCCCCAGACCCGTGCGTGGTGCAGATTCTCCTCGGCCAGTGCCGCGGCCTCTCCGCGGCGGCCGAGGCGCGCGAGAGCGATGGCGGCTCCGGGGCGCCATGCCTGGCAGACGGGATTCACCATGCCCTGGGCCGACATGTTCCCGCCGCACTCCAGGTAGTCCGCCAGGGCCAGTTCCCATCGGCCCCGGCCCGCGTGGATGCGGGCACGGGCCCACAGGACCTCGTTCCAGCCCGGGTGCCCGTCCGGAGGCCCGAGGGCGTCCAGCGGAGCTCTGGCCCGGTCGTCCTCGCCGCGCTCGTAGCGGGCGAGGGCGAGCAGGGCGTGGAGGTAGGGGAGCCGGATGCCGTGTTCCCCGGCGGACCGTACGAGGAGGGTGTTCTCCTCGATCAGCCGCCGGTGGTGTCCGGTGCGGAAGTCGGCGGTGGCCCGGGTGGCGAGCAGGAAGTGGTGGCCCGGCTCGTGGAGATCGGGGCGGGTGGGCAGGGACCGGACCGCCAGGTCCCTGGCATCGCCGAGCCGGTCGGCCCACTCCAGCAGCGCCGCCGAACCGACGGCCCAGGTGGTTCGGAGCGTCATGCGGTCGGGGGGCCGGGAGTCGATAGTGTCCAGTGCCGTCGTGACGTCGACGCGGCCGACGAGGGCCTCGTGGACCGTCGCGATGACCCGTACCGCCGGATCCGTGGTCGGGGGGCGGGTGCCGAGGGCGTCGTGGACTTCGGTCACCTCGGTGTCCCGGAGCCGGACGGGCCGGCCGGCGAGACCGGCGGCTGTGACCCGCAGCGCGGCCCGGGCCCCCTCGTCGCCGAGTCTCTCCCCGGCCTCCTCCACGATCCGGACGGCCGTATCCGGACGGCCCCTGGCGGCCAGCGCCCCGCTCAGCGCGGACGCGACGGCGTAGGGGTCGTGGCAGTCGGCGCGCGCCAGATTCTCGCGCAGCCGCCGGGTGGCGGTCTCCGGGCAGCGGGCCAGCTCCAGTGCGCTCAGGCGCAGGGCGGCGGCACTGCGGAGGGCCGGGGTGAGGGGGCCGGTGAGCGAGTGGCGGAGCAGTTCCGCGGTGAGCGTGGGCCGTTCGGCGCGCAGTGCGGATTCCGCGGCTTCCTCCAGGGCGTGGCAGAGCCATTCCTCACCGGTCTGGGGGAGGTCGAGGAGATATCCGGAGAGCCGGAGGGCGGGGGTGCCGTCCCGGTAGAGGCGCCGGGCGATCGTGTGGCGTACGGCACCGGTCCGGGCGCCGTCGGCGGATACCAGCACCGCTTCGCGCCCGAGGGGCGCGGCGCAGAGGCGGAGCAGCGGGTCCGCGGCGGGCGTCCCGGCGTGGGGCGCCGGTCCGGGGCCGGCCGCGTCGCGGAGGAGCCCGAGGTCGGGTGCGGTGTCCGGGTCGGCGGTGAGTGCGACGGCGAGGGCCAGCGCGAGGTCCCGGCGGGCGGGGACGTCGTCGGCGTCGAGCCAGCGGGCGACGGCCGTACGGTACCGGTCGCCGGCGAGCCCGGCGAGATTCGTGGGGAGTTCTGTGCGGGTGGGCGAGGGAAGGTCCGCGAGGAGGGCGTGGAGGAGCAGGGGGTTGCCGCCGGCGCTCGCGTGAAAGCAGTCCCGGGCGGCGTTGCCGTGGACGTCCCTCAGGGCGGCGAGGCGGGTGACGGAGTGCTCGCCGAGGAAGGACAAGGGCAGGTTCGTGCCGGTCTCCTCGCACCAGCCGTCCGGGCCGCCGGTACCGCCTGGCGTGGTTGGCCCGGTGGTGAGGACGACGAACAGGGGCAGCGACCCAAGCCGCCGGGTGAGGTAACCGAGCCAGCGCCGGGAAAGCGGATCGGCTCGGTCGAGCGCCTCGACGGTGATGAGGAGCGGGGTGTCCGCCGCTTCGGCTGCCAGGTCGTCGACGAGCCGCTGGAAGAGCCGGTGTTCCCGGTGGGGGGCGGGGGCGTCGTACGGGAGGCCGGTCCGGTGCGGGAAGAGCTGGCGCAGGAGGGCGAAGGGGTAGCCGGTTTCGTCCCGGGACGCATAGGCCGAGACCGGGCGCATCCGGCCGCCGGAGGTCTCGCGCCGTACCAGCTCTCGCAGCAGGGCGGTGCGGCCGGAGCCGGTCCCGCCGCGGAGCAGGAGCCAGCGTCCCTCGCCCGAGCGGGCCGATCGGGCGTAGGCCGCCGCGGTTCGCAGGGCTTCGTCCCGTTCGAGTAATGGCTGCTCCAACTGTCTTCTCCCACTCTCGGGCCATCGGTCCGGCTGTTGTCCGAGAAAGGGGATGAGCGGGGCGGTCGCCGGGTTCCCACCGGTCCCCTATATGACGGTTCGACAGGGAAGCCGGGCCGCTCTGCTCGCCCGAGGCCCTCGGCGACACCCCGCGATCGCCGGGCTGCTCGCCGTCTGGCCAGGGACCTGGGCGACCTGGCCGGACGGCTGTCGTGCCCGGGAACGGCCCGTGCCCCGGGCCCCCTCTGGTAAAGGGGGTCCGGGGCACGGCCGAACGGGTCCCCAGCCCGTATCCGGCAGTCCCCGTGGCGGGCCACGGCGTACGCGTTCACCGCGGTGGCCCGCCCGTCGGGGAATCGACCGGGTCAGATACGGACCTGCTCCGGGTTCCACTGAGGGGAACCGGAGGCGGTGATCGGGAGGAGGTCCCAGTTCGCTCCGGAGATGTGCCGGTACGCCTTCACGGACCCGTTCTCGCCCAGCACGAGGTAGTCGGCTTTCCCGTCTCCGTCGAGGTCTGCGAAACGGACCTGCTCGGGGGTCCACTGAGAGGAACCGGGCGCGGTGATCGGAAGAAGATCCCAGTTCGCTCCGGACACATGCCGATACGCCTTCACCGAACCATTCGGACCCAACACGACATAATCAG
>NZ_JBEYIS010000027.1:94335-103517 GCF_040635975.1 Streptomyces sp. NPDC006798
ACGCCTTCACCGAACCATTCGGACCCAACACGACATAATCAGCCCTCCCATCCCCGTCCAGATCCGCGAAACGGACCTGCTCCGGAGTCCACTGAGGCGAACCGGGCGCGGTGATCGGAAGAAGATCCCAGTTCGCTCCGGACACATGCCGATACGCCTTCACGGACCCGTTCTCACCCAGGACGACGTAATCAGCTCTCCCGTCCCCGTTGAGATCGATGTCGTAGTCACCAGGGATACCCGGTACGGCCGGTGGCGGTACGACGGGCACGGTTTCGGTGATCCAGTCGGCGGCTGCGGCCCGTTTGATTCCGGCGTAGAAGGCGTCGGCCATCTTGGCGTAGCCGCTGGAGTTGGGGTGCAGGCCGTCCGCGAGATCGCCGTTATTGATGGCGCTGAAGTCGGCCAGATCCAGCTTGCGTTTCTTGTTGTCCTGCTGGTCCTTGACGATAGCCTTCAGCTTTGTGTTAAAAGTATCCACCAGCGGTTGCAGGACCTCTCCGTCTTTCGTCCTGCTGTTGGGGACGATGGGGGCGATCACGACGGTCACGTCCGGAGCGGCGCCGAAAATCTTGTCGAGTAGCTTTTCGACCTTAGCGGGGGCGTTGGCCCGGTCGACGTTGTGCTCGATGTTGTTGGACCCGATATGCAGCGTGATCACGTTGGGCTCGGCCGCCACCATCCAGGATTCGACCCGGTTGGAAACCTGCTCGATCGTCCAGCCCGAGTGGCCCTCGTGTTTCTGGCCGCCGTTCGTCTGGGAGCCGACGAAGTTGACTCTGGCGGCGTGCCCACCCTGCACCAGCTTGTCGCCGAGGCCCAATCGGTAGCCTTGGCAGTTCGCCCGATCCGCCGACGTGGGGCAGCTGGAGTGACCCACCCCGACGGTGATGGAGTCCCCGAGCGGCATCACGGCGAGCCTCGGAACCGGATGATGCTGCTCCTCGGGGGGCTCGATCCGTTCGATACGCCAGACCTGTTGCTGGTCGGTCTCGTCGCAGATCCTGCGGCTCACCCACTTCCTGCCGATGATCCCCTCACTGGGGTCCTGGATCAGGCAGGAGACGGGGCGGGTGTTCGTGGGGTCGGGCAGATCCGTGACGAGAACGCCCTCGGCTGCCCCGGTCCCGTAGCCCGCCGAGTGTGTCCATCCCAGGGGCTCGCCGTCGAGGAATGCCCAGCGGGAGGAATTCGAGGTCAGATACTGCTTGTTGTGCTGGGCCTGGAAGGACATCCCGGCCACACCCGGGGATGTCTCGGGCATATTGCGCATGAGCCAGCGTTGGCTGTCCTTCGTGTCGTCCTGCGGGCCTGTCACCACCCAGGCGTCCGCGCTGTTGTCGTGCGCGTCCAGGACTTCGTTCGTCTTCATATTTCGAATCCGGACGAATCCCTCCCGGCCGCCGTCCAGAGATCTCACGTATGGCTTTCCGGAACTGGAGATACCGCAGCTGTAGGCGGAGCTCCGCGCGGAGTTCATATACGACCCGAGCTTGGTGAGGCAGTCCGAGAGGATCTCCTGTCCGTAGGCGTTGGGGTGGATCGCCTCCTGCTGGTGGCCCTGCTGGTGCGGGCCATTGCCGAACTCCGTGAGATACGGCACCCAGCGCACCCATTCGGCGCTGTCCCGGGTCACCCCCGCGTTGCTGGTCGACTGAGCGGCCGATGTCGAGCAGAGTTCATGGCCGGCGAAGGCCCCCTGAAGGTCCAGGAAGGTGGCGTTCCCCATGCCGGCCGCCGTGCGCAGCATGGCGCTGATCCTGGGTACCACCGAGTTGGCGGCCCAGTCCGAGTCGGTGTCGCGGAAGGGGCAGCCGCCCTGGGTGTAGCGCGTGTAGCCGGGCCCTTGTGCGTAGCGGTTCTGGCCGGCCGGGGCGATGGGGTTCGGATAGGACTGGAGCACCAGGCGGTAGGTCTCCGGGCTCCGGCCCTGGGCCCGCATGGTGGCCCGGATCTTCCCCAGGGTAGCCGCCACCTTGCCCCGGACTGTGTCCAGGGCGGCGGCGAAAGCGGCCTCCTGCGACGCCTGGCACGTGCCCCCGAGCGGGGTCAGGTACTTGATGGCGCAGTCCCTGAGGATCCCGGAGAAGTTCAGGTCGTTGCCTCCGATGGAGAGCACGATGAGCGTGATGTCGTTGTCCCTGGCCAGCTCCGCGAGTCTGCTGACCTGCGGTGGTTCCCCCTTGAAGCCCTGATCGGTCACATGGTCGGTGGTGGCGCCGGAGCAGGCGATGTTGAAGCGCTGTTCCCTGGGGATGTCGTCGACGTCCGCCCCGGTGATCTCGGCGACGTCGGAGCGATGGCAGCCCTTCCCGGGAGGATCGGGGTTCCCGGGAGCGTCGACCGCGGTGTTCCCGTACACACAATCCTCGCCCGGGGAACACTTCGCCCGGCGGTCCGTCCCCCAGGCCCCGGCCTCCGACGTGTTGCCGTTCCCCGCCCACCGGCCACCCTCACCGGAGATGAAGCTGTCACCCATCGAGACGATTGCCTCCCCGCGCACCGGGGGCATCGGGCAGGGGTCGATGCCGGCCGCCGCCCCGGAGCCACCGGCCGGGGCGGGCGGGACCGGGCATATGCCGGGATCCACGTTGGACGTCGAGAAGACGACCGGACGGTGATCGCTGCCCGTCTGGTTGAGTCCGGTCGCCTTGTACCCGGTCGCGGCACCCTTGGCGAACATGTAGTCGAGTTCCGCGCCGTTCCCCGACGAAGAGGTTTGGATTCCCGAGTTAATGATCCGTTCGTCCGGGTCCAGGACGAGATTTCCCTTCAGAGGCTTCTCTCTTTCCAGGTCCATTCCCGCCTCGGCTATGGGGACGCGGTTGAAGTCCCCGAGGGCCGCCCAGTTGTTCTTATGGGGGTCGGTGGCTTGCTCCTGCGCCAGGCTGATGTCCTCGATCAGCAGGTCGGCGTTGTTGTCCCCGCGGGGTGTCTGGGTAGTGGCGTGGATCGAGTAGAACCAGGTGTCGACGTACTTCACGCCCAGCGCGAGGAACGGCAGCTTGTCCTTGCGGTCCTTCCGGGGCACCACCACACGCAGGTCCCCCGCCGCCAGCTGCTGCCGGGAGATGACCGCGATCGACCGGTTGCTGCTCTGGCGGACCCCGATGCCCCCGCCGATTTGCTTGATGCGGTAGAGGTAGAGGGTGGACGTGCCCCTGGTCCAGGTGGACTGATCGACGCTAACAGTGGTCGGTGTCGTTCCGGGCGGGCTGTGGGGGTCGATCCGTTCGACGGGGATGACGGAGGTGGGGGTCCCGGGAGTGTTGGGAAGCGCATCGTCCCGCACTTCCTGCAACGCCATCAGGGCCAGGTTCTTCTGAGTGACGACGGCGTGGGCCGCATTCAGATTGGCGGCCGTGGCGTGGACGTTCCAGGTGCCTACAGCGTGGTCGGAGACCGCGGCCGCCGCCGGCGTCGCCGGCAGGAAAAGGGTTTGGAGCAGCCCCAGGAGCAGGCTGAGGGAGATCACCTGGGTCAGCGGGACCCGCAGAGGTCCCCTTCTGGCCGACAGGCGGCCGGCGGGCTGTGCGGAGGGTCTTCTCATTCACGACCTCGTTCCGTGTCCGGGCATGGGCCGATACCGGAGCAGGCATCGATGTCATGATCATGCGAGAGCAGACCCCCATCTGACATCGTGGAAAACCACGGTCTTCACGGGGCCGGCAGCAAGGCGTGCGTCTCGTGGTACGGAGCCCGGGGCGGGTCAGCGGGCCACCCGCGACCGCGTTCCGGACGGCCCCGGACGGTGGACTCCACCGACGCCCGGACCCCGGAAACCTGTTGCGCGGGCCTCCGTACAAGTGCGCACCCCGAGCCGGCGGTGTACCGGGGCTCCGGGCAAGCCCGCCCGGACCGCGTACGGGCCGGTCTCACCCGGGCGCGGGCACGTCCGCGGGTACTCGTTGCTCTTGGGCGTCGGCGGGCCGGACCGGCCCGGGGCCCGTCGGGGGCGGCCGGGTGCGGCTTCAGCGGCCGAGGGCCGCCATCGCCGCGTTGTGTCCGGGGATTCCGCTGACCCCGCCGCCCCGGACCGCGCCCGCGCCGCAGAGCAGGACATTGGCGTACCGGGTCTCGACGCCCCACCGCCCGGTGTCCTCGGCGGCGTACGGGAACGACAGCTCCCGGTGGAAGATGTGCCCGCCCGGCATGCCCAGCTCCCGTTCCACGTCCAGGGGTGTCTTCGCCTCCAGGCAGGGCTCGCCGTCGGCGTCGACGGCGAGACAGTCCGCGATCGGCTCCGCCAGATGGGAGTCAAGTTCGGCGAGGGTACGGGTGAGGAGTTCGGCCCGGACCCGGTCGTGGTCGGCGGTGAACAGCCGGGCCGGGGTGTGCAGTCCGAACAGGGTGAGGGTGTGCAGTCCGCGGGCGGCCGGGCCGGGGCCGAGGATCGACGGGTCGGTCAGTGTGTGGCAGTAGATCTCCGACGGCGGGGCGGTCGGCAGCAGTCCGGCCGCCGCCTCGCGGTACGCGGTGGCGAGTTGTCCGTACCCCTCGGAGACATGGAACGTCCCGGCGAAGGCGTGCCGGGGATCGACCGCCGGGTCCTTGGGCCGGGGCAGCGTCCGCAGCACCATGTTCACCTTGAACTGGGCGCCCTCGGGGGCGGGTCCGGACGGCTGGTCGCCGAGCAGCCGGGCCAGTTCCCGGGGCGCGGCGTTCACCAGGACGTGGCGCGCCGCGACGGTGCCGTCGCCGTCGGCCGTACGGTAGCCGACCTCGGCGGTGGTGCCGTCGGTGGCGATGGCGGTGACCTCGTGCCGGACGGCGATCTCGGCGCCCGCGGTACGGGCCGCGGCGGCGAGCGCGTCGGTGAGGGCGCCCATGCCGCCGACGGGGACGTCCCAGTCGCCGGTGCCGCCGCCGATGACGTGGTAGAGGAAGCAGCGGTTCTGGGCCAGGCCGGGGTCGTGGGCGTCGGCGAACGTGCCGATCAGGGCGTCCGTCAGGACCACGCCCCGGACCAGGTCGTGCCGGAACCGCCGCTCGACGGCGGCTCCGACCGGCTCCTCGAACAGCTCCCGCCAGGCGGTGTCGTCGTCGATCCGGGCGCGCAGCTCCGCCCGGGTGGGCAGCGGTTCGGTCAGGGTGGGGAAGACCCGGCGGGCGATCCGCCCGGTGAGGTCCTGGAAGTCGCGCCACGCCCGGTACTCGCCGTCGCCGCCGGTGAGCGCGGCGAAGGACTCCCTGGTCCGTCCGGCCCCCACGAGCAGCCCGCCGCCGTCGTAGGGGGTGTAGGAGGAGACCGTCCGTTTCCGTACGGCGAAGGAGAGTCCGAGGTCGCGCACGATGGTGTCGGGGAGCAGGGAGACCAGGTACGAGTACCGCGAGAGCCGGGCGTCGACGCCGGTGAACGGCCGGGTGGAGACGGCGGCGCCACCGGTGGCCGCGGACCGTTCGAGGAGCAGGACGGAGCGGCCCGCGCGGGCCAGATAGGCGGCGGCGACCAGGCCGTTGTGGCCACCGCCGACGATCACGGCGTCATAGGCGGACCGCGAGGGCCGTCCGGGATGTCCGGGCGTCGGTACGGGCGGTACGGGCGGTACGTCCATGAGGCGGACCCTAACCCGCCCGGGCCGCGCGCGGGACCCCCGGCGGCCCGGGTTCGGTACCGGTGCCCGTGCCGCGGAGGGCGTCGAGGAGGAGCAGCAGGGCGGGGTGGCCGCCGGGCGCGCTGCGGACGGCGGCGCGCAGCGGCCGGACGGGTTCGGGGCCGCGGATCCGGCGGACGGCGATCCCGGGGTGGCGGGCCCCGAGTCCGAGCGCCGGGGCGATGGCGACCCCGAGCCCCGCGGCGACCAGGCTCTGTACGGTGGCGTGGTCCTCGCCGCCGACGACGACGTCGGGGGCGGTCCCGGCCGCGGTGTACGGGTAGGGGCGGCGGGCCGGGCCGGGGCCGGGGGCGGCGGAGACGATCCACGGCTCGCGGGCGAGTTCGGCGAGGTCCACGACCCGGCGGGCGGCGAGCGGATGTCCGGCGGGCAGCAGGGCCCGGTAGGGGTCGTCCAGCAGATGTTCGAGCCTAACCCCCTCGGGTACGCCGTGTACGCCGCCCGCGGGGCCCGGCAGTCCGGGGGCGTCGGCGACGACGGCGAGGTCGACCAGGCCGCGCGCCACGTCGGCGAGGGCGTCGTCGCCGACCGCGATGTCGGGGGCGATGTCGATCCGTACCTCGGGGTGCGCGGCCCGCAGCCGGGCCAGCGCCGGGGCGACCAGGGGGGCGCCGCAGCCCGCCGCGTACCGGACCACCAGCCGTCCGGTGCGTCCGGCCCTGAGGTCGGCGAGGGCGGTCTCGGCCTCGGCGATCTGCCGTCCGATGAGGACGGCGTGTTCGGCCAGCAGCCGTCCGGCGGCGGTGGGCCGGATACCGCGCCCGGCCCGTTCCAGCAGTACGGTCCCCGTCTGCCGTTCCAACGCGGCCACCTGCTGGCTCACGGCGGACGGCGTGTATCCCAGCCGGGCGGCGGCCGCGGTGACGGACCCTCCGGCGACCACAGCGCACAGCACCCGCATACGCCTCACGTCGAGCACGTCCCGAGCTTAGGCCCCCGGGCGCCCGCCCCGCACGATCCCCGGCCGGTGCCGGGGGTGGTCGGGGCGGGTTCAGGGGCGGCCGGGGGCGCGGGGCGCGGACGGCCGCCGACGGTCCGTCCGTCCAGAGGCGCGCGGGCCCCGCCGCGCCTCGGCCCGCGCGGGGGCACGGCCGGGGACCGGCACGGGCGCTCAGCCCGTCCGGCCGTCCCGGAGGGACGCCGCGCGGCGGTAGAGGGCCATCGCCTCGTCGTGGCGGCCGAGTTGTTCCAGGCAGTGGGCCTCGTCGTTGCGGCTGGCGAGGGCGTCGGGGTGGGCGGCGCCGAGGACTCTGGCGCGGGCCTCGGCCACCGTCGTATAGGCCGTGAGGGCTTCCTGCCAGTGGCCGAGCCAGCCGAGTGCGACGGCGATCTCCCGGCGGCTGACGAGGGTGTCGGGGTGGTCGGGGCCGAGGACGCGTTCGCGCCGGGCGGTGATGTCGCGGGCCTGGTCGAGGGCTTCCGGCCAGCGGGCCAGCCGGCCCAGATTGACCCCGATGCCGTGCCGGGCGCGCAGGGTCTCGGGGTCGTCGGGGCCGGAGATCCGGGTCCGGTCGGCGGCCAGGTCCCGGTAGTGGTCGAGGGCTTCGGAGCCGTGCCCGAGGCGGCCCAGGCCGATGCCGACCTCGTAGCGGGCGGCGAGGGTGTCGGGGTGGTCGGCGCCCAGGGCGCGTTCCCGGGCGGCGACGACCTCGCGGTAGGCGGCCAGCGCCTCGGGCCAGCGGCCGAGCTGGCCGAGGGCGTACGCCACCTCGTAGCGGCTGACCAGGGTGTCGGGGTGGTCGGCGCCCAGGACTCTGGCCCGGGCCGCGGCGACCTCGCCCGCCATCCGGAAGGAGTCCTCGACCCGGCCGAGCCGGTTGAGGTTGAAGGCGAGGTTGTGGCGGCAGCGCAGGGTGTCGGGGTGGTCGGCGCCGAGGACGCGTTCGCGGGCGGCGAGTACGACGGTGTAGCCGTCGTGGGCCTCCAGATGGCGGCCGAGCTGGCCGAGGACGTAGGCGGTCTCCTGCCGGGCGGCGAGGGTGTCGGGGTGGTCGGCGCCCAGGGCGCGTTCCCGGCCGTCGGCGACCTGCTGGAAGGCTCGGAGGGCGTCTTCGGCGCGGCCGGTGCGGCTGAGGGTGAAGGCGACCTCGTAGCGGCTGGCGAGGGTGTCGGGGTGGTCGGGGCCCAGGGTGTGCTCGCGTTCGGCGGCGACGGAGCGGTGGACCTCGCCCGCCTCCTCCCAGCGGCCGAGCCTGCCCAGGCTGAGTCCGGCGCTGTGGCGGCTGGCGAGGACGGCCAGCGCCTCCGGGAACGGGGTGGGCCGTTCCCGGCGTACGGGCCGGGGGGCGACGGCGCGCCGGGCGGCGGTTCCGGTGGTCCATTCGCCGGTGAGTCCGGCGGCCGGGTCGGGCGGCAGGGGGCGCGGCCCGGTGGCCGTGGCCCGGTGGCCCCCGGTCATCCGGCGGCCCCAGACCGGCCAGGCGGGCAGCGGCGCGGGACCGGCGTCGTCGGGCGCGGCGGCCGGGGTGGGTTCGCCGATGGGCGGGGTGAGCCGGCGGCCGAGGTCGCGGGCGTGGGCGGGCCGGTCTTCGGGGGATTTGGCGAGCAGGTCGAGTACGGCGCTCTGGAAGTAGTCGGGGATCTGGGGGCGGTGGACTCGCAGCGGCTGGGGGACGGTGTCGCGGTGTCCGACGAGGACGGCCCAGGCGTCCTCGTCGTCGAAGGGCGGGACGCCGGTGGCGATCTCGTAGAGGACGCAGCCGAGGGAGTACAGATCGCTGCGGTGGTCGACGGTCCGGCCGCCGCCGATCTGTTCGGGCGACATGTAGTGCGGGGTGCCCATGGCGATCCCGGTTCCGGTGAGCCGGGAGGAGGTGGTGGCGATGTGGCCGAGGCGGGCGATGCCGAAGTCGCAGATCTTCACCGTGCCGTCGGTGAGCCGCATGATGTTCGCGGGTTTCAGATCGCGGTGGACGACGCCCCGGTCGTGGGTGTAGGCGAGGGCTCCGGCGACCTGGACGGCGATGTCGACGACCTCGGCGACGGGCAGCGGATGGTTGGCGTTGTCCTCCAGCAGCTGGCTGAGGTTCCGTCCGTCGAGGAGTTCCATCACCAGGAAGAGGACCCCGTCGTCCTCGCCGAAGTCGTGGACGACGGTGACGCCCCGGTGCTGGAGGGCGGCGGCGACCCGGGCCTCGCGGCGGAAGCGTTCGCGCAGGACGCCGGTGACGGCGGTGTCGTGATGGGGGGTCATCGGCTTGAGGCATTTGACGGCGACGTTCCGGCCGAGGGCCTCGTCCTGGGCGCGCCATACCTCGCCCATCCCGCCGCGCCCGATCACATCGAGCAGCCGGTACCGGCCCTGGATCAGCCTGGTCTCCGCCATCGCCTTCGGTCGCCCCCGTCGGTGTGCTCCGTGCTCCCCCTTGCCGGACCAGTATGGCCGGGTGGGCGGGGCGTGGGTACGGGCCGCCCCCGTGCCGCGTCGCGGGTGTGCGGGCCGGGGCCGCGTCGCGGGTGTGCGGCGTCGGCGCGCGGCACGGGTTGCGGTCGTACCCGGGGCGTCTGGTACTGGGACTCGCGGCCACCCAGTCCATCGGCGCCGTCCTGGGCGCCCTGGTCTCGGGC
>NZ_JBEYIS010000028.1:0-103229 GCF_040635975.1 Streptomyces sp. NPDC006798
CCGAACCGTCCGACACCCCGTCGCCGGGGGCGTCATCCGCCCCGGACCCGAGGCCCGGTGAGTCGGGTGAGGCCGGTGAGGCCGGGGCCCACGCCCGGCCGCCGCGGCCCCGCACCCGTCGGCCCGTACGGCCCCGGACGCCCGCCCGGCACCCCCCGGGCGGGCGTCCGGACAGCTGTACGGGCCGGCGCCGTACCGAACGCCACCTCTCCGGGCTCAACTTTCCACCCGGAAGGACGTCTTGCCCCGCAAGGTGCGGCCCGGACCCCCTCCGAGGCGCTATCACCGTCGCATGACCGACCATCGCGTCCGCGGCACGACCGCCGTCGCCGCCGCCCTCGTCCTCGTTGTCGTTGTCGTTGTCGTTGTCGCACCGCTGCTCCTCACCTCCCCGGCCGCGACCGCCGCGCCCCTCGCCCCCTCCTCGTCGGACCAGGTCTACCAACTGGAGGACGCGATCTCCCTGCTGGTCGAGGCCGACGAGGACCGGACCGGCTACGCCGACACCGCCTTCCCCCGCTGGAACCAGGGCCTCGACCCCGCCGACGGCTGCACCACCCGCGAGGAGGTGCTGATCGCGGAGGCCGTGGAGCAGCCCGCCGTCTCCCGCGGCTGCGCCCTGCGCGGCGGCCGGTGGGTCTCGCCCTACGACAACCAGTCCGCGACCGATCTCCAGGCCCTGGCCGTGGCCCACGCCGTGCCGCTCGCCGAGGCCTGGGGCTCCGGCGCGAAGGCGTGGACCGCCGAGCGCCGGGAGGCGTACGCCAACGACCAGGCGGCGTACCCCAGCCTGAACGTGGTGACCGCGCGGACCGTCCGCGAGCGGGCCGAGGCCGACATCGCCGGCTGGCTGCCGCCGCACCCCGACGCCGTCTGCCGCTATATCGGCGACTGGGTGGCGACCAAGCTCCGCTGGGGTCTGACCGTCGACAAGAACGAGAACGAGGTCCTGAAGCTCTTCGCCGACAACTCCTGTGAGACCACCGGTGTCATCCGCCGCCTCGCATCCGTCTGATCCACATCCGCCCGCTTTTTCCTACCGCCGAACGAGTGAATTGTGTGCTCGCCTGCTTGTACACCGTGACCTCGGGGCCGGTTCTGCGGATACACCCGGTGAACGGATGACCGTGAACCGACCGAGAACAGATGTCCGTGCCGCACCGGCACGGCTCCCGGAGGCGGAGAGATGACCAGGGTGACCATGCCGATAGTGAAGCCGACCACCGAGCGGACCCCCGAGAGCAGTCCCGAAGGCACCCCCGCGCGGCGGCCCCGCGCCGAGGGACCCCGGCGGGCCCGGCTGCTGCTGACCGCCCTCGGGGCGACGGCGCTGGCGGTGGCGATCCCCGTCCAGCCGGCCGCCGCCGACTCCTCCCGCGAGGGCGATCAGTTCACCCTGATCTCGGTCGACCACATCGAGCTGGACGACCCGGCGGAGGACGTCCTGGAGCACGCGGTGATCCTGGAGAACGCCCAGATCCTGCCGGTCACGCACCACCACCGCTGACCGGGGCGGGCCCGTCGACCACCGGGGTCCCGCCGTACACGGCGGCGGGGCCCCGGTGCCGTACCCCCGCGAGCCGTACGCCCGGCCGCGCGAAGGCCCCCGCCCACGCGCCGCTGGCGGCCGGGGCCCCGCCGGGTGACCATCGAGTGCATGAGCGCCAACAGCACCGGGGCGGCCGGGACCCCCGCCCACTCCCTCCACCTCGCCCAGCAGCCGGAAGCCGACGCCCTGCTCAGCCGCAGCCCGCTGGCCGCCCTGGTCGGCATGCTGCTCGACCAGCAGGTGCCCATGGAGTGGGCCTTCTCCGGCCCGTACACGATCGCCTCCCGGATGGGCCGGGACGATCTCGACGCCGCCGAGATCGCCGCCTACGACCCCGAGGCCTTCGCGGAGCTGCTGAAGGAGAAACCGGCCGTCCACCGCTATCCGGGCAGTATGGCCCAGCGGGTCCAGACGCTCTGCCGCTTCCTCGTCGACGAGTACGGGGGCGATGTCACCGCCCTGTGGACCGGCGCCGCCGACGGGGCCGAACTGCTGGCCCGGCTCAAGGCGCTGCCCGGCTTCGGCGAGCAGAAGGCGAAGATCTTCCTGGCCCTGCTGGGCAAGCAACTGGGGGTACGGCCCCGGGGCTGGCGGGTCGCGGCGGGGGCGTACGGCGAGGCCGGCTCCTACCGCTCGGCCGCCGACATCACGGGACCCGAGTCACTCGCCAAGGTCCGGGCCCACAAGCAGGAGGCGAAGCGGGCGGCGAAGGCCGCGAAGGAAGGGTGACGGAAACGGACGTTCCGGACCCGGGGTGCGGCCGGTCGGGCGAACCCGGCCGCAACCGGCACAAGGAACAAGCCATTCCGGGAAGGGTGAAGTGTGGCAATGCCACACCACGGGAAGTGAGTTGAAGCACAGACGTTCCCAGGGGCACACCTCCCCGGCTAGCTTCCCGTTCGACATGTCCATTACGGGAAGGAACTCTGTGAAGGCATCCCGTCGCAGAGCCGTGGCCTCTCTGGCCGCCGCCGCACTCGCGACCCCGCTGCTGCTGGCCTCCGCTTCGCCCGCCGCCACGGCCGATCACCATACGCCGAAGGACCGGGAGACCCGCGGCGCCGCCAAGCTGGCGGCGAAGCTGGTGAAGAAGTCGTCCGCCGACGACGCCTTCGAGCACCTGGAGAAGTTCCAGCAGATATCGGACACCACCGGCAACCGGGCCGCCGGAACGCTGGGTTACGACGCCTCCGCTGCGTATGTGTTCCAGCAGCTGAAGAAGTCCGGCTACAACGTCTCGTACCAGACGTTCCAGTTCCCGTACATCGAGACGCAGGCCGAGAAGCTGGAAGTCGTCTCCCCGACGCCCCGCCCGGTCGGGGTCGTGGCGATGGACTACACCAAGTCCACCCCGGTCGGCGGCATCACCGCCGACCTGGCCGCCGTCCCGGTCGACGCGACCACCGGCTGCGAGCCCGCCGACTACGCCTCCGCCACCTTCACCGGCAAGATCGCGCTGATCAAGCGCGGCGGCTGCACCTTCGCGCAGAAGCAGGCCACGGCCGCCGACGCGGGTGCCGTCGGCGCCCTGATCTTCAACAACACCGAAGGCTCCATGGGCGGCACCCTGGGCGACCCGGCCGGGGTGAAGATCCCCACCGGCGGTGTGGTCCTGGCCGAGGGCGAGAGGCTCGCCGCCGAACTGGCGGGCGGACCGGTGCGCGTCACGCTCGACGTGCGGCAGCTCCAGGAGACCCGCACCACCCGCAATGTGATCGCCGAGACCAAGCACGGCAACGCCGCCAACACGGTGATGCTCGGCGCCCACCTCGACAGCGTCTCCGAGGGCGCGGGCATCAACGACAACGGCTCCGGCTCCGCCGGTCTGCTGGAGGTCGCCGAGGAGCTGGCGAAGGCCGAGAAGCGGCCCACCAACAAGATCCGCTTCGCCTGGTGGGGCGCCGAGGAGAACGGTCTGCTCGGCTCCGAGGCGTATGTCGCGAGCCTCAGCTCCCTCGGCAAGAAGGAGATCAAGGCGTATCTCAACTTCGACATGATCGCCTCGCCGAACTACGGCATCTTCCTCTACGACGGCGACAACTCGGACGGCGTGGGCGCGGGCCCGGGCCCCGAGGGCTCCGCGCAGATCGAGCGGGACATGCAGAAGTTCCTCGACGGCCGGAACACCCCGCACGAGGGCACCGACTTCACCGGCCGCTCCGACTACGGCCCGTTCATCGAGATCGGCATCCCGGCGGGCGGCACGTTCACCGGCGCCGAGGTCAAGAAGACGGCCGCCCAGGCCGCCAAGTTCGGCGGCACCGCCGGTGTGGCGTACGACCCGAACTACCACGGCGCGGGCGACGACCTGAGCAACATCAGCATGAAGGCGTTCCGGATCAATATCGGCATCATCGCCAACGCGGCCGGTACCTACGCCCATGACATCAGCTCGCTCACCAAGCCGGTTCCCCCGGCCGGTCCGAACGGCGGCCAGTCCGGCAGCGGCGGACTGCGCGACGGCCACGCGGTCGTGACCGAGTAACACCCCGCACGGCTTCCGGCGGAGGCGCCGAACGCGCCTCCGCCGGAAGGAACGTTCAACCGGCTGCCGGGCCCGGTGCTACGGGCCCGGCTCAGCGCCTGCGCCGGGACGTACCGAAGAGCGAGCGGGTGATCTCCCGCCCCAGCTGGGTCCCCACCGAGCGGGCCAGGGTCGTGAAGACCCCGCTGCCCACCACCTGCGCGACCAGCGACTCCCGTTCCGGTTCGGCCGGTTCGGGGCGCGGCTCCGGCTGCCGCTCGGGCTCCGCCGGGGCCGACGGCGCCGCGGTCAGCTTCTCGTACGCCGACTCCCGGTCGACCGCCCGCGCGTACTTCCCGTACGACGCCGAGGCCCGCACCGCCGCGTCCAGCGCCGCCGGATCGACCGGCCCCATCAGCGACTCCGGCGCCCGCAGCCGGACCGCGGCGACCGGTGTCGGCGCGCCCGACTCGCCCAGTACGGTCACCACCGCCTCGCCCGTCCCCAGACCGGTCAGCACCTCTTCGAGGTCGTACGGCGACTTGGGGAAGGTCCGGACCGTCGCCGTCAGCGCCTTGGCGTCCTCCGGGGTGTACGCCCGCAGCGCGTGCTGTACCCGGCTCCCGAGCTGCGCCAGCACATCGGCGGGCACGTCCTTCGGGGTCTGGGTGACGAAGAAGACCCCGACGCCCTTGGACCGGATCAGCCGTACGGTCTGCGTGACCGACTCCAGAAACGCCTTCGACGCGCCCGTGAAGAGCAGATGCGCCTCGTCGAAGAAGAACACCAGCTTCGGCCGGTCCGCGTCGCCGACCTCCGGCAGATCCTGGAAGAGATCGGCCAGCAGCCACATCAGGAAGGTGGAGAACAGCCGCGGCCGGTCCTGGACCGCCGGGAGTTCCAGTACGGAGACGACGCCCCGGCCGTCCGGCGCGGTCCGCAGCAACTCCGCCGTGTCGAACTCGGGCTCGCCGAAGAAGCCTCCCGCGCCCTGCTGCTCGAAGGCGGTCAGCGACCGCAGGATCACCCCGGCCGTGGCCGCCGAGAGCCCGCCGACCGTCCGCAGTTCGGCCTTCCCCTCGTCGGAGACCAGGAAGGCGACGACCGCCCGCAGGTCCTTGAGGTCGTACAACTCCAGGCCCTTGGCGTCCGCGTAGTGGAAGACCAGCCCGAGGGACTGCTCCTGGGTCGGATTGAGATCCAGCACCTTCGCCAGCAGGACCGGGCCGAAGTCGGTGACGGTGGCCCGGACCGGGATCCCGGTACCGATCCCGCCGAGCGCGTAGAACTCCGCCGGACGGCCCCCCGGCCGCCACTCCTGCCCCACATCGGCGGAGCGCTCGCGGACCCGGTCGTTCGGCTCGCCCGGCGCCGAGATCCCCGACAGGTCGCCCTTCACATCGGCCAGGAAGACCGGAACGCCGCTCGCCGAGAGCTGTTCGGCCATCAGCTGGAGGGTCTTGGTCTTCCCGGTACCGGTCGCGCCCGCGACCAGACCGTGCCGGTTGAGGGTCGCCAGCGGCACCCGGACCGGCGCGTCGGCGCGGCAGACCCCGTCCCACAGCACCGCGCCCAGCTCCAGCGCCGGGCCGTCGAAGGCGTATCCCTCGGCGATCCGCCGTACCGGCTCCGCCGTACCGTCGTCGGTCATCTCGTACCCCTGTCGTCCCCCCGATTTCCCCGGCTCTCGCCGGGCTTTCCCCCGGCTTTCCCCGGCGGATTCCTCGTTTGTCAGCCTTCGCCCAGGATCGCACCGGCCCGCCATGGCTGCGCCCGGAGGGGCTTGACCGGTAGGCTTTCCGTGTGATCTTCAAGCGCATCGGAAACGGCCGGCCATACCCCGACCATGGCCGGGAATCCACCCGGCAGTGGGCGGACGTCGCCCCGCGTCCGGTCCGCCTCGACCAGCTCGTCACCACCAAGGGCCAGCTGGACCTCGAAACGCTGCTCGCCGAGGACTCGACCTTCTACGGCGACCTCTTCGCGCATGTCGTGAAGTGGCAGGGCGATCTGTATCTGGAGGACGGGCTGCACCGCGCGGTGCGCGCGGCGCTCCAGCAGCGCCAGGTGCTGCACGCCCGCGTCCTCGAACTGGGCTGACCCGCGGCCCGCCGCCCGGTTCACCCCTCGGAACGGCGCGGCGGCGGCCCGCCCGGCGTTCCCGATCGGCGGCGCCCCACTGGGCCTTTCGGACCCATTCCCGGGCCGTACGGGCGCAACCCGTAGATCATCTTGTAGGCACGGCGTCCGGACGGCACTACGCTGCGCCCATGAGCATGCTGACTCCTCCCGGGATGGGGGGAAAGTACCGCATCACGGGCGACGTCTACCCCCGGATGCGCCGTCCCCGCAACCGCCGCAGGATCGTCGTCGTCGCGATCGCCGCGGTGGTGGCCCTCGGACTGGCGGGCTGGGGAACGGTGCAGCTCATCGATGCCTTCTCCGGCGGCTCCGAGAAGGAGACCACGGCGTCCCGGAAGGCGGGCTGCGTCCCCGCGAAGGGCAAGCCGTCGGCGCCTCCGAAGACGCCGGTCACCCTGAAACCCGCCCAGATCACCGTGAACGTCTACAACGCGACCCCGCGCGGCGGTCTCGCGAAGGCGGCGGCGGAGGAACTGAAGGCCCGCGGCTTCACCATCGGCAAGGTCGGCAACGCCACCGCCGCCTACGACAAGAAGATCCCGGGCGCCGGACTGCTGCTGGGCGCGCCCGGCGCCGTGAAGGGCCCGTTCAATGTGCTGGGAACCCAGCTGCCCGGGGCGACGGCCAGGACGGACACCAGGAGCACGGCCGATGTCGACCTGATCATCGGTACGGCCTACACGTCACTGGCGCCGCGCCCGGCGGCGGAGAAGGCCCTGACGACCCTGGCCAACCCGGCCCGCACACCGGCCTGCTGACGGCCGGGCGGGCGGCGCGTTCGGTGGTACGCCAGGTGATGACGCGTACCACCGAACCCTCGGGGATCCGCTACTCCGCGGAGCCGTACATCCGGTCGCCCGCGTCGCCGAGCCCCGGCACGATGTAGCCCTGCTCGTTCAGCCGCTCGTCGACCGCGGCCGTGACGACCGTCACCGGCGCGCCCTCCAGCTCGCGCTCCATCACCTCGACGCCCTCCGGCGCCGCCAGCAGCACCACGGCCGTGACATCGTCCGCGCCCCGCTGGATCAGCTCGCGGATCGCGGCGACCAGCGTGCCGCCGGTGGCCAGCATCGGGTCGAGTACGTACACCTGCCGGCCGGACAGGTCCTCCGGCATCCGGGTGGCGTAGGTCGACGCCTCCAGCGTCTCCTCGTTGCGGATCATCCCGAGGAAGCCGACCTCGGCGGTGGGCAGCAGCCGCACCATGCCGTCGAGCATGCCGAGCCCGGCCCGCAGGATCGGCACCACGAGGGGCCGGGGGTGCGAGAGCTTCACCCCGGTCGTGGTGGTCACCGGGGTGTCGATGTCGACCTGCTCGGTGCGCACGTCCCGGGTCGCCTCGTAGGCGAGCAGGGTGACCAGCTCGTCGGCGAGCCGCCGGAAGGTGGGGGAGTCGGTGCGCCTGTCGCGCAGCGTCGTGAGCTTGTGCGCCACCAGGGGGTGGTCGACAACGTGGATCCGCATGTCCTCCACAGTAGCCCGGCACCGCGACCCGGCTCGCATCAACCGAGGTGAGCGGGGGAAGGTGGAGGCATACGAGGCATCGGCGGAGCCGTTGGGCGGTGAGGAACCGTGCCGGAACCCGGTCGCGAAGGACGCGCGGCCCCGGATGGGAAACGCAACACGAAGGAAGCAGAGAAAGGGGACGAACCGGTGATGAACTGCGGGGACGCCCCCGGCCGGAGGCCCGTCGGCGGCCGAGATCCCGGCGACGCCTTCGAAGACGCCGCCGGGATCTCGGCCGCCGAGGCCGATCCCGAGGCCGGGGACGGCACCGGGGAGCCGGAGGAGACCCGCAGGCGCCGCCGGGCCGCGTTTCTGCGGGAGCTGCACGAGGCGAAGGCCCTGCGGGAGCGGGTCCAGCCGCGCCGCGCGCGGGCCGCGCGGATGCGCCAGCAGATGCGGATGCGCACCTTCCGCTGGTGATCGGGAAGCCGCCGGGCAGGCCGGAACGGGCCCCCGACCGGGTAACTCCGATGCCGGGCGGAAAAAGAACTGGTGGCCGACGCAACGACGGAAGACCTCTCGCGGAGCCCGGGTTTCTGCCACGATTCCGATGGGGCGGGGCACCTATGCCACGCCGCCGGTCGTCACACCTCTGATCAGTGGGAGAGTCACGGTGTACTTCGCCGCACTGCTCGCGCGCACTCATGACGGGTGGGAAGCGAGCGACACAGAGCTCGACGATGTGGAGACCCTGGCCGATCTGGCCGATCTGGCCCGGGAAGCCGCGTCCGACGACGAGACGGTGATCGTCTTCATCGAGCAGGAGGGCGCCTGGTTCGGCCTGCTGCGGGTGGAGGGCGAGGAGGACCCCCGGGTCTTCGTCTCGAACGCGGCCCGGGCCGCGCGCTCCTCGTACGGGGAGATCCTGACCAAGGAGGTACTCGGCGGGGACGAGGACGACCCGGCCGAAGACCTCGACGCACTCGACCTCGACGGCACCGAGGACGGCGAGCCGGAGCCCGAGAGCGCCGACGGCGACGGGGACGACCCCGAGGGCGCGGCCCCCGCGGGCCCGGTCGGCGACGCCCGGATCCTCACCGACCTCGGCATCACCGAGCCCGAGCTGCTCGCCCTGCGCGACGACGCGCTCGGCGAGATCGCGGAGGCCCTCGGCGCCGGAGAGGTCCTGGAGGCCGTCCGCTAGTGAGTTCGGCAGCACGGCCGGCGGAGCCCGTACGGGATCCGGTACGAGCCCCCTGGGAAGCACCGATGCGGCTCGCCGTCGCGGAGGCGGAACGCGCGGCACTCGCGGGCGACGTCCCGGTCGGCGCCCTCGTCCTCGACGGCGACGGCCGCGTCCTGGCCACCGCGCACAACGAACGGGAACTGACCGGCGACCCGACGGCCCACGCCGAGATCCTGGCGATCCGCCGGGCCGCCGAGTCCCGCCCCGGCTGGCGGCTGACCGGCTGCACGCTGCTGGTCACCCTGGAGCCGTGCACGATGTGCGCGGGCGCCATCACCCAGTCCCGGCTCGACCGGGTGGTCTACGGCGCCCGCGACGAGAAGGCGGGCGCGGTCGGCTCCCTCTGGGACGTCGTACGCGACCGCCGCCTCAACCACCGCCCCGAAGTGATCACGGGCGTCCTGGAGGAGGCGTGCGCGGCCCCCCTGACCGCCTTCTTCCGCACCCGCTGACCCCACCACCGCCCCCGGTCCGGACGGCCCCGGATACCGATTTCGGCGATGGCCCCACCGTGTACTAAGCTCTCCCTCGGTAGCGTGTCCGAGCGGCCGAAGGAGCTCGCCTCGAAAGCGAGTGTGGCGTAACCCGTCACCGTGGGTTCAAATCCCACCGCTACCGCTTCTGACGCCCTCCCGGGTTGTGGAAACACTCTCCGGGAGGGCGTTTTGCGTATCCGGAACGGACTCGCGGATACGACTGGAAGAATCCTACTTGCAGTAGGACAATGCTCTTATGGCTATCGAGCACACACCCCCGGACGAGACGACCGTCAAGAAGTCCGTCACGATCCCCAAGTCGCTGGCACGGGAAGTAGAGGCCCGCACGGGCGCGCGGGGTTTCTCGCGTTTCGTCTCCGAGGCCGTCGAGCACGCCCTCGCTCTCACCAAGACCAGGGAGATCGTCCAGGGGTACGAGGACGAACACGGCGCCTTCACTCCGGAAGAGATCGAGGAGGCCCGCCGCACATGGCACGGCGAGTAGCCCTGGCTTTCCCCCGCTCCTTCTTGTTCCTCGACGCCCAGCCGCTGTCCCTGCTGGCCGATCAGGACCGCCGGATGGCGCTGATGCTGAAGGTGGCGGAGTCGGAGGGGTACGCTGCCGCGATCTCCACGGTGAGTCTGGCCGAGGTCCGCCGCACCGGGCGGGCCGCGGACCGACTGCGCTGGCTCCGCTCCCGGCTCACCGTCGTCCCCGTCACCGAGGCCGTCGCGGATACCGCGGCCCGCCTTCTCGAGGACGCCGGACTGGATGGTCACGAGAATGTCGTGGACGCGATCGTGGTCGCCACCGCCGCCGGTTCGGGCGGCCCCGCGAAGGTGGTCTCCGCCGATGGTTCCCATATCCCGAAGCTCTGCCATGCGGCATCCGTGACCCGCAGCACCCCCGTGGAGTGGATCCGGGTCTGACGCGGCCGGGGCGGGCCGTTACGCGGGGTCCGGCACGAGAGGGAAGAAGGTCGGGGGAAGCGGCATCGGGGGAGAGCCGCTCCCCCCGGCGGCGACCGGTGTGCGCCGGTCGGGGGCGCGGGCCGCGATCGGGGGAAGCTGCGGACCGCGCGGCCCCTGGCACGGGCCGGTCGCGCGCCCGGGCGGATTCCTGCCAGATCCGTACGGGCACTGCCGACCATCCTGCTCCTCCTTCCGGTCCGATCCGGTCGGCAAAGGGCCCGCTTCCACAGGTCCTTGGTCCATAAAGGCTCGGTTAGACTTCCGCGACCGCGCCGCCGGGGCGCGTACGGGAGCGGACGGGAAGGCGGAGCTGATGGCAAACGTGCAGAAGATCGCGTTCTATCTCGTCATCGTTTTCGTGCTGTACACGATCATCACGGACCCCGAGAAGGCGGCGGACCTGGTCCAGATAGGCTTCGAGGCCATATCGGACGCCGCGCAGTCCGTCGGCGACTTCATGTCCGGGCTCGTCGGCTGAGTCCGGCGCCCCGGGCAGCCGGGGCCGGGCCGGGGGCGGTGCGGCCGTCCGTCCGTGTCGTACGACCCGATCGAGGAGTCCCGTGATCCGCCACCTGGTGCTGTTCAAGCTGAACGACGGCGTCGTACGGGACGAGCCGAGGGTCGCCGCGGGCGCGGCGGCGTTCGAGGCGCTCGACGGGCAGGTGCCGGAGATCGCGCAGTGGGAGTGCGCCTGGAATTTCTCCGACCGCCCCATCGCCTACGACTACGCCATCAACTGCGCCGTGGCCGACCGTGGCGCGCTCCAGCGGTATCTGGAGCACCCGGCTCACCAGGCCGCGGCGGCCCAGTGGCGGGAGTTCGCCACCTGGGTGATCGCCGACTACGAGATCTGAGCCGTACGCCACGACTCACCCCTACGAAGACGCCCCTTGCCTCTGAGGCAAGGGGCTTTTCCAGGTTTGAACCCCAACTTGCCTTCAACACGGCTTTATCAGGTGCTTGCACACAGTGGACATGTCTTGTGATGCTATGACCGCTTTTGACGGATGAGTTGACCGTAGTTGACCGCGAAGGGGTGGCGTCATCGTGCCGGCCAGTACCGCGCCTCGTCAGGCGCCGCCCCAGACCGCGAACCCGGCCCCGGGTCCGGCCGCCGCCCCGCCGGGCGGCGCCCCCGGTCCGCCCGCTCCCGGCCCGCCCGCCGCCGTGCCGGGACCGGGGGTCGTACCCGGTCCCGGGGCGGTGCCCGGTCCGGGACCGGTGCCCGACGCCGGTCCCGGCACCGAAGGCACCGGGGCCACCGGGGAGCCCGGCGGCCCGTCCGGCTCCGGGACGGACCCCGGCACCTCCAGCACCCCCGGATCACCCGGCATCCCCGGCCCAGAATCCGCGGCCCGCCCCCAGGGCGGCGGCCGGGGCGCCGACACCCGCGCCCTGACCCAGGTCCTCTTCGGCGAGCTGAAGACTCTCGTCCCCGGCACCCCCGAGCACACCCGGGTCCGGGGCGCCCTGATCGAGGCGAATCTGCCGCTGGTCCGGTACGCGGCGGCCCGCTTCCGCAGCCGTAACGAGCCGATGGAGGACGTCGTCCAGGTCGGCACGATCGGGCTGATCAACGCGATCGACCGGTTCGACCCCGACCGGGGCGTACAGTTCCCGACCTTCGCCATGCCCACGGTCGTCGGCGAGATCAAACGATACTTCCGGGACAATGTGCGCACCGTGCACGTCCCCCGGCGGCTGCACGAGCTGTGGGTGCAGGTCAACGGCGCGACCGAGGATCTGACCACCGCTCACGGCCGGACCCCCACCACCGCCGAGATCGCCGAACGGCTGAAGATCGGCGAGGACGAGGTACTCGCCTGTATCGAGGCCGGGCGCTCCTACCACGCGACTTCTTTGGAGGCCGCCCAGGAGGGCGACGGCCTCCCCGGCCTGCTCGACCGGCTCGGCTACGAGGACCCGGCGCTGGCCGGGGTCGAACACCGCGACCTCGTCCGCCATCTGCTCGTACAGCTGCCCGAGCGCGAGCAGCGGATCCTGATGCTCCGCTACTACAGCAATCTGACGCAGTCGCAGATCAGCCAGGAGCTGGGGGTGTCTCAGATGCATGTGTCAAGACTCCTCGCCCGGAGCTTCGCCCGATTGCGATCCGCAAACAGGATCGAGAGCTAGCCGGAACGGGTAGAGACCGTACGGAGGCATCCGTACGGGTCGCCATCGGCGCACCCCCCGCTTCCTGCGTTGATTCGTTTCCTCCATGTCGACTTGTCACTTCAGCGCGTTGCCGACATGTGACATTCTGCGGGTGACGCGTTTGCCGCAGCCTTCCCGCCGGTATCTCAGGGGCAGGCTGCGTTCCTCCGTTGGTCGCGGCCACCGCGACCGACCGCGACCTCTAGGGGGTGGCATGTCCGCAGAACAGGGCAGCTCGAAGGTGCTCACGCGCACGCCCGCGTCCGTGTCCGTGTCCGCGTCCGGCTCCGGGTCGGAAGCGCTGACCGGGCTGCCGGAGCTGACGGCGATGCCGGAACTGGCAGGGCTCACAAGGCCCGTGCCGGAGCCGGCGACCGGATCGGGCGCCGAACCGGCCGCCGGTCCCGCCGCCGAGACGGCCGATCAGGCCGCAGGCGCGGACTCCGCCGATTCCGCGGCTGCCGCGTCCCGAACCGCCGAAGCCCCGGGCGGTTCAGGCGGTTCAACGGGGTCGGACGCCATCGACACCCGTACGCTGTCCCGCTCCCTCTTCCTGCGGCTGCGCGCCCTCGACAACCAGGGCACCGGCGACAGCCCGGAGCGCACCTACGTCCGCGACACCCTGATCGAGCTGAATCTGCCCCTCGTCCGGTACGCGGCGGCCCGCTTCCGCAGCCGTAACGAGCCGATGGAGGACATCGTCCAGGTCGGCACGATCGGGCTGATCAAGGCGATCGATCGTTTCGATTGCGAACGCGGTGTGGAGTTCCCGACGTTCGCGATGCCCACGGTCGTCGGTGAGATCAAGCGCTTCTTCCGCGACACCTCGTGGTCGGTCCGCGTGCCGCGCCGCCTCCAGGAGCTGCGGCTGGCGCTGACGAAGGCGAGCGACGAGCTGGCGCAGCGCCTCGACCGCTCCCCGACCGTGCCCGAACTGGCCGCGGTCCTCGGGGTGTCGGAGGAAGAGGTCGTGGACGGCCTCGCGGTCGGCAACGCGTACACGGCGTCGTCGCTGGACTCGCCCTCCCCGGAGGACGACGGCGGCGAGGGCTCCCTGGCGGACCGTCTCGGGTACGAGGACACGGCGCTGGAGGGGGTGGAGTACCGCGAGTCGCTGAAGCCGCTGCTGGCCAAACTGCCGCCCCGTGAGCGGCAGATCATCATGCTGCGCTTCTTCGCCAATATGACGCAGTCGCAGATCGGCGAGGAGGTCGGCATCTCGCAGATGCACGTCTCCCGGCTGCTGACGCGGACGCTGGCCCAGCTCCGTCAGGGGCTGACCGCCGACTGACCCCCGACCGGGTGGGCGGGCGCCGCGCGCCGGGCGATCGTACGACCGCGTGACCGTGTGACCGCGCCCCTGTGACCGTTCGGCCGAGCGCCCGACCGGCGCCCGGCCCGCCGACCGCCACCGACCCTCACCGAGCCGCGTCGAGCGCCTGATCGACTGGTCGCCCGCAGACCGTCCGCCGCATCCGTCCGGATCGCGGTCGACGGCCCGCTGACGGCCCGTCGACCGGCTGCCGGCGCCTGCCGGCGCCTGCCTTCGACCGGCCGTTTCCGCTTCCGGCCCGTCGTGCCACGACGGCACGGGTCGCACCCGGTGTCCGTGGCCGCGCCGCGCGTACCGCCCGGCACGCGAATCGAGACCGGGCGGGGGTCCCGGGCATCGGCAGCCGCAGCACATCCGTATCGGCACCGGCACGGCATCGGCCGGAGCCACCCCCACGGGGCATGCCGCCGTCAGGACGGCGCGTACCGGTACGGCATACGCCGGGAACGGCGACGCGGGCTCAGCCCAGGGCGAGCCAGAGCGCCCCGCCGAGGACGGCGAGCGCCACCACGACCCCGGCGATCAGCCCGATCCGGGAGCCGGAGCGCTCGGGGGCCGCGTCCCGCCGCCGCCCCTCCGGCGCCCCATCGTCGACGAACGCGCGGAACATCTGGGTACTGCCCGCCGGGTCGTACGCACCCTCGGGGCCCTGGCCGTGCGGAGCTTGGGGGTTGTCTGCCATGGGCCCCGACCCTAGCGAACCGGCCGTGGCCGCCCAAGCCCCCGGCCACGCCCCACCGGCCCCTCCTTGGCGAGTTCTTCACTCCCGCGAGGCCGGCCGCGAAGCCATTTAATTTGCCTTGAGCAACCACTCACCCTATGGTTGCTCTAAGCAACAACCATTGGCGTACTTTCATCGGCTCCGGCCGGCTTTCATCAGGGGAGGAACCCGGACCATGGCCGCTCAGACCCGGTACGCGGAACTGGCCCGCCAGCTGAACTCGATCGGCGCCCTGCGGCGCGGTCTGCTGCGCGCGCTCCCCGCCGACTGTCCGTCCGGCCCCGCCGCCACCCTTTCCCTGCTGCACCGGCACGGCGAGATGCGGATGAGCAGGCTCTGCGAGCTGCTCGCCATCGATATGTCGGTGACCAGCCGGCATGTCGCCCACACCGTGGACCGCGGCTGGGTGGAGCGGGCGACCGACCCGGGCGGCGACCGCCGCTCCCGGCTGCTCCGGCTCACCCCCGAGGGCCGGGCCAAGCTCGGCGAACTCCATGAACGGAGCGCCGAACTGCTGGCCGGACGGCTGGCGGACTGGTCGGATCCGGAGATCGGCGAACTGATCGCGATGCTCGAACGGCTCCGGGAGTCCTTCACCCGCGACTGCCGCCCGGCGGACGCCTCCGTACCGCCACCGACACCGGCGCCCGCGCGCTGACCCCCGAACACCCCCACCCCACATCACCCACCCACCCACCACTCCACCCGAAGGGACGGACGAGGACGGCCATGGCAGCGACCACCCACAGCGCCGCGACGGGGGACGACGGCGCCCCGATGACCCATCGGCAGATCATGGAGGCGCTCTCCGGCCTGCTGATCGGGATGTTCGTCGCGATCCTGTCGTCCACGATCATCTCCAACGCCCTGCCGCAGATCATCACGGATCTCGGCGGCGGCCAGAGCGCCTATACCTGGATGGTCACCGCCGCCCTGCTGTCGATGACCGCGACCACGCCCCTCTGGGGCAAGCTGGCCGATCTGGTCAGCAAGAAGCTGCTGGTCCAGATAGCCCTGCTGATCTGGATCGCGGGCTCGGTCGCCGCCGGACTCGCGACCAGTACCGGTGCGCTGATCGCCTGCCGGGTCGTCCAGGGCATCGGCGTCGGCGGTCTGAGCGCCCTGGCGCAGATCATCATGGCCGCGATGATCGCCCCCCGGGAGCGGGGCCGCTACAGCGGCTATCTCGGTGCCACCTTCGCGATCGCGACGGTCGGCGGCCCGCTGCTCGGCGGGGTGATCACGGACACCTCCTGGCTCGGCTGGCGCTGGTGCTTCTACGCCGGTGTGCCGTTCGCCCTGCTCGCCCTGGTGGTGCTGCGGCGGACCCTGCGGCTGCCCGTGGTCAAGCGCCGCGACGTCAAGGTCGACTGGTTCGGGGCCACACTGATCAGCGCCGCCGTATCGCTGCTGCTGATCTGGGTGACCTTCGCCGGTGACTCGTTCGGCTGGGCGTCGTGGCAGACGTACGCCATGCTCGGCGGTACGGCGCTGCTCACCGCGGCCTTCCTGTGGGTGGAGTCCCGGGCGGGCGAGCCGATCATCCCGCTGCACCTGTTCCGCAACCGGACCATCGCCCTCGCCTCGGTCGCGTCGCTCTTCGTCGGCGTCGCGATGTTCGCGGGCACGGTCTTCTTCAGCCAGTACTTCCAGCTGGCCCGGGGGTTGTCGCCGACGATGTCCGGGGTGATGACGATCCCGATGATCGCCGGGATCTTCCTCTCCTCGACGGTCTCGGGACGGCTGATCACCCGGACCGGCCGGTGGAAGTCCTGGCTGGTCATCGGCGGTGTGCTGACCACGGCGGGGCTGGGTCTGCTGGGCACGATCCGGTACGACACCGCGTACGGGTATACCGCCGTCTATATGGCGGTCCTCGGTCTGGGGATCGGGATGACCATGCAGAACCTGGTGCTCTGCACCCAGAACCAGGTCGACGCGTCGGAGCTGGGCGCGGCGTCGTCGGTCGTCACCTTCTTCCGCTCCCTCGGCGGCGCGATCGGTGTCTCGGCGCTGGGCGCGCTCCTCGGCACCCGGGTCACCGGCTATGTCGAGGACGGTCTTACGGCCCTGGGCCCCGAGGGCGCGGCGGCCGGGCAGGCCGCGGCGGGCGGCGGGATCCCGGACCTCGATCTGCTGCCGGGTCCGGTACGCGCGGTGATGGAGAGCGCGTACGGCCACGGGGTCGCCGATGTCTTCCTCTACTCGGCGCCGTTCGCCCTGCTGGCGCTGTTGGTGACGGTCTTCATCAAGGAGGTGCCGCTGAAGACGCGTACGGTCGTCACCGACACCGACACCGACACCGACGCGGACACCGAGACCGAGACGGATTCCGGTCGGCGTCCGGCGCGGACACCGGCGGCCGTCGCGGCTGAGGGCACGGACACCCGCGGCTGAGGGCGCGGACCCGGCAGAGGGGGCGTACGGCTGTCGAAGCCGTACGCCCCCTCTGCCGTACGGCCTACTCCCCCGAGGGGTCGGCCGATTCGTCCCCGGCCCGTTCCGCCATCCGCTCGATCCCGGCGATCAGCAGGTCGAGGGCGAAATCGAAGTCCCGGTTCCGCATGTCCGCGATGGTGCTGCCGCCCCGCGCGTCCAGCATCTCGGTCGAGACGGCGACGTACTCGGCCAGTTCGGGCAGTTCGCCGACCGTACGCATGGCACCGGCGATGGCCTCGTCCTCGGTCATTCCGGCGGCGGCGGAGCGGACCATGGACTGGCCCTCGATCGTGCCGAAGCCGTAGACGAACTGGAAGACCGCGGCCATACCGCCGAGCTGCCCCCGGAGCGGCAGTCCGGAGTTCTGTACCGCCTGCTGGGCGGCGAGGACGAAGGAAACGGAGTTCGGCCCGATATTGAGGAAGTGGCCGACGAGTGCGGAGGTCCACGGATGCCGTACCAGCAGGGTGCGGTAGGCGAGGCTCAGGGCGCGCAGCTGCTCGCGCCAGCGGGCGGGATCCGAGACGTCCGGCAGGGGCAGCTCGCCGTAGACCGCGTCGAGCGCGTACTCCAGCAGGTCTTCCTTGTTGTCGACGTACCAGTAGACCGACATCGCGGTGACGTCCAGCTCGGCGGCGAGCCGGCGCATGGAGAACTTGGCGGGGCCCTCCGTGTCGAGCAGCCGTACCGCCGCCGCCACGATCTTCGTCCGGTCGAGAGTGGCGGCCAGGGTGGAGCGGCGGTGGCGGGCGCGGGCGGCCTTCTGGTCGGTCTGCCACACACTGGTACGCAGAGGGGGCTTGGCCGCGCCGTCACCGCCGTCCGGCGCTCCGGCCCCGCCGCCCGGCCCGCCGGAACCCTCCCCGGCTCCGGCGCCCGGTCTTTCGGACCCGTCACCCGGACCCGGGCCCTCGGACCCGTCCCCCGGACCCGTACCCGTACCTTCGTCGGACTTTCCGCCCCCGTCGGCCGCGCTCGCCATCACACCACCCTGCTCCTTCTCTTGGTCCGCCGCTGTCACCGCCGTCGATGGTATGCGGCAGAGGTGGTAGCGCTGCCGCGGAGGCGCACCGCCCGGCCGTCGGCTTTCCCCGATCCGCACGTTCCGCACCTCCGCTGCCCGCCCCTACCGCGCGGCCGGGACGCGGTCGTGCCGCTCGGCGCGCCACAGCAGACCGGCCGCCAGCAGACCGCCCACCAGGACGGCGACCGCCCCGACCAGCTGACTGGTCTCCAGACCGGTGGCGAAGGCATCGGCGACGGCCGCGCGTTCGGCGTCGTTTCCGGCCGCCGCGAGGGCGGCGGGCAGGGAGGCCGCGCCGATGGCCGCGGGGACGAGCGCCGCGAACCTGGCGTTGAGGACCGCGCCGAGTACGGCGACCCCGAGACCGTTGCCGAACTCGGCGAGGGTGCCGTTGATCCCGGCGCCGACCCCGGCCTTCTCCGGCGGAATGGCGCTCATGATGGCATTGGCCATCGCGGGCATCGAGAGCGCGACACCGGCGCCCATGACGACCAGGCCGAGCAGGGTGCCGCCGTAACCGCCGTCGCTCAGGAGGGCGATCGAGGCGAGCCCGGCCGAGACCAGGGTCATGCCGATGGCGATGGCCGCGGGGGTGCCGATCTTCCTGACCAGCAGCGCGCCGCCGCCGGTGAGATTGATGGCGATCACCGCGAGGGCCAGCGGGGCGGTCCGCAGACCGGCGTCCAGGGGGTCGTAGCCGAGGACGAACTGGAGGTGCTGGGTGAGCAGGAACAGGGATCCGGTCATTCCGAAGGCGACGAGGATGGCGCCCGCGACCGCGCCGACGAACTTCCGGTTGCGGAAGAAGTGCATATCGAGCATCGGGTACGGAATGCTCAGCTCCCACCGGACGAAGGCGGCCAGGACGCCGATGCCGACGGCCGCGGCGATCAGTACCTCGGCGGAGGTCCAGCCGTGGTCGGGCCCGGAGATGATCGCGTAGACGACGGCGGTCATACCGATGGTGGAGAGTACGGCCCCCATCAGGTCGGGCCGGTCGCCCTGCGGATTCTTGGACTCCGGTACGAGGGCGGCGACGGCGATCAGCCCCAGCGCCACCACCGGCAGATTGATCAGGAAGATCGCGCCCCACCAGAAGTGGTCCAGCATGAAGCCGCCGAGCAGCGGACCGCCCGCGAACCCGAGGGAACTGACGGTCGACCAGATGCCGATCGCCTTGATCCGCTCGCTGTCGTCGAAGATCTGCACGATCACGGCGAGGGTCGTGGTGAGCAGCAGCGCCCCGCCGACGCCCATCCCGGCCCGGGCGGCGATCAGCTGGCCCGAGGTCTGGGAGAGCCCGGCGGCGAGGGAGCCGACGCCGAACAGGAAGAGCCCGGCGAGCAGCAGCTTCCGGCGGCCGTAGCGGTCGGCGGCGTTGCCCGCGGTCAGCAGCAGTCCGGACTGGACCAGGGAGTAGGCGTTGATCATCCACTGGATGTCGGAGGTGGAGGCGTCCAGTTCCCGGGTGAGGGAGGGGATGGCCACGCTGAGCACGGTGTTGTCGATCAGGACGACGAGCTGGGCGAGCGAGATCACGCCGAGGATCAGCCAGCGCTGGGGGTGGCCCCCGGGCTGGATCAGGGGGGCGTCGGGCCCGGACGAGGTTGCGGACACAGCCATAGGGGCACCTCCTGGTGCGGTGTGGGGGAGCGGTTCCCGTACACCGTACAAGGGTTCCTGTACGCCGTATAACTGTTTTTTCGAGCCGCCTGTCGAATCACCCCGCTTGCTCCCGCGAGACGTAGAAGATCCCCTCGCTCACCCCCGGGGATCACTCCCCGAGGCTCACTCCCCGGGCCGGATCAGATACCCGGACCCCCGCCGGGTGTGGATCATCGGAGGGCGCCCGGCGTCGATCTTCTTCCGGAGGTAGGAGACATACAGCTCGACGATGTTGGCCTGGCCGCCGAAGTCGTAGGACCAGACGCGGTCGAGGATCTGCGCCTTGCTCAGCACCCGCCGGGGATTGCGCATCAGATACCGCAGCAGGGCGAACTCGGTCGCCGTCAGCCGGATCGGATCACCCGCGCGCCACACCTCCCGGGTGTCCTCGTCGAGAACCAGGTCCCCGACGGTGAGCCGCCGTACGGTCCGGGTACCGCGGGCGAGGGTCTGCTGCGATGTCGGCGTCATGCACCGGACGCTAAGCGCCCCCGATCAGAAGGACCTTGTCGCAGGATGGGAATTCCCTGAGAAAACCCCGCCCGGTCCGCCCCGCCCCCTTAGAACAGCCCGTCCTGAACGCTCCGGGCGCCGGTCCCGGCGAGGGGTACGGACACCCCGGCGGCCGGATCGGCCCCGACCAGCGACCAGCCGGCCAGCAGCCGGGTGTCGAGCACGATCTGCCGCTCCTCGGCGACCCAGAGATGCAGATCGGGCCCGGCGACAGCGACCAGGGTCCCCGCGACGGTCCCGCCGTCGACCAGCTCCCGCACCACGGGCGCCCCCGGAACCAGCCGCTCCAGACCGAACGCCGCCGCGTGATCGACCGCCGCGTACGGCAGCGGCTCCAGGGTCTCGCCCCACCCCGCGACCGCCCGGGCCCGCCCGTACCACTCCGCGACCTCGGCCGCGCGCTCCGCCGCGTGCCCCGGCAGCGCGGCCCGTACGGCCCGCTTCTCCGCGTACGAAACCCGGTCCGGCACCCCCAGCGCGCTCCGCAGCACCTCCTCGGTCCGCCGCGCCGCCATCAAGGGCCCGCGGCCGAGCCAGCTGAACACCACGGCCCCCTGCTCCAGCAGCCGGACCCGCCCCCGCTCCTCGGCGGTGATCCCGACCTTCACCATCCCGGGCCCGAACCACGCCAGATACACCCGGTACACCCGCGGATCGTCGGGCACCCCGTCGGCGGCCACCGACCCCACCCGGTCCAGCCGCCCGCACTCACCGCACAGGGCCCGCGTCACCCGCCCGGCCACGACCACCCGCCCGGGACACGGATTCCCCCGCGCCCCCGTACACACCCGCTCCCCCTCGGCCCGGAACCCCAGCCGCTTCCCCGCGGTCAGCGGACTGATCCGCCCGCCCTCCCACCGCAACACCGCTATCCGCGCCTCGGGCGGCCAGCCGAGCCCCGTGCATCGCCACGTCATACGCACCTCCGGGCACCGGCGGTCACGACCACAACGACCAAAACATCCACAACGAACACAAGCACGAAAGCGCAGAGGGTACCCGAGGCAACCGACTCACCCCCGCCGACCCATCACTTTCCAGCCGCCCGAAATCCCCCTCGGACTTCTACCCGCCCACGTCACCCCACGAACGCCCATGCCGAACCCCTGTCCGAAACCGCCCCCTAGGACGGCAGAACCCCGCCCGGAGAGACTCGGAAACGCCATCCCAGCAAAGAGGAGCACAGTGGAACAAATATTTCTCAACTACCGCAAGGACGGCGGCTCCTATGCGGCGGCCCTCCTCGACGAACTGCTGTCGAAGCGCTTCGGGGAGAGCCGGGTCTTCCGGGCCGCCCGCTCCATCCCCCCGGGCTCGGACTACCCGGACGCGATCCTCGGCGCCGCGGCGCGCTGCGAGATCCTGCTCGCCGTGGTGGACCCGGGATGGCGGAACCACTTCTCCACCGGCCCGGGCGCCACGGACCCGGAGGAGAACTGGGTGACCCGGGAAATGGCCGAGGCGTTCGAGAACGACAGAACCGTGATCCCGGTCCTGCTCTCGAACACCCCCCGCCTCGACGCCACCGCCCTCCCCCACACCCCGACCCTGACCCGCCTGGCGCGTCTCCAGTACCTCAGGTTCGACTACCGCCACATCCACCGCGACACGGCCGCCATGACCGACCAACTGACCAGGATGTGCCCGCGCCTCATACCCCTCGACACACCGGCGCCGGCCGAGGCATGACCCACCACATCACCCGGCCTGCCGGGCCCGCCGCTCCCCGAAGAACTCGCCCAGGAACTGAAGAAGCAGCCCGCCCAGCAGCAGCGGCACGGTCACCTCGTACGTCACCATCCGCGCGGTCCCAAGACCCACGGCGGCCAGCAGGGCACCGGCCCCCCAGACCCTGGCCTGCCGCACCTTCCCGTTCCACGGCAACACCACCCGCCCGGCCACCAGGGCGATCACTCCGGCGGCCCCGAGTACCAGTGCCATCACGATGCTGATGATCAAAAACAACTCGGCCACATGCCCCCCTTTGGTCGCTCTCCCCCCAATGATCGCAGCGCCCTCAACACCCCCACAATGCCGCTATCCGGCAGCCCGGCCACCCCCTGACTGCCGCCCCGCACCGGCTACGGAACTGGGAACGAGACAGGATCGGTAGCATTCGAGCAGTTGAAGGGGGAGCCGTAGCACTGGTCCGCAAGGGGTCACGACATATCGTCGTCGACGGCGTGACCTACCGCTGGCGGCTGCGTGGCAGGCCGACGTACGACCAGGGGATGGCCTGGTCGCCGTGCACGTTCGCGGTCGAACACGCGGACAGCCCGGGCACGACCCTCGTGGTCACCACCGACCAGCCGCATCCGAGCAACTGGCTCGGCCGAGATGCCAGGCCGGTACTGCCGTCCGACGTAGCCGAGGCAATCGGGCTCGCGCTCCGCACAGGGTGGATTCCCACGAATCCGGGCCGCCCATTCCACCTCGGGCGCTGATCGCCGATGGAGACCGGGGGGCCTCTACGCACCATCCGCGCGGAGATCTCGGCAGCAGCAACGGTCCCGCCGGCCGAAGCCCGGCGCAGAAACCCGGGCGCCCGGTCGAGCCTCGAGGACAGGGGATGACACCACGCGGTGATCACCGTGGACCCGGCCGTGCGTTTCACCGCGTATCGCATAACGCGAGAGGCCCCGGACTCTCGTCCGGGGCCTCTCGTTCATGTGCACTCGGCAGGATTCGAACCTGCAACCTTCTGATCCGTAGTCAGATGCTCTATCCGTTAAGCTACGAGTGCTTGCCTTGCTCGGCTTCGCGGGCTTTTCGTCCCGGTCGGCGTTGCGGGAACAACATTACATGACCTGCGCCGTCACGCGAAATCCATTAGCCCCACCCCTCCTGACCTGCGAAAACAGTCTCGCGAGCAGGAGGTGGACAGACCCCCGGACGGGCCCTCGACAAGGGCCTCGCCGTCCCTCGGACGAGGGATGTGGGGTGGCGGGAGCAGACGCACCAGAGCCCCGGTCCTGAGGGGCCGGGGCTCTGGTGATCTTGCTGGCGGAGGCGGAGGGATTTGAACCCTCGATGGGCGGTAAAACCCAAACCGCATTAGCAGTGCGGCGCCATAGACCGGACTAGGCGACGCCTCCAGCACCTCGCGCAGCCGCGCGTGGTGTGCCGATGATGACACAGCCACACGGGCTGTCACCAATCGCCGTCCACCGTACTAGGCGGTCGGGGGCGAGAGCAAAGGCGATTCCGGGCCCCCGATAGGCATCCGATAGCCATCCGAGAGGGCTCTCGAATGGGCTCCCGGGGCGGCCTCGGCGGGCGGAGAGCGCAACGAGACGGGGCGGGGCGCGTTAGAGGGTGTGGGGCCGTCGGCCCTCCGTTTCGCGTACGAGCCGAACAGGAGCGTTCATGCTGCGCCGCATCGTCACCACCGCCACCGCGTCCGCCGCCGCCCTCACCGCCCTCACCGCCTTCGCGGGTGCTTCGGTGGCCGCGCAGCCGCTGCTGCTGCCCCTGCCGCTGCCGCCGCTGCTCGGCGGGGAGCAGGCGGAGGACCGGCTGACCGTGGTGGTGTCGGAGACGGGGAACACCAGGACCGACGGGCGGTACGAGCTGGAGTGCGGCCCGGCCGGGGCCGTCGGCGGGAATCATCCGGCCGCCGACGCCGCCTGTGACCGGCTCGACGAGCTGGCGCGGGGTACGGAGGATCCCTTCGCGCCGGTGGACCGGGGGGTGTTCTGCACCCAGCAGGCGGGCGGGCCCGCGACCGCGCGGGTGACCGGGGTCTGGCAGGGGCATCGGGTCGACGCCTCCTTCTCCCGGCAGAACGGCTGCGAGATCCACCGCTGGAACAACCTCACGCCGGTACTGCCGAGCGCCGGGGCCTGATGCCCGGCCCCTGGTCGGCGTCGGGAGGGCGGGCCGATCGGGCCGGGGGCTCGTACCCGGAAACGTCACGGGGGACCCACCGGTCCCCCACACCGTCGGCACACCACCGGATGAGAGCTGACCCTCAGCCCCCGCCCCGGTACACCCACTGCCCTAGACTCCCTCCAGTGACAGGCTGATGTCCGTAGGTCAGGAGGAACCGTCGTCGTGAGCAGCAGGCCATCCCGAGGCGCTGCTCGCCTCGCAGCCATACTCGACGCACTCCCCGACGGCCTGGTGCTCGTCAATTGCAACGGCACCGTCGTCAACGCCAACACCATCGCCCTCGGGCTGTTCGAGGCGCCCGGTACGGCGCTGGTCGGGCGCGGGTTGCTGGATCTGCTGCCCGCGTTCGACTCCCGGCTGATTCCCGGGTCGATGCGCCGGCCGGAGGCCGCCGACGCCCGGGGCCGTACCAAGCCGACCCGGATGACGGCCCGGCGGACGGACGGCAGCGAGTTCCCCGTGGAGGTGACGAGCGCCAATCTGGAGGACGGGCGCGAGGCGTACGACGCCGCCACCACCTACACGGGTGACGAACTGCTGATGCTGGTGGTACGGGATCTGTCGGGCACCGTGGACACCGAGGCGGAGCTGGCCCGTTCGCAGCGGCAGACCGAGATGATCCTGCGCGCGGCGGCCGAGGGCGTCGTGGGTACGGACACCGAGGGCCGGGTCGTCCTGGTCAATCCGGCGGCGGCCCAGATCCTCGGGTTCCGCGCCAGCGACCTGGGTGGCCGGGAGCTGCATCCGCTGGTGCTGCACTCGCGCGAGGACGGCAAGCCGTTCCCGTACAACGAGTCGCCCCTCGCGGACACCCTCAGGTCCGGGCGGAAGCACCGGGTCCGGGGGCAGGTGCTCTGGTCGAAGGACGGTTCGCGGGTCCCGGTCGACCTGACGACGGCGCCGGTACGCGACGGGGACCAGCTGGTCGGAGCGGTGATGACCTTCACCGACCGCAGGCCGTTCGAGAAGCTGGTCGAGCGGCACAGGACCGAGTCGGAGCGGCTGGCCGAGCGGCACAGGACGGAGCTGGCGGAGACCACCGAGCGGCTGACGGCCGAGCGGGACCTGGCCGCGGAGGAGTACGCCGCCGAGATCGCCGACAAGTCGGAGCGGTACACCGCCGAGATCGAGGCCCGTGACGAGCGGCACCGCGAGCTGGCGGCGCGGCACGAGCAGTTGACGGCGGTCCTGGGCGGTGCGCTCCGGGCGCCGCTGGACGAACTCCGTACGGAGCTGGGCATGCTCGCCGCCGACCCGGCCGGGCAGCTCTGGCCCGAGGCGAACCAGATCCTGCACCATCTCGCCGCCGGGTACGCCCGGATGACGACCCTGATCGACAACGTTCTCGGCTATCAGCGGCTCGACACCGGTGACGAGCCGCTGTTGAAGACGAATGTCCTGCTCGACGCGGTGGTGGCCACCGCCGTCGAGGGCGCGGTGGAGCTGATCGGGCCCGGCCGGGCGCAGTTCGCGGTGCACGCGCCGCCGATCGAGGCCGAGGTGGACGCGGGCCGGCTGGCGACGGCGCTGGCGCATCTGATCGCCGATGTCGCCGGGGTCGACGCGACCGGCAAGACCCGGCAGCCGGTACTGAACGACGGTACGGCGCCGGGGTACGCGGACTCCACGATCGTGGTCGCGGCGGCGCAGCGCGGCAGGGTGGTCCGGTTCGAGATCCGCGGCCCGTACGCCGGGGGCGATCCGGTCCATCAGCCCATCGTGCGCGGGATCGTCGGGGCGCACGGCGGGGTCGTACAGACCCATGAGGTGCCGGGGACCAGCGGCGGCGCGTATGTGGTCGAGGTGCCGCTGGGCGAGGGTTCGGGCGCGGTGGCGGCGAAGGCCGCCGTCGATGTCGATGCCGGTGGTGGTGAGGGACCGGCCGGGGGATCGGTCGGCGGGGCGACCGGCGGTGGGGCCGGGCAGGTTCTGGCGCTGCCGGAGCAGGCGACGGACGAGACGATGGGCGGTGGGCGCCGCCGGGCCCGCCGGGGGTCCACGGACGCGTTCCTGGAGAGCCCGCTGGCGGCGGAGCGGGCCGCCGGGGAGCCGCAGGGCTCCGATTCCGGCCCGGGTTCCGGTTCCGGCTCCGTTTCCGGCTCCGGTTCGGGCCCGGAGACCGCCGGTGCCGGTATCGGTGCCGGGGGCGAGGACGACGGCGGTACGGGGCGTCGGCGCGGCGCGCAGGGCGGCGTACCGGCTCATGAACTGATCCCGGCGCAGGACGCGACCGGGGGCACGGGCCGTCGGCGCGGGCGGCCGAGTCCGGCGGAGGGCGCGGTCGTGACCGCCGCCGAGGGTGCCGCGGCGGCCGGGCAGGCCGCCGCTCCGGGTGCCGCCGTACCGCCGCAGGGCGTTCCGGTGGAGGGTGCGGCCGTCGCCGGGGCCCAGGCCGTGCGCCGGGCGCGGCACGGCGGAGTGGCCGAGCTTCCGGCCGGGGCCGGAACCGGGGCCGGGGACGCGGGCCGACCGGGCGACCACGGTGGCACGGGTGGCCCTGGCGGCCTTGGTGGCGTGCCCGTGCAGGGCGCGGAGGCCGTCGCGGTGCCCGTACCGGGTCCCGGACAGCCCGTACCGGCGCAGGGGCTGCCCGCCCAGGCGGCCGCGGCCGGCGGGCGGCGGGCCCGGCGCGCGCTCGCGCCCGCACCGGCGGAGGGCACGGATCCGCAGGCGCGGTCCCCGTTCGCGCTGCCGCCCGCCGACGCCGACCGGGCGCCGGGCGGCGGGGACACCGGTCAGCACGAGCTGGTGTTCACCCAGCCCGGTACCGATCAGCACACTCCCCCGCAGCCGCATCCGATTCCCCTTCCGATTCCCGGTCCGGTTCCGGGGGCGGGGGCGGGGGCGGGTCAGGCTGCCGGTCCTGGTGCCGGTCCCGGCACGGGGCCCGATCCGGCCGCGCCCGCTCCGACGGGCCGCCGCCGGGCCCGCCGTCCGGAGGGAGCCGACGACACGGCCGGACACGGCCGACCGCTCGCCCCGGAGGCCCCGGGCGCGTCCGGGGCCCCCGCCGACGGATCCGTACCGGTGTCGCATCCGCACGGGACCGGCGGAACCGGGTCCCTGTCGCTGCCGCTGCCGCCCGCGGAGCCCGTACCTCCGGCTCCGCCCGTTCCCGCGCCCGCCGTCCAGGCGCCCGGCGCTCCGCTGCCGGGTGCTCCGACGCGGGGTGGTCGGACCGGGGGTCCGGCTCAGGGGCGTACCGCCGCACAGCCGTTGCCCGCCGAGGCCCCGACTCCGGCCGGTGGCGTACCGCTGCCGCCGGACGCCTCGCAGGGGAGGGCGTTCAGTGTGCGGGCCCTCGGTCAGGGCGGCCCCGGCCACCAGGCCGCCGCGCCCGGACCCGTACCCGCGCCTGTTCCCGTACCCGCGTCCGTGTCCTCGGCATCGTCCGGATCCGGGCAGCCGCAGGGCTCCGGGCAGCAGGGGCCGGGTCAGCAGGGCTCTTCCGGTTCCGGTCGGCGCCGCAAGCTGGGTACGCCACCGACCGCCGACCGGCCCGAGCCGGGTGCGGACCCGCAGTCGGCCGCCGCACAGGCGGTCCCGGCGGCTCCCTCCGCGACCCCGGTGGCCCCGGTGACCCCGGCCGCCACCCCCGTACCGTCCGGTCTCGACCGGGACGGCGGGGCGCCGGGCCGGGCTTACGCCATCAGCGCGCCCGACGACGGCGCCGAGGGCCCCGAGTCGCTGGACGGCGCGGTCGAGGTCGACAACCGGCCGCCGCCCCAGCCCGTCGACGACGAGCTGCCGCCCGAGCCGCTGGACAATCCGCGGCGGCTGCTGGTGTGGCCCGCGCCCGACGTCTCCACCCAGCAGGCGCTGAGCGAGCGGGGCTACCGGCCCGTCGTGGTCCATTCACGGGAGGAGGTCGACGCGCAGATAGCGGCGTTCCCGGCCGCCCTGTTCGTGGATCCGCTGACCGGTCCGATCACCCGTACCGCCTTGCAGTCGCTCCGTCAGGCCGCCGTGGCAGCCGAGGTTCCGGTGCTGGTCACGGCCGGTCTGGGGCAGGCCACGCGAGAGGCCGCGTACGGCGCCGACCCGGCCGTCCTGCTGAAGGCGCTCGCCCCGCGCGACAGCGAGCAGCACCCCTCCCGGGTACTGCTGATCGAGGAGCACGAGGAGATCGCCCTGGCGCTGACGGAGGCGCTGGAGCGGCGCGGTCTCCAGGTCGCCCGGGCGGCGGCCGACGCGGACGCGGTCACCCTCGCCACCCAGATGCGGCCCAACCTGGTCGTGATGGATCTGATGCAGGTACGGCGCCGCCGGGCCGGGATCATCGACTGGCTGCGCGCCAACGGCCGGCTCAACCGCACCCCGCTCGTCGTCTACACCTCGGCCGGGCTCAACCGCGCCGAACTGCCCCGGCTCGCGTCGGGGGAGACGGTGCTGTTCCTCGCGGAGCGGTCGACCAGCACCGAGGTGCAGTCGCGGATCGTCGATCTGCTCGCCAAGATCGGTACCAACTGACCGGGGCGGATTGACCGGGACCGGCTGACCGGGACAGCCCTTAGCCGGGACCGGTCAGCGGAAGATACGGAGAACCGCGCCCGCCGATTTCCATGGCGGGCGCGGTTCTCCGTATCCGTATCTACTTATCCCCGTATCCCGGGAAAGAACTACACCTCGACGACGTCCAGTTCCCCGTCCGCGTACTGCCTGCGGATCACCCGCTTGTCGAACTTGCCGATATTCGTCTTCGGCACCTCCTCGACCAGCGACCAGCGCTCCGGGAGCTGCCACTTCGCCACGGTCTCGGCGAGGAACGCCTTCAGACCCGGCAGATCGACGGTCGCACCGGCTTTGAGGACCACGGTCGCCAGCGGGCGCTCGTCCCACTTGGGGTCGGGCACCGCGACCACCGCCGCCTCGGCGACTTCGGGATGGGCCATCAGCGCGTTCTCCAGGGCGATGCTGGAGATCCACTCGCCACCGGACTTGATCACGTCCTTGACCCGGTCGGTGAGGGTGAGGAAGCCGTCGTGGCTGATCACTCCGACGTCACCGGTCTTCAGCCAGCCGTCGTCGCTGAACTTGTCCTCGGGGCGGAGCGGTTCGGCCCCGGTGCCGCCGAAGTACGAGGCCGTGATCCACGGGCCGCGTACCTCCAGCTCGCCGACCGACTCGTTGTCCCAGGGCAGGACGTCCCCGCCCGGGCCGACGATCCGGCCCTCGACCCCGGCCGGGAACCGGCCCTGCGTATTGCGGTACGGCCACTCCTCCTCGGGGGTGAGTCCGCCCGGCGGGTGGGCCATCGTGCCGAGCGGGGAGGTCTCCGTCATGCCCCAGGCCGGACAGAGCCGTACGCCCAGCTCGTCGTAGGCCTTCATCAGCGCCGGAGGACAGGCCGAGCCGCCGATGGTGACCTGGGTGAGGGACGTCAGATCGCGCGGGTTGGCGGTGACCTCGGCGAGCAGGCCCTGCCAGATGGTGGGGATCGCGGCGGCGTGCGTCGGCCGCTCGCGCTCGATCATCTCGGCCAGCGGCGCGGGCTGGAGGAAACGATCCGGCATCAGCATGCCGACACCGGTCATAAAGGTGGCGTGCGGAATTCCCCAGGCATTTACATGGAATTGCGGCACGACGACGAGGGTCGTGTCCTTGTCCGTCAGGCCCATCGACTCCGCCATACCCACCTGCATCGAATGCAGATAGATCGAACGGTGGGAGAAGACCACGCCCTTGGGATCGCCGGTGGTGCCGGAGGTGTAACACATGGCGGCGGCGGTACGTTCGTCCAGCTCCGGCCAGTCGAAGGTGGTCGGGCGGTCCGCCAGCAGCTCCTCGTACTCGTGGATCCGCGCCTCGGTGTCCGCACCGGTCAGCAGCCCCCGGTCACCGGGTCCCGAGACCACGATGTGTTCGACGGTGGGCAGATGCGGCAGCAGCGGGGCGAGCAGGGGGAGCAGCGAGCCGTTGACGATGACCACCCGGTCGGCGGCGTGGTTCGCGATCCAGATCAGCTGCTCGGCGGGGAGCCGGAGATTGAGCGTATGCAGGACGGCGCCCATGGAGGGCACGGCCAGATACGCCTCCAGATGTTCGGCGTTGTTCCACATGAGGGTCGCGACCCGCTGGTCGCCGTCGACCCCCAGCTCGTCGCGGAGCGCGTTCGCCAGCCGGATCGCCCGTTCACCGACCTCGCCGAAGCTGCGGCGCTCCGGTTCGGGACCGCCGGTCCAGGTCGTGACCTGGGAACCCGCGTGAACTCTCATCCCGTGTTCGAGGATGCGGCTCACGGTCAGCGGTAGATCCTGCATGGTGCTCAGCACGGCGTCCTCCCGGTGGGCGCTGTGATGCTACGCGGCAGTAAGGGTGTGAAGATTCTGCTCGCGTACCAGGCGGTATGTCACTACCCGGGGGAGACGAAATCGCCGTCGGGGGCGAGTGGAGGGGCGGCCGGTGGCCGCGGCCGGGTGGTGGGCACCGGGCAGGCGCCGGATGGAGCGGTGGATCGGGCTCTGGCGGTGCTGTCCGCGAAGCCCGTCGGGCTCGCGGCGTTCGGGTGGTACGCGGCCTCGCGAACACCCGGGCGTCGTCGGAGCCGGTGTGCCGTACGGATTCGTACGTCTGGATTCGCACGCCTTCGCATGTCTGCGTACGGATTCGTACGCTGCGGCTCAGCGCGCGGGCGCCAGCTCCGGGTCCTCGCGGAGTTTGCCGAGCGCCCGGGAGACCGCGCTCTTGACCGTTCCCACGGAAACCCCGAGCACCTCGGCCGTCTGGGCCTCGCTCAGGTCCTCGTAATAACGCAGCACCACCATCGCCCGCTGCCGGTCCGGGAGCCTCATCACCGCCCGCCACATCGCGTCGTGCAGCACCTGCTGCTCCGCCGGGTCGGGCGTGGGCGAGGTCTCCCGCTCGGGCACCTCCTCGCAGGCGAACTCGTCCACCTTCCGCTTCCGCCACTGCGACGTCCGGGTGTTCAGCAGGGCCCGGCGGACATAGCCGTCGAGCGCCCGGTGGTCCTCGATCCGCTCCCAGGCCACATAGGTCTTGGTGAGGGCGGTCTGGAGCAGGTCCTCGGCGTCGCAGGGGTTCGCGGTGAGCGAGCGCGCGGTCCGCAGCAGCACGGGGCCCCGCGCCCGCACATACGACGAGAACGACGGGTAGCAAGAGCTGGTCGCGTACCGTGCGTCGGTCGTGCCGTACGACGGAGGCACCGGCAGGGCGGCCTTCGAAGCGCTTGTGCAGACTGGCGTGGTCACAGCTCCACGCTAGGAGCGGGCCCGGCTCCGGCGGATCGGCCAGAAGGCCCGAAGGCATGTCCCCCTCAGGTTGTAGTGGTGGTGGTGACCCCACCTCCTCTGGGTGGAGAAGACCCTCAGGGGCGGAGGAGAGGCCGTGGCCGGCGGATGTCCGTTCCGCCGGGATGGCCCGGACCGGTGACGGTTTTCCGGGTGGAGACGGGTCCTCTCCGGGAGTACGACCTGGGTGGACCTCCGTACGCCTCCAGGTGGAGAACAAGCACTCCTACCCCTGATACCCCGGTCCACCCCTACCCGCCGGGTACGGGAACCGGCAGCGGTACGGGCAGGGGGCGCGGGCGGGTGCTCACAGGCGTGCGGGACCGGACGAGGGCTTCGGCGTACGAGCCCCGGCGCGTGAGTCCTTCGACGCGCTGATACCTCCGACAGACACCCGGCGGACACCCGACAGGCCCGGAGGCCGCCCGGACCCCCGTACCGGCCGGGACCGGGGTCCGGGGCGCACCCGGATGTCCCCGGAGTCGCCCGCCCGTCGAAGTGAGAACCAACAGAGGGCAAGAGAACAAAGAGGAGGCGCCGAGAACGGAGAAGCGCCTGCGCGGCGGCGCTCCCGGCACCGCCGCGCAGGCGACATCACCCCTCGGTCATCCCCCCGTCGGGCCGGACCTCACCACCACAGGTGCCCGAAGTGGACATTCACGTTGTCCTGGTCGATGGCGGTGAAGGCCGAGCCGTTGACGCTGGCGTTATTGCTCTGGTTCGAGGAACCGGCGCCGCTGGCGACCTGCTGGCTGGTGGTCGAGTTGCCGTGATTGGCGCCGCCCACCCCGCTGCCGGCGATCGAGGCGATGGTCGTATTCGATCCGTTGTCCGCGAAAGCTCCGTTGTCGGCCGAGGCGACCCCGGTGAACAGGACAGCCGTCAGGGGCAGGGCGGCAACAGCGGCGAGAACGCGGACCGTACGGATGCTTGCCATGTCTTCTCCTCCGAAAAATTCATAACTACTGCCATAAATACGACGTATCTCACCGAGGCGACTCCGGGCGCCGGTCCACAAGGACCGAACGCGCCGGATCGCGATGACGACGTCGCGCCCCCAGAGTTGCCCAACGAACCCCCGCCGAACCACCCAAGCCGGAGCGATTCCCCCTCAAGCGTGAGGACAAGCAGATAAACCCCTTTCACGCCCGCAGACCGGTACGGACCACCGGAACCGACCCCGCCGGATAACCCTGGATCCCGGGCGCGACAAGAGGTGAACCGTTACGGCATCCCTCGGCCCTGTCACCCCCCTCTACCGATCTTCGAACACAAGTACGAAAATAAGCTCATGGCCCTGCCCGACAGAGAGACCTCCACCCTCGTTCTCGCCCACGCCCTGGCCGCCGCCGAACGCGGCCTCCCCGTCATCCCGCTGTCCGCCTCGAAACTCCCGGCCCTGCGGTCGCCGCACCGCGACGAGCCGGCCCCCGGCCGGGCCGCCGACGCCGCCCGGACCGAACGGTGCCGCGGCGCCTGCGGGCTGCCCGGCCACGGCGTCCACGACGCCACCACCGACCCGGCGGCCGTACGCGCCCTGTTCGCCGCCGCGCCCGGGGCGACCGGCTACGGCATCGCGTGCGGCCGGGCACCGCACCGGCTGATCGGGATCGACCTCGACGTCACCACCCCGGACATCTCCGGCACCCCCGCCGACCAGGGCCCGGCGCCGTCCGCGCCGGATTCGCCCGCGTCCTTCACGGCGCTGCGGGACCTCGCGCTCCGGCATCTGTTCACGATCCCGGAGACGGTCACCGTGATCACCCCGAGCGGGGGCCGCCATCTCTGGCTCACCGGCCCGCCCGATGTCACCGTCCCCAACTCCGCGAGCCGGCTGGCCCCCGGGATCGACATCCGGGGGTACGGGGGCTACCTCGTCGGCCCCGGCTCGGCGACCGCCCGGGGGACGTACCGCCTCGCCCCCGGTACGGCCCGGCTCGCGCCCGCGCCCTGCCCGCGCACGCTCCTTCGGCTGATCGCGCCCCCCGCACGCCCTCACCACCCCGGCGCTTCGCATCCGCGCCCCTCCCACGGCCACGGCCTGGTGCACTTCGTCCGCGCCGCCCACGAGGGCCAACGGAACACCCGGCTGTTCTGGGCCGCCTGCCGGGCCTACGAGAACGGCATCGGCGAGACCCTGGCCGACGCTCTCACCCGCGCCGCCGTCCATGCCGGACTCCCCGAACCCGAGGCCCGCGCCACCATCGCCTCCGCCCACCGCCTCACCTCGGAACAGCGGGGCCGCCGCCACGGGACCGCCGCGCCGAAGCACCCGTAACACCGGAAAGGGGTGCCCCGCCGGCGGGGCACCCCTTCACAACCGATTCCGGCGTCCCGGCGTCCCGGGCTCCGCGGCTACTTCTTGCCGAAGAGGCCGCCCTCGAACTTCGCCCAGTCGTACATCTGGTGCACGGCCTGGCCGAAGATCGGGATGCTGATGTGCTCGAAGACGTCCTCGAGCAGATCGATGTCACCGGTGTTGTAGATCAGCGGCCCGTTGATGTTGATCAGACCGCCCCCGGCACGGGGAGCCGCCTGCTTCTCCTGGGCGTGCGCGGTACCGCTCGACAGGGTCAGGGCGACACCCGCCGCGACAGTCGCCACAAAAGCCGCACAACGAACACGACGCTTCACGAGCACTCCGATCCAGAGGTCTGTTTCCACTGAAATTCCACTGAAATCAGCCCAGGCTCAACTCCCTTATGAACAGGGGGAGTTGAGAAGGTTTTGCCTGTGGGGGGCTGAGATGGACGTCAGCCTGCCATCAGGTCAAGGGCAAGTAAAGTACCTGGAAGCGTTGATGTGATCATGACCGAATCCCCACCGCCTGACCGAAACCCGCCCCCACTTTCGGCCACCCCACCCTCGGGCCGTCCAAACCCGCCGACCCGCCCGACCGTTCCGGACAGACGCCCGGGCAGACGAAAGGCCCCTGACCGATCATGCTGGTCAGAGGCCGTTCCATCAGGGCGGTGGGTGTGGGACTTGAACCCACGGTGACTCGCGCCACGACGGTTTTCAAGACCGTTCCGCTTCCGGTCTCCACACCTGATCCCACCTGGCCGTTCTCCGACTCAAGGGCTGCTGCGACCGGGCCGTGGTCCACACCTGGTCCACAAGGCTCAGGCTGCCCGCACCTTCGCCCCTCGGCAGACGAGGATGCCGCCCAGACATGTGATGCGGAACGCTCCCTCCGCCCGGATGGTCTCCTCGACCCGTTCGCGGGCTCGCTCGACGGTCTCCCGGAACGGGACACCCATCCGGTCCGCCCAGGCTTCGTACGAGGCCAGATGCGCGACGACCGGTTCGGCGTCGGTCACCTCGATGACCCCGGGAAGGGGGATCGTGCGGATATCGGTGAAGACCTCGCCGAGTACCGCCGGTGCGTCCTCCAGGGTGAAGCGCGCGGACAACTGCACCCTGGCCGGCCCCTCCGGGGTGCCCAGGACATCCGCGGCGGACCGGCTCCAGAGGCTTTCCAGCTCCCGCTTGTCGGTCCGGCTGTTGGTGGAGACGATCGCCATCCCGCCGGGCGCCAGGACTCTGCCCAGTTCGCGCACGGCCTGGGCCTGGTCCTCGACGTGGTACAGCATGTGGAGCGCCAGGGCCACGCCGAGCACTCCATCGGTGATGGGGAGCTGCTGAGCGTCCGCGACGAGAGCTCCGGGGATGTCGCCGACGATGCCGGGTGAGACGTCCAGGGGGACCACGGTGAGGTCGGGCCGGTCCTCCCGTATCCGCCGTACGAACTTCCCGTTGCCGCAGCCCACATCCGCGATCGGGCCTCGCACTCCCTCCAGCTCGTTCACGACGATGCCCGGAAGATCGTGGCGCGGGGTCTGCCACTGGTACAGCGACTGGCGAGCGGACAGGTGACGGCCTGTGCCGTATGCCTTGGTGGAGAGAAGACCCCGGTCGGTGACCGAAGCGTCGTTCGTGGGCTGGGCAGTCATCGCGGCTCCGTGGGGTGGCTGACGAGAGCGGGGCGGACGGTCATCTCGTGGATGTGCTCACGAAGATCAAGCACCGACTGTGCGTCACGGTACGGCCCACTGCCCAGGAGCGCGCTCAGTTTGCGAAGCCTGATGGTGATGCTGGCGGTGTGCCCGTCGGCGTCCAGAACCTCGGAGAGCTCCGTGCCGACTCCTTCCACCTCCCCGTTCGCGAGGTAGGCGGTGGCCAGGTCCAGATGGGCGGCGTGTACATCACCAGGGGAGCGTTCCCTTTCAGGGCCGGCCTGGTACAGGTCCACCGCGCGGTTGGACGCGGTGATCGCCAACTGGATCTGTTCGGGTCCCCCGACCGTCAACAGGGTGGTGCCGGTATAGGCCCATTGCTTCGCCTCAGGGAACGAGAAGATCCCCGACGGCTCGTCCGCTTCCGCGGTGCTTCGCGCCTCATGAGCCAGCGTGAGGGTACGCAGGGCGTTGCGCCTGTCACCTCCTGCTGCCAGGGCCCGTGCCTCCAGACTCAGCAACCGGGCCTTGATCGTTCCTGAACCGGGGCCCCGGCCCTCTTCCCGCCCGGCCCTCGCGAGGTCTGCCGCCCTTCCGTGGTCCCCGGCCCAGTAGGCGGCCAGCGACTGGAACGATCGTGCCCAGGAGCGCAACTCCGCGTGCCCTGCGATCTCCGCGCACTGCACCACGGTCCGGGCGTGGGTGGAAGCCGAGGAGCGATCACCGAGGTCGAGCGAAGCATGCGCCGCGAGACCGCAGAGCCAGCCCGCGATCACGTACAGATGCCGTGTCTGGCCGGGGTGCTGGCGGCCTTCGAGTAAGCGGAATACCTCTGCCCGTACGGTGCGGATCTCCGGGACCACCTGAAGCAGCGACCGACTGACAAACCGTTGGGAGAGCCGTTCCACATCGGCGTCGAACTGTTCCAGCACCACGGCGTTGACGTTGGTCTCCGCCGCGTATCGGGCGAGTCGGGAGGACAGCTCCGTATCGGCGTCGAAGCCGCTCCGCTCGTCCGCGCGCGGGTTGACCGCTGGCTCGCCAAGCCCCTTCGGGTACAGCCCCAGCTCCTCCTCGCGGGCTACCTGGAAGACCGCGCACAGGGCCGCCCGGTAGTCGCCGGAGGGCCAGGTGATCGCCCCGCGTTCAAGGCGCGAGATCCAGTTCGCGTCAAGCTCGGGGTCCCGTCCAGTGGCGGCCCGCACCTGGGCGCACACCCGCTCCGCAGCCTGCCTTTGAGTCCACCGCCGCCCGCGTCGGAGCCCTCGCAGAACCTCGTTCGCCATCATCCCGCCGTCTCCGCTGGTCGAGTTGGGGCGGCGGAAATCCTAGCGGGCATCTGCCTTCCCAGTGCCTACAACCTGCCTGGTGATATGCCCTGTTCGGCTGCTGGCCAGCGGAGTTGACTGAAGCGCACCCCAACCGGACGGACCGGAAATCACGTGCACAGCCCTGGCCTCCTGGGCCAGGTCCGGCCTTGGAACACCGACGCCAGGTGCCTCATTCGGTGTCCACCCGTAGGGCCCGCTCTGCTAGGTGCCGAAGTCTGGAGGAGACATGTCCGGGAACTCCCGGAAACACCGCGACCCCGTGAGCTCGGTCCTTACCGGCTTCTGGGCATTGGGCCACATCGTCACCCTGCTCCTCCTCGGGGCCACCGCGCTGCATCAGGACGGCGCTCCCGTCCTCGGATCGCCTCTGACCGAGCCGTCCCGCGAATCAGCACCTGACCTCGGCCACCTCGGCTGACCAGTTCCTCTCACTCCCCCGAACCGCCTCCGGACACACAGTGCCGGAGGCCACCTGCGGCAGGGATAACCATCTCGCCGCCCCAACCAGCGAAGAAGGGAGGTGAACACCATGGCGGACACCACCCAGCCCGGTATCGAACCGGACGAGGAGGTCGTGCCCCTGGAGAACGCGGCTCTGCTGACCCAGGGCGGTAGCAGCAGCAGCGTGGAGAACAAGCGCTCCCCGTACGACTGCTGATCCTCAGCGGCGGCATCCCGCTTCGGGGTGCCGCCGCGCCCTTCCGGCTCGAATCCCTTGGAGGTGATCACATGAGGTGGTTCGGTGGAGCCCTCGTCTCGCCCTCCCCGAGTCCGACACCGGTCGGCGCCCAGGCGCTGTGGCACGAGCCCGACACCTGGACGGTGGGTGCGCCCGTCCGGCTGGCAACAGGAAGTGCGCGACGACGGCTCGCGGTCTTCGGACCCTGTGGAGCGGTGGACGCCGAGTTGAACCGACTGGTCGAGCATGCCGACCACCGCGAACTCGACGCGGCGGCGACCACATGGACCGGCGCCTACGCCCTCGCCCTGGACAACGGGAAGGGCACCTTCACCCTGTGGGCGGACCCCGCCGGCACCTGCCCGCTCTATCTCGCTCGGACGAATGACGGCGCCCTCGTCTGGGCGTCCAGTTCTCTCGCCCTCGCGTCGCTGCTCGGCTGCGGGCCCGACCGAGGGTGGCTGGCCGCGCATCTGGCGGACCCGACCGCGTGGACTCCCGAACGTTCGGCGTGGACCGGGGTGGAACAGATCCCGCCGGGATACCGCTGGACCGTCTCCCCGAACGGGTCGTCGGCCTGCGTCCCGTACTGGGAAACCCCGTCGGCCACCCGAGCCGCATCCGTCGAGCGGCTCCGCGACGACCTGGCGGACAGCGTCCTGATCCGCGTGACCGGCCGGGCGGCCTCCTCGGATCTGTCCGGTGGACTCGACTCCAGCACGCTCGCCGCCGAAGCGGCCCGGTGCGGTCCGGTCCTCGGTGTCACCCTCCACCCGAAAGGGAGGGAGAGCGGCGGCGACACCGATCACGCTCACGAGGTCGCGCGGGCATTCCCCGCCATCCGGCACCGCCTGATGCCGCTGGGACGGGAGCACCTTCCCTTCACCGATCTCGACGCGCTGCTCCTCACCGACGAACCCGCACCGTCCTCGATCACCATCGCCCAGCTCTTCTCCCAGTTCGTCCTGCTGGAGTCCGAGGGAATCGAGGTCCACCTCACGGGCGACGGCGGTGACTCCCTCTTCCTCCCGCCGCCGGTCCACCTCGCCGACCTCGTACGCTCGGGGCGCCTGCTCCGTCTCGCCTCGGACGCCCAGTCCTGGGCACGTCTCCACCGGGCCAGCCCCTGGACTGCCCTGGCCACGGCGTGGAAACGCCCCGATCGACTGGGCACCTCGGCAGCCTCGAAGACCTGGCTGACCAGCGATGCCCTCGACCTGGCCGACGCCGTCACCTCACCCGGCCCGCACAGCGGACACCTGGGGCACGCCGATCGCCACCTTCTCGCGGAGTGCCGCTACGTCGGCCGTACGGCGGCCACGGAGAACCAGTTGGCCGCCGCGTTCGGGATCGAGATGCACAACCCGTTCACCGACGCCCGGATCATGGAATCCGCCCTGGCCGTCCCCGCCGAGGAACGCTGGTCGGCACACCGCTACAAGCCCCTTCTGACCGACTCGGTCCGGGACCTGCTGCCCGACTCGGTAGTACGGCGCGGGGCGAAGGGTCTGTTCGCCATGGACCACCACCACGGTCTCCGGGCCAACCTGGGCCGCGTCCTGGAGCTGGCGGACGGGCACCTCGCGGATCTCGGTCTGGTCCAGCCGGCGGTGCTGCGATCACTGCTTCGCCGGGGCGCGCTCGGGGTCGACATCCCCTGGGGACTGATCGAACCGGTCCTCGGCACGGAGCTCTGGCTCCGCGCCTCCGGAACGGCCACACAGCTCGTACGGTGGGAGACGAGGCCATGACCACGCCGCTCCCGAACCGGCACACCCGTACGGCGATCATCGACCGGACCGGGGTGGTCATCGACTACCGCACCGGCTCCACCACGGTCCTCACCGGAGCGTCGCTGACCCGCTGGCTCGATGATCTGGACGACAGCGCGGCTCCGGCTCCCGTGACCGTTCAGTCGTCCGCGGTCTCCTGGGGAACCAGCGAATCGGCCGCCTGCCTCCCGGCCCTTCCCCGGCCGCCATGGCGATGGGCCCTGGCCGCGGCCGTGCTGCTTCTCTGCACGCTCGCCGTCCGGCAGTTCGGCAGCCGTGGAACACGCTTCGGCCGCCTGGTCCGCCTCGCCGAGGCCGGCCGGAACCTCCCTCCTCCGCCCCGGGACCAAGCGGCGCTCGCGGTCCGCTCCGTCCGCTGGGCGGCCCGTGTCCTGCCCGCCCGAGTCGCCTGTCTGGAGGAATCCACGACGGCCTCGCTGCTGCTGGCGTGCCGCGGCCGGGGCGGGGTCTGGCGGCACGGCATCGCCACCGACCCCATCCGATTGCACGCGTGGATCTGCGATATTCACGCCCGCCCGGTCGAGGAACCGGACCAGACTGACGACTACACACCCCTCAACACCCCGGCAGCAACAGCGAAGAGGTACCGATGACCGCCCCGCAGATCCTGCTCACCGGCGAACGCGTCGCCTTGGTCCTCCCCGACCGCGATCACCTTCCCGACTACCACCGCTGGGAGAACGACTCCGGCACCATCCTCGGCTTCGGCACCCAGGTCCCCCAGTCCTGGGAAGCCCGCTCGGGCGGCTGGGAGCGCCAGCGCGCCAACCGCGACTACCCCCAGTTCGAGGTGGTCACCACCGACGACCACACCCCCGTCGGGCTCACCACCCTCCAGATCGACGGAGCGGTACGGACGGCGGAGTTCGTGATCCTGATGGCCCCCGAAGCCCGTGGCCGGGGCCTCGCCACCGAGGCCACCGCCCTCACCCTCCGCTGGGCGTTCGAGTACGCCGCCCTCCGCATGGTCTGGCTCAAGGTCCTGGAGCCCAACGCGGCCGGCGTCGCGGCCTACCAGAAGGCCGGCTTCCAGCCCGCAGGCCGCCTGCGGCAGTCCGGCTACTGGCAGGGCCGCCCCTGCGACGAACTCCTGATGGACGCCCTCGCCGACGACCACTTGGTGACCGCCGACCCCGCCTGATCACGGCGGAAAGCCGCCCACGCGGGGGCTGGCGCGGCTTTGGCCGGTGTCCTGCCCGGTCCGGGGTCGGGCATGGCCAGGGGGCCGTACGCTGGCCGGCAACTCGGGCAGGGACCCCGGTCCACGACATCCATGTCCCGGCCCCTGCGGGGCACATCCGAGGAGAGCAAGTGACTGTGCAGGAGGCGTACGCCTACGCCCCCGTCGTGGTGGGGGCGGGCCTCGTCCTGATTGGCCTGTGGGCCCTGTGGTGGGTGATCCGCTACATACGAGCGGACGAGATGCTGCGGGCCAGCATCCGGCAGGCGGTACGGGTCCGCAGGAGCTGGAAGCGGCTCGCCCCGATGATCAAGCTGGCGGCGGTGGACAAGACCCCGACCACGATGGCGGTCCTGGCCAACCCGGAGGGCAAGCCGATCAAGCCACGGGTCGTGATCCCAGCCCTCAAGGTCACCCCCGACCGGTTCGGCGTCGTCGCGCTGGCGAACTGCGTACCCGGCGTTGGGCTGGAGGAATTCCAGAAGGCCGCCCCCTATCTGGCCGACGCCTGGCGGTGCGCGCGGGTTTCCGTCCAGCCGGACAAGCCCGGTCTCTTCGTCATCCGGGGCGTTCGCCTGGACCCGCTCACGCTGAAGACCACGCACACCCCCACGGGGCGGGTTCCGGCGAAGCCTGCCACCTGGAACCTGGGCCAGGACGAGTACGCACAACCCGTCTCCGCGAACCTGGCGGAGGTGCCGGGCGTCACCGTGGCCGGCCTGCCCGGCTACGGCAAGACCTCACTCATCAACCGCCTCATCTGCGACTGGGGCCCCTCGCCCGCGATCCAGTTCGTGGGCTTCGACGGAAAGGTCTCCGCCGCGAGCGAGGGGGACTATGCCCATCTCTCCCAGAGGATGTTCGACTTCGCCGGGGACGACCTGGAGGACGCGAACAGGCTGCTCAACCGCCTGGTGGAACTCCTGCGGGATCGCACCTCCGCCGTTCTGTCGCTGCTCGGTTCACCGAACATGTGGCACGTCGGCCCCTCCGAGAAGTGGCCCCTGGTGGTCGTGATCATCGATGAAGCGCACACCTACTTCCGCGATCACAAGGGCAGTGACCCCAGGACCAAGAAGCTGGCGGCGCTGGCAGCCGATAACGCCCGGCTCGTGGAAGCACTGGTCAAGAAGGGCCGCTCGGTGGGCTTCCTGACCATCCTGGCCACGCAGAAGGCGACCGGCGACGCGATCCCCACGTTCATCCGCGATGTGTGCCCGGTAGGGCTGTCCTTCGCGCAGAAGACCGCCGAAGCCGCGGTGGCCGCGCTCGGCGAGGACATCCGCAACTGGGAGGACGCCAGTCCCGTCAACCTCCAGGACCCCTCCTACGTCGGCGTCGCCTCCATGAACAACCAGTTCGGCCCCGGCTTCCTCCGCGTGCGTACGCCCTTCGTGGCCGGCGAGCACGCCGCCCGGATAGCCTCCGCGACCGCCCACCTCACACGGGACCCGGCCGATCTCCTTGCCCGGCTGCGGGCGTCCGCGCCCGTACCGCTCACCAAGAAGGAGGACGACGGCTTGCCGGAAGCCGCCTGACCTCGACCCCTTGCCGTACCTCACCACTGGAAAGGAGGTGAACACCTCATGAAAGAGGACCGGATCACTCAGCGCACCGTGACCGTGGTCATGATCATCATCGCGGCCCTGGCGTTCGTCTTCTCCTTCGGCAACGTCTGGTCCCTCGCTCTCCGCCTGGGCATCCCCGAACCGATCGCGCCCCTGATCGCCCCCATGGTGGACCTGTCCGTCGTCGGTCTGATGGTCGCCCTGCACCACTTGTCCCTGCGCGGCGTCTCCGCCGAGGAACTGAAGGCCGCGACGCGCCTGATGCACGTCTCCGGCCTGCTGACCCTGGCCCTCAACATCGCCGAACCGATCATCGCCGGGCACTACGGCCGTGCCGCCGTGGACGCGGTCGCCCCGCTGCTCCTCCTGAGTTGGGGCACTGTGGGCCCTCAGCTCCTGCGCCACTTCCACGCCGTGGCCATCGAGTCCGCACCGGCTCCCTCCCCGGATCGGCCGCCCGCTCCTCAGCCGGTCGCCCTCGGCGACGCCGACACAAAGGCATCCCCGGAGATTGCCGCCCCGGCCGTCGAGCCTCTTCTCCCTGTCGGCCCTGCTCCGGCCCCCGACAGACCCGCCCCGGCGTCCACGGCTCCCGCCTCCAAACTGCCTGAGCCGCTGCTGAACGAAGCGCGATCGATCGCCCTGTCCCATCAGGCCGAACACGGTGAGCCCATCACCTCGGCCCAGTTGAAGGCACGGCTCGGGATCGACCTGCCGATGGCCACCGCGCTCCACGCCGCCCTGTAGGGCCTCCCCTCCCGCCGGCCTTCCCGGCAACCCCTTCCCGCCCTCCGGGCGCACTTCACCACGCCTGTGGGCAGCAGCCCCAGCAGTCGTCGGCTGCTGCCCGCACGGCGGACACCCCCATGCCAGAAAGGAAGCCCCGCCACCCATGGCCCGTACCCCGGACCTCCGCCATGTGATCAGCCCCGCCGTGCGGGACCTCATCGAACTGGCCCATCTCGACGACTTCGACCGTGTCACCGAGCAGATCCGCGACATGCGCGGCTGCACCCGGCCCGTGAACCTCACCGGCTGGACCGAGACCCGCGACGCGACGACGAACACAGTCGTCCGCTCGTACTCGACCGCCGCCGAACCCACGGGGCGACTCCTCACACCCTGCGGCAACCGGCGCTCCTCGCGCTGTCCCTCCTGCTCCCGCGTCTACGCCGCCGACACCTACCACCTGATCAAGGCCGGACTGTCCGGCGGCAAGACCGTCGCAGAAACGATTTACCAACATCCCCGGGTCTTCGCCACCCTCACCGCCCCCAGCTTCGGCCCCGTTCACAACCGCCCCACCGATCACAGCGGTAAGCCCCTCCCCTGCCGCTGCGGCAACCACCACCCCGAGGACGCCTCCGCCCTCGGTACTCCTCTCGCTCCGGACACCTACGACTACACCGGTGCCGTCCTCTGGAACGCCCACGCGGGCGCTCTGTGGGCTCGCTTCACCACCTACCTCCGGCGTGCGCTCGCCGCTCACCTCGGCATGACGCAGAAGGCACTCAACGCCGCCGTGCGCGTCTCCTTCGCCAAGGTCGCCGAGTACCAGAAGCGCGGCCTGGTCCACTTCCACGCCGTGATCCGCCTCGACGGACCGGACGGTCACACCAGCTCTCCCCCGGCCTGGGCCACCGCCGACGCCCTCGACCACGCCGTACGCACCGCCGCCCGGAAAGCCGTGCTCACCCTCGCATCCGACGCGATCGGTGAACGGGAGATCACCTGGGGCGAGCGGATCGACGTCCGGGAGATCTCCGCCTTCGGCGACGGCGAACTCACCGACCGGAAGGTGGCCGCCTACGTCGCCAAGTACGCCACGAAGAGCGCCGAGGGCTCCGGCACCGTCGACCGGCCGCTGATCTGCCGCCCCTGCTCCGGGCGCGGCTACAGGAACGGCCCCGACCGCTTCCGTGATCTGTGCGACCACTGCGACGGCACCGGGCAGGCCGAACCCCTCAAGGATCTCCGTGTGCAGCAGCACGTCCGGCAGATGATCCGCACTGCCTGGGACCTCGGCCACCTCCCGGAGTTCGCCGACCTCAAGCTGTGGAAGTGGGCCCACATGCTCGGCTTCCGGGGCCACTTCTCCAGCAAGTCCCGCTGCTACTCGACCACCCTCGGGGCCCTCCGGGACGTACGCCGCGCCTGGCGGACCGCGCAGGCCGACGCCGCCCGCGCCCGTGCCGACCACCCCACCACCGATGCCACGACCCTCGTCACCGAGTCGTCCTGGGCCTACCTCTCCTCCGGCTACCGCCCCGGCGAAGAACTCCTCGCTGCCCAGACCCGCCATGACATCGCCCAGACCTGTGCTGCGGCCGACCGGGCCAAGACCGAAGGAGAGATCCACCTGTGACCGCCGCGGCTGCCCACCGAAACCAGAAGCTCACCCTGCCGGAGGCACTGGCGGAGATCCGGATCTCCCGCGCGGCCTTCTACCGGATGCGTGCTCGCGGGCACGGGCCGAAGTGCCTCAAGCTCCCCAACGGCCAGATCCGCATCCGCCGCGCCGACCTTGACGCCTGGTTCGCGGCCTGCGAGGTGACCGCGTGCTGACCTACGACGTGAAGGTCTGGGGCATCCGCAAGCGGCCCGACCGCGCCACGCCCTACCAGCTCCGCTGGCGCGTCGGTGCCCAGCCGTTCTCCAAGAGCTACAAGATCAAGGCCCAGGCGGACGGACGGCGCACGGAGCTGCTGAACGCCCTGCGCGAGCGGGAGCAGTTCGACACCGAGACCGGTCTTCCCGCCTCGGAGCTCCGCGCCCTCAAATCCCCCACCTGGTACTCCCACGCCCGTGCGTACGCGGCGATGAAGTGGCCAACCACATCGGCCAAGCACCGCGCGAGCATCGCGGACGCCCTGGCGACCGCTACGCCCAAGCTGGTCAAGGACACCCACGGAGCCCCGGCTCCGAAGGTGCTCCGCACCGCCCTCTACTCGTGGGTCTTCCGGTTCGTCCTGGGCGACGACGGCGAACTCCGCCCCCGGATCGACGTTGACGAACCTCCGGCGGAGATCGTGGCCGCGCTGGACTGGATCAACCGCAAGTCGGTGGACATCACGGCCCTCAACACGCCTTCGGTGGCCCGCTCGGGCCTCGACGCCATGACGCTGCGGCTGGACGGCAAGAAGGCCGCCGCCAACACGGTGAAGCGGAAACTGCCGGTCTTCAGCAACTGCCTGCGGTACGCCGTGGAGCGCGAGCTGCTGGCCACCTTCCCGCTGGACAAGGTGGACTGGACACCCCCGGAAACCGACGACGAGATCGACTTCCGGTTCGTCCCCGGCCCGAAGCTGGCCAAGAAGATGATCACCGCTGTCGGCGAGCTGGGCGAGCGCGGCCGGCACCTGAAGGCGTTCTTCGGCTGCCTCTACTACGCCGCCAACCGTCCCGGCGAAGCCGCCAACCTGCGCGAGATCGACTTCACCCTCCCAGAGGAGGGCTGGGGCGAAGTCCTGCTCTCCGCCAGCACCCCTCGCGTCGGCTCCGGCTGGACCGACACGGGGGAGTCCTTCGACACACGCGGGCTCAAGAAGCGGGCGCAGAAGGCCACCCGGCCCGTCCCCATCCCGCCCGTCCTGGTCCGGATGATCCGCGACCACATCAAGGAGTTCGGCACCGCCGACGACGGCCGCCTCTTCCGCGCCTCCCGGGGCGGCCACCTCCTGTCCAAGGAGTACGGCGACATCTGGAAGGCCGCCCGCCTCGCCGTGCTCACCCCAGACGAGATCGAGACCCCTCTTGCCGAGGTGCCGTACGGGCTCCGCGCCGCTGGCGTCTCCCTCTGGCTGGACTCCGGCGTCGCCCCCTCTGAAGTCGCCCGCCGCGCGGGCCACAGCATCGCGGTTCTTTTCCGCTTTTATGCCAAGGCGATCCACCGCAACCAGCAGCACTCAAACCAGCAGATCGAACGGGCTCTGGAGGAAGCGGAGGAGGAGTAGACGAAGCACGGCGTACGACCGAAGTTCCGACAACGACGAATCTCCTGTCGCCACCTATCGGGCCGGTGGCAGAAGCTTCATTTCAGTCGTTGTTTGCCTCTTCAGCCTGCTCCGCCTCGATGGAGAGAACAGCTTCTTCCGACAGCCTGCCGGCGAAAAGATCCCGGATCCGCGAACGGGACATGTCCGTCGGCGTCTTGCTCGGCGTCGGCATGTTGTCAGGATGGGACCACCATCGGCCCGGATGCAATTCGTCCCAGGCAGGACGGTAACTGTCCTTCCGCCGGTTGGCTCCGGGATCGTGGTTTCCGAAGCCGTCGACGATGCTGTTCCAGACCGGCCGATAGTGCCGGATCATCACCCGCTCGGCGATGCTCACGAACGCCTCGATCGCGACCAGGTACCGAACACTGAAGTCCGAAATCTCTAGGTCGTGGACCTGGCCGAGTGACTGCTTGTGTTCGTAGATCCGGTCCCACAGCGTGGTGGCGTCGGGCTTTTCCTCAGCCGTCCCCTTCCGCACACCGGTGGGACGTGCCTGTCCCACGTAGACGGGGACGAGGCAATCAGGTGAGCTGATCTCCGCGTATAGGGGATTAGGGCCGCGGTAGTACAGGGCGTAGATCCCGCTGCCGTACACGGGGCTGACTTCGTCCAGCGGCTCGGGTTCCCGGCTCAAGAGTTCGGCTTCTACACTGCGCCCCAGGTTTTCCAGATCCAGGGGGTTGTACGGATCGGAATGGCGTTCTTTCGCCGCTATACGCCACGCCTTCGACTTCCGAGGCTTCTTCGCGGGCTTCTTTGGTGAGGGAAAATTCTCACTCGACAGGTTGGGCGAGACCGACAATTTACCTAGACCCTTCGACTCGTACGGATTACTGGATCACCACTCTCACCGATGCCGGACATCTACAACGCCGGTGTTGCGGTAGTACCGCCGGGCGCTCGGGTACTCCTCGACCTTCGGATACATAATCAGGTATCCCGGGAGAGCGGTGATCTGCCAGTTTTCCGGAAGCCGCGCGGCGATAGCTCTGAGCGTCTCGTCCGCAGTCGCATGCGAGTCGGGGAGGTCCACGTCTATGTCGTCGAACTCCTTCGAGGCCTGGTAGCGGAAAACGTATGGAAGGTGCGCCTTGATCTCCTGAAGCAAGCTAGAGAGAGGCACCGCCCTGTCCACCAAGGTGCGTTCGGCCAGCAGCTCCGTCAGCTTGCACTCAAGGTCGATCGGGTGCTCGTGATCGAAGTGACCTTCGTCCACCTCGGTCGTATCCCGCCGCTTGCCGGGGTCGTTGTTGCCGAACCCGTTGTAGTTCCACGGAACCTGCCCCTGGCCCCTGTGTTGGTTGATCAGCAGGCGCTCGGGAGCGACCGCGCCGAAGTCCTCGTCCACATAGAGGCAGGTGAACGCCATCTGGCCGATGGAGATGTTCGTGCGGCCGGAGATCTTTCGGTAGTGCTTCTCGATCCGCTGCGGAAGGCTGCGATCCGCCTTGCCCACGTAGACGAGGTCATCGTCCTTGTAGAGCTGATAGACACCGGGCAAGGGCCGGAGCGACCGGATGTTCCCCATGGTGAGAGGCGCTGGCGTCAGCTCCTTCAGCGCGGCCGCGAGCTGATCGCCGAGTGCCTTGGTGATGCTCAGCTTGAACTCGGCGTGATTCTCCAGCGACACGACCAGGGCCTCCCGACGGGCGACGAGTGATTGTCGTCACCCTATCCGGTGACGTCGGGGAACACGGTGCCGGATTATCGCGAAGGGTTCACTTGATCAACAATTCCGCGGTATGGTTTTCGCATGTCTGAGCTGCGAAAGAAGCGCCCCAAGGCGGGAACCTGTGTCGAGCTGTTCGCCGGTGGCGGTGGCCTCGCCATGGGCGTCCACAACGCTGGCTTCCGACCGCTGCTGGTGAACGAGTACGACAAGCGGGCTATCGAGACCCTCCAGACGAACCTGATGCCGGATGGCGGAGAGTGGCCGCTGAAACCCGGCGACGTCCGCGGCCTGCGGGACGACTTCAAGGAGCTGGAAGGTCAGGTCGACCTCCTCGCCGGTGGTCCGCCCTGCCAGCCGTTCAGCCTTGGCGGTGTCGCCAAGGGCACGGAGGACGAGCGGAACATGTTCCCGCAGATGTTCCGTGCCATCCAGGAGATGCGACCGAAGGCTGTCATCTGCGAGAACGTCCGGGGCCTGCTTCGGAAATCCTTCGACCCGTACTTCAAGTACATCCTCAACGAGATGAGACTCCCCTTCGTCGAGCGCGAGAAAGGCGCGACATGGGAGGACCACAACGACGTTCTGGAGAAGCAGCTCGCCAACGACTCGGTGCCTGCCTCCGAGCGTTACATCGTGAAGTACCACCCTGTGAACGCCGCCGATTTCGGCGTCCCTCAAATCCGGCAGCGGGTCATGATCGTGGCCTTCCGCGCGGATCTTGGGATCGATGAGGACGGCTGGGAGAGCTTCGCGCCGAAGGCGACGCACTCGGATGAGTCGTTGATCCACTCCATGCGTGAGGGCGGAGAGTACTGGCGTCGCCATCGAAAGGTGTCGGAAGAGGTGAAGGCCCGTGCCATCGCGAACCTGCCGGGGCTCGACTACGACAACCCGAAGATCAAGGAGAAGCTGACCCTTCAGCCTTGGAGGACACTCCGGGACGCGATTCATGGCGTTGACGAGTTCGAGGGGTACACGCTGCCGTTCGTCGACGAGGAAGCGGTCAACAAGAAGAAGTCCGTGGGGAAGATCTCCGACCATTTCGGATGGCCTGGCGCCCGGGTCTACACAGGGCACACCCCGAACCTCCTTGACCGTCCCGCCAAGACGGTCAAGGCCGGTGTGCACGGCGTTCCCGGTGGCGAGTCCGTGATGATGATGGACAATCCCACATTCGATGGGAGCGGCTACCGGTACATGACAGTCCGTGAGACCGCGCGTGTCATGACCTTCCCCGACAAATGGACGCTCGCCGGCCCGCGTGGCGAGAAGATGCGGCAGCTTGGGAATGCCGTGCCCGTGAAGCTGGGCAAAGTGTTCGCCGACGCGATCGCCGCCGCCTTGGACTCGGTCGGCGCTCTGGAGAGGCCCGGCGGGAAGCGGTGACGCGAGCTACAGTCGGAGCACAGCAGGGCTGGAACGATCAACTGCCGCCCGCGAAGGCATACAAAGCGCGTCCGGGCCTGTCCCGTGACAAGCGGAGCGCCGAACAGGACAAGGCGGCCGGCGGCCGACACCGCCGCGCCGTGCCGCTCGACGACGGTTCCCACGCGCGCGGGTCGATCCAGCTCCGACGATACCGAAGCACCCGTCGCATCCGCGCTTACCTCCGCTGGTCGGACAACGGGAAGACAAGGGAGAAGTACGTCTGCGAGGTCTACGAAGCGACACGTAAGGCGAACCTCGCTCTCGCGTGGACGGAGGCGCGGGAAGCGGGCAAGGTGGTCGACGAGCCGCTCCCCCCGAATTCGAAAGCTTCGTCGATCTCCGTTCGCGCGGTCATGACCGCGAACAAGGGCAAGGACACCAAGCCGGAGCTGTTGCTGCGCGCTGCCCTGCACCACAGAGGGCTGCGCTATCGGGTAGGCATCCGCCCTCTCCCTGAGCTACGGCGCACTGCGGACGTCGTCTTCCCCAGGGCCAAGGTGGCAGTCTTCGTCGACGGTTGCTTCTGGCACGGCTGCCCGGACCACTACCGGCCGGCGAAGAAGAGCGGCGAGGAGTGGAGCCAGAAGATCAAGGACAACCGGGACCGCGACGCGTCCACCACACTCGCTCTCAAGGATCAGGGATGGGCGGTGCTCCGGTTCTGGGAGCACGAGGACTTGGAGCTGGCCGCCGAGAAGGTCAGGACTGTGGTCGAAGAACGAAGGTCTGGGCCCTGACGGTCCTCTGCATACTTCTCTCCGGCAGGCTGGTAGTCGACCTCGGCACATGATCGGAACCTGGTCCACGCCTGGTCCACACACGCTGGTCAACGGCGTGACAGGGGCGAATCAAGGTGAGACAGGGCCCATGCAGAAGGGGTGCCCCGGATTCGGGACACCCCTTCTGACCTGCACATACTCTGATCTGGCGGTGGGTGTGGGATTTGAACCCACGGTGACTCGCGCCACGACGGTTTTCAAGACCGTTCCCTTAGGCCGCTCGGGCAACCCACCCCGTCCGCGCGGCAACCGGCGCGGAGCGGCCTACAGAGTACCGGGACGCCGGAGGGTGTCGCAGCAGACTTCCGGGGTGGGCGGGGCGGGTCAGCTGTCGCCGGTGCGGGAGCCGAGGGTGAGGGTGACCGTGGACTCCTTGCCACCGCGTTCGTAGGTCAGGGTGACCTTGTCGCCCGGCTTGTGGTTCCAGATCTCGCTGATCAGGGTCGGGCCGCTGTCGATGGGCTTGTCGTCGAACTTGGTGATGATGTCGCCCGGCTTCAGACCGGCCTTGGCGGCGGGGCCGGACGGGGGGACCGCCGGGGTGCCGTCGGTGCCCCGGTCGGCGATCTTGGCGCCCTCGGTGGACTCGGACATGCCGACCGTGGCGCCGATCACGGGGTAGACCGGCTTGCCGGTCTTGATGAGCTGGTCGCCGACGTTCTTCGCCTGGTTGATCGGGATGGCGAAGCCGAGGCCGATGGAGCCCGCCTGGCCCAGGGCGCCGCCGGTGGACTGGATGGCGGAGTTGATGCCGATCACCGCGCCGCGGGAATCGAGCAGCGGGCCGCCCGAGTTGCCGGGGTTGATGGAGGCGTCGGTCTGGAGGGCGCTCATGTAGGAGCCGCGGGTTCCGCTGCCGTCGCCGGAGGCCACCGGCCGGTTCTTCGCGCTGATGATGCCCGTCGTGACCGTGTTGGAGAGGCCGAAGGGGGCGCCGATCGCGATCGTGGAGTCGCCGACGGCGACCTTCTCGGAGTCCCCGAGGGGCAGCGGGGTCAGTCCGGCCGGGGGGGTCTTCAGCTTCAGTACGGCGACGTCGTAGCCCTCCGCACGGCCGACGACCTCCGCGTCGTACTCCCGGCCGTTGGAGAACGTCACCGCCAGGGTGCCGCCCTCGGCGGCGGTGGCCACCACATGGTTGTTGGTGAGGATGTGGCCCTGCTGGTCGTAGACGAAGCCGGTGCCGGTACCGCCGCCGCCCTGGGAGCCGCCGGGGAGGTCGCCGCGGCCTTCGCCGCCGCTCGACTTGGCCTCGATGGTCACGACGCTGGGCAGCGCCTTGGCGGCGACCGCCGCGACCGTGTCGGGAGCGCGCTTGAGGTCCTTCGGGATCTCGGACGACGTGACCGTCGTGGAGGAGCTGTCCTCGTTCCGCTCGGACGCCGCCCAGTAGCCCGCGGCGCCGCCGACGCCGCCCGCGACCAGCGCCGCCACCAGGACCGCGGTCACCAGGGCGGTCCCCCGCTTTCGCGGGGGCTTGGCGCCGTCCGGCGGGGGCTGGGCACCCCAGACCGGACCGTCGCCGCCACCGTGCGCCGGGGCGGCGAATCCGGTGGACGGGGTGGCCGCCGGAGCCGGGGGAGGCGGGGACGCCCAGCCCTCGCCCGCCGGGTACGCGGCAGTGCCGGTGTCCGTGCCCGCGCCCGGCTGCTGCGGAGCCGGAGGCGGCGGCGCGGCGGGCGCGGTGTGTGCAGCGGGGGCCGGAGGCGGCGGCGGGGACACGGGCGGGGTGTGCGCCGGGGGCGCGGCGGGTACGGCGGGCGCCGGGGGAGCCGACAGGGCTTCCGCCGGAGCTGCCGGAGGGGTCGCAGGCGTCGGGGGTACGGAATCGGCGGGCGCGGCAGGCCCGGGATCCTGCGCCTGGGGTGAGTGCGGCGGGGGCGGCCCCTCGGGAGCGACGGGCGGCACAGGGGGTACGGGCGGGGCGGACGGGGTCGCCGACTGCCGCGCCGCGCCCTCGTTGCCCTCGTACTCGGTGCTCACGGCTCATCTCCTCAGGTCGCGAAGTCCGCGCTGCAAGTGTCTCGAATGTTCTCGGTCCAGCATTTCCCACGGCCCGTCAGAGCTGGGTAAGCGGGAGCTGTGTCTCTTCCGCCCTTCCTTTATAAGCGACAAAACGGGCCGATGGCGGAGGTGGGCGCGGACCTGCCGCACCGGGCCTTCCCGCGCCCCGCGCACCCGTCCCGCCCGCCTCGGTGGCACCATGACGCGGTGACCCCAGCACGGCAGCAGAACATCCAGGTCGTGGCTCACCGAGGCGCCTCCGAGGACGCCCCCGAGCACACACTGGCCGCATATATGAAGGCGATCGAGGACGGCGCCGACGCGCTCGAATGCGATGTACGGCTCACCGCCGACGGGCATCTCGTCTGCGTCCACGACCGCCGGGTGAACCGGACCTCCAACGGGCGCGGCGCCGTCTCGGCGCTGGAGCTGGCCGATCTCGCCGCCCTCGACTTCGGCACCTGGAAGGGCCGGGAGGACTCCGCCGAGAGCCCCGACTGGGGCGATCCGTCGCTCACCTCCGTCCTCACCCTGGAGCGGCTGCTCGAACTCGTCGCCGACTCGGGCCGGCGGATCGAGCTGGCCGTCGAGACCAAGCACCCCACGCGCTGGGCGGGACAGGTGGAGGAGCGGCTGCTCCAGCTCCTGGGCCGGTTCGGACTCGCCGCGCCCCCGGCGCCGGACGAGTCGTCCGTACGGATCATGAGCTTCTCGGCCCGGTCGCTGCACCGGGTCGCGGCGGCGGCGCCGACCCTGCCCACGGTCTATCTGATGCAGTTCGCCGGGCCCCGGCTGCGCGAGGGGCGGCTGCCCGCGGGCGCCCGGATCGCCGGGCCCTCGATCCGGATGGTGCGCAACCATCCGGAGCACGTCGAGCGTCTTCACCGGGCGGGACACCGGGTCCATGTCTGGACCGTCGACGATCCGGCGGATGTGGAGCTGTGCGTCCGGCTCGGTGTCGCGGGGATCATCACCAACCGACCGCGACAAGTACTGGAGCAGCTCGGCCGGACCACCGGCTGACGCCGGACCGGGACACGGCCCGGACCCGGCGGTCGAGCCGTCGGCCGTCGACGGTCGGGGGCGACGGCCCGGCGGGCGGCCGGGGCGCCGTCGGCCGTGTAACTCGCGCCACAGATCACCCTGCACATCTCCTTCACATTTCCGCCCGCTTCCCCCGAGTGCGCCCCGGTATCGGGCGGAACGACCCGTCATAGGTGCACATGGCACCCACTACGGGGAGTGCACCGGCGCATTCGCACCGTACTGTCCGGTCAGTAGTGCCCCCATCCGGCCACCCGGCCCCGGTTTCCGGTCCAGTCCATCGGGGCATTCACACGGTGGCGTGGGGCAAAGGAGGTCTCGGGGGTGGCGTTGGTGGTGGCACAACACGTGCCCACGTCGTCGAGCATGGCCGTACCCCATGGCCCTGCGGGCGTGGGTGAGGCGAGGCATCGCATGCGTGAGCAGCTGCGCATGAGCAAAGTGCCCGAATCGGTTATCGACGACGCGATGCTGATTCTTTCCGAGCTGCTGAGCAACGCCTTCCGGCACGGCAGGCCCCTGGGCCTGGCCGACCGGGGCGACGGAGACATCCGAGCGGCCTGGCGGGTGGACCGGTCGGGGCGGCTGACGGTCGAGGTGACCGACGGCGGCGGCCCGACCAGGCCCGTGCCGTCGACGCCGTCGGTGACCGCGCGCGGGGGCCGCGGCCTCCAGATCATCACGGCGCTCGCACGGGAGTGGGGCGTACGCGATCATCCGGCGGGCGAGGTCACCGTATGGGCGCTGGTGACGGAGGGCAGCGGCCACGATCCGTACGCTACGCGCGTCACCACCGGTGTCCCGGGCGGCGGGTTCGGCTTCGTGGAGCCGTACGACGGCGTGCCGTACGACGAGGTCGCCTATGACGGCGCGGCATACGACCGAAGGCCCGGGGGCGCTCCCGGCGGGGAGCCGCGCGACACCGCCTGAGCGGAGTACCGGCCCGAAGACGCCGCCATGGGGCGGCGCGCCCCGCCGTATGAAAGTCCGGCGGGGCGGGCCGTCGAGTGCGCGGCGGGCCGTCGACTGGCGTTCGCGCGCGGCGTGCCCGTGATTCCGGGAACTCTCGCGGCGGGCCACAGGGCTCCGGCCGAGCGGCGTGGCCGTAGAGCGGCGATCCCCTCGCCGGGCGGCGGCGGACGGCGGGGTGACACGTACCGCCGACGGCCGTACGGCTCCCCCGCGCCCCCTGCCGCTTCAGGGCGCCGCCGCGACCCCACCGGGGCGACCGCGCGCCGTCGATCGCCGTCGAGCACCGCGCGTTTCCGGCCGACCGATTTCCGGGCCACCGCACGGTTTCCGGACGGACGGCCCCTTCTCTGGGCAGGCGGGTGTTTCGGAGCCGCCGTACGTCCCACGGATCCGCTGTACGCGTCCGGCGGCGACCCGTCACCCCCGGACCGCCCCCGTCCCGGCGAATCGCGGGCGCCGGTGCCGTCGGCCGGACGGGGCTTTCCCGGCATGGCCTAGGCTCGCGCCAGCACCGACAACACGTACAGCACCACCCATCAGGCGTCCTGTGCCCGCGCACCAACCCAGGCTGCGCACGGACACCGCGCACGCCGTATCCACGGGAGAAGCCCCACCATGGCCAAGAAGCGCCCCCAGACCAAGTCCGCCAGGCAGCAGCCGCAGGGCGGGAGCAGGACCGTCGGCGCCAATGAGCCCGTACCGGTGGTCGGCGCCCGGGAGCCCTGCCCGTGCGGTTCGGGCCGCCGCTACAAGGCGTGCCACGGCCGGGCCGCCGCCCATGCCGTCACCGAGCTGGTCCAGCGGCCCTTCGACGGGCTGCCGGGCGAGGCCGACTGGGTCGCCCTGCGCGAGCTGGTCCCGGCCGCGACGGTCGAGCTGACGCTCAGGGACGGACTGCCCGACGGTGTGCCGTCCGTGACGCTGGCGACCGTACTGCCGATGGCCTGGCCCGCGCTCCGCCGCGACGACGGCTCCGTTCTCCTCGGCCTCCAGAACGACACCGCTTCCGGCGATCTGAGCCGCGATCTCGCGGACACCCTCGCCCGCGCGCTGACCGCGGAGCCCGGCACCCCGGTCGGCGCCGAGCGCGCCGCGTCCGGCGACGGCCCCCGGCTCCAGGACCTGCTCGACCCGGCCGCCCCCTTCGAGCCGGTGGTGCACACCGGGTTCGAGTTCTGGGTGACGGAGGCCGAGTCCGCGGGGCCCGACGTCGCCGCCTCCCTGGAGCGGGCGAACGCCGCGGCCATCCCCACGGTCAGGCTCTCCGGCGTCGACGCCGCCTACTGGTGCGAGACCCCGGAGAAGAACCACCTCCGCTGGGTGATGACGCACCCCGAGGAGAAGCTGCTCGACGCCCTCGCCCGGCTGCACGCGGCGGGCACCTCGTCCCTCGGCGACGACACCCGGCTCGTCGGCTCGTTCCGGGCCCACGGTCTGACCGTTCCGGTCTGGGACCTGCCGTCCGGGATGGGCGCCGAGGAGTGCGAGAAGCCCGCCGCCGCCTTCGCCGAGCGGCTCGCCGGGGCGCTCGCCTCGGACGCCCCGCTGACCCCGGAGGAGCGCAGGGCGCGCGGTGGCCTCACCAATCGGCAGATCACGCTGAGCTGAACACGCCAATTATTACGGCCGACGCACAACTGGCCGGAACACGACCCCGGATGGAATCCCGGGCCGCCGTCGGCCCGGGAGCCATGGTCGGCGCGGGTGGACGGTGCCGGGATTAGCGGGTGACTCCAGTCACAACTCCCGCCACACTCAGCCGATTTTCTGTCCGAATAACCGAGATCGAATTTGCGAACCGCAGATCTCTTGTTACCGTTCTTAAGAGCCCGGTCGCTGGTGCATCCCCCGTCGCCAGCGATCGGGCCTCTGTCGTTTCGGAGCCGGACCCGCCCGGCCGGGTCCGCCCGGTCGCACCGGGCCCGCCGACCGGGTCGTACCGGAGGCTCCGCTTCCTTCCGGCCGCCCGTCCGCCGCCGGTCCCGCTCCCTCAACGCCCGGCCGGATCGCGGTAGTTGCCGCCGGACTCGCTTCCCGAACGGAGCAGCAGCGGCGGCCCGTCAGCGGCCCGGACCGGATCGCCCGGAGCCTCGCCGGCACCTCCGCCGGACGCCTCGCCCGGCCGCTCCACCGCCGCGAACTCGGCGATCGCCGAATAGCCGGTGAGACCGCGGGAAGACATCCCCGGTGTCTCGCAGACCTTCGGCTCGTCGCCCGCTTCCACCGCGCAGATCAGCCGAACCGTTCGCCACCCGGGACCCATCAGAGTCAGTACGGAGTTCAATTCCGCGCCGGTGGCATTCCGGTAGTACGTACGCCCCCATGTGGTACGGCCATCGGTCAGTACACATGTCTGCGCTTCGACACCGTGGGGTGAGGTGAGTTCCGGTCCGCAGCGGACCCTCATGATCCCGGGACCCGCCGGCGCGGAATGGAGTGCTCCGACAATCGGACCGGCCTTGTTCGCCGTCTTCGGCGGAGTGAGCCGCCGATGGATGGGTTGTTTTCCGGTCGTTCTGCCGATGGGATCGCCCATCGCCGTACGCGCCGTACGGTCAGCGCCGTCGGCGTATGGGCCGCCGCCGCCCTCCCCCGCCACCGCGGCCGGGGAGACCAGCCCGGCGACCGACACGACCAGACCGATAGCGACCGTGCGGAGTTTCATGGGCACCTGCCGACTGCGCTGAACCGCTGGAGCATTGGACCGCTGAACCGCTGAACCGTTGCAACATCGGACCGCGGGAACACTGAAAGGCGCGAACGCGCGAACGCGAAACCGTGGAGAAACAGCATCGCGGCGACGCGCGTACGACGGCGGTCCCGGCGGGAACCGGATCCGCCGCACAAGGTGAACGGCGGCCCGGTGGATGCCGCGAGAGGCAACCGACGGGGCGACCATAGCCGGGCCATGCGGTGGCGGAACCCGCCGCACACCCGATTCCCGGACAACTCCGGCGTACTCCTACCCGTTCGGGCGAGGCCGCCGCGCCGGTTCGACGCCCGGCCCCGCCCGGCCGGAGGATCAGTACGCCAGTCGGCTGCCGCCATCCGGAGCGTTCGTGCTCGCCTCCACCAGGGCGTCGACCACGGTCTCCACATCCGGCAGCCAGGGCGCTTCGGCCCCGGGCCGAGGCGCCCGCTCCCAGCGGACCTGCCCCGTACCGGTCTCCGACGGGGGCAGCACCAGATAGCCGCCGTCCCCGTGGAACCGCAGGGAACCGGGCACCCGGTCCTTCACATACAGCAGCTCGCCGAGCCGTTCGAGGCTGTACGGAGCCACCAGCAGCGACCATCGGGTCGAGGTCGCCACCACGGGGCCGAGCCGTACGCCCATCCGGTCCAGCTCGGCCAGGGCCGCCGCTCCGGCGAGCGCCGGCAGACTGACCGCGCAGGGCGCGGTGCCGCCGGTCGCCAGCACCAGCGGTGCCGCGGGCCGGTTCGACCACCACCAGCGCAGCATGCGCTGATCCGTGGTGGCCGCCAGGATTCCGGGGTCGAAGGGGTGGGCGCCGGGTACGACGCACTCGGGGTCGGGGCAGGCGCAGGCCCGCCCCCGGTCACCGCCGGCCGCGGCCGGTCCCACCCCCGGGACCACGGGCCACTGCCATGCGGCGCAGGTGAGCGCCGCTTCCAGCTGAGCAGGCGGTACCGGGCCCCTCTTGCGCCACAACCGGAGCCCGCGTCGCCTTCCGAGGATCTCGCGCATATGCGCTCGTTCCTTTCCGTTGAACGCCGAGGTCCACATCACACCATGTGTGCAGCTCTGTCACTGTGCGTAGGAATACACGCTGTGCGTCCGTACTGCGCTAGGTATGTACCGCTTTACTGCCGCATGTTCCGCGGCTGGTGCATACCTTCGGGTCGGCTGGTCGGCGCCGTTCCCGCCCTGCTGTGCCGGTGGCCTCGACCGCCTCCGGCAGGGGCGTCCCCCCGTCGGCCCGCGGCAGTTGGCCGCCCGGGGGCCGACGTGGCCCTGCTTCGTCGAACGCGTTGATGAGGGACGCGTGCCTGACGCTTCTGTGTCCCGTTATAGCCGGACCGCCCCCGCGTGCGCGGGCCGATCCGTGTTTTCCCCACCGCCCGACGGTCGGTCCGGGTGGCCTGTCCGGGGAAACTGCTCAGGTGGCGTCACGGCTCACGGTCTCTAAGACGCCCCGGCCCTTCGCCGGGTTCCGGGGGATCACGAGGACCCCGGACGTCACCCTTTTACCTGCTTTACGCACTTCACGTACCCGTCACGCTCGGCGTGACGCGTCCGGGCGGAGGCCCGCCGACAGCCGCCCCGGAAAGACTCGCTCCGGAAGGCCCGTTCGGAAGGATCAACGTCGAACGCGTTCAGTCGATCGCAATTGACGGCAAGCGGGAGCGATTTCCAGCCAAGTTCCACCGGGTGTGACGAATGCCCTGCACTCCGGAACTCTCCGTCAAGAACACCCCAAAGCCTGTCCAAACTCACGTAGACACCATCAATCCCACTGGTGCAATGCTGGACATCCGCTTACATCTGCGTGTAGATGTGGACCCATTGCTGGCGGCGCAAAATGACCTGGGGGTTTGCAATGCTATGCCACGAAATGCACCCATCGGAAAGCCCTCTGCGATGAGCGCCCCACACCTTCCGAAAGTGGCCGGAATCGATTCTTCGATTCAGCGCTCCCCGCAAACTGCGGCGGCTCCTTCCGCTTCTGCCGACTCCCTCGCGGACGATCCGGCGGCGCGCGGTGCGGAGTCCGGCGCTGAATCCGTACCGCGTTCAGGGGCCGGTGAATCCTCCGAAGCCGGTCGGCGCCCTCTGACCGGGGGCGTATCGATGCTCACAGGGGCGCGTACGGAACCGGGCGCGCCCGCCGCCGAGGCGGAACGCCCCGCCGCCCGGCTCGCCGCCGATCTGGCCGCCCTGCACGAGCTGACCCGCCGCCTGGCGGCCACCGACTCCTTCGACTCCGCCGTGGACGAGGTACTGCGCGCCGGGGCGTCGCTGGTCGGCGCCCGGCGCGGACTGGCCGTGATCGAACCTCCGGCCCGGCCCGCGGCTTCCTTTCCCGCCTCCCTCACCCGGGGGTACGGGCTGAGCCATGCGGAGCTGGGGCAGATCGAGACCGTGCCGCGCGCCCTGACCGCGTACGGCCGCATCCTCGACCGGAGCACGGTCCCGGCCGCGCCGCCGGAGGAGACACGCCCGCCGGTGCCGTCGGCGGCCACGGGTTCCCGGCCGCCGACGGCGATCGCGGGCGCTCAGCTTCCCCCGGCGGTCTCGGGCGCTCGGCTGCCGTCGGCGGTCGCCCATCCGGACATCCTCGGCGACGAGACCCTCGACCCCGTCCGCCGGGCCGTCGCCGTCCGCCTCGGCTGTGCCGCCGCCTACACCCAGCCGCTGGCCTCCGAGACCTCGGGCACGCTCGGCGCCGCCGTCTGGCTCTACGACGAGCCCGCGGCCCCCGCCGACCACCGGCGCGAGCTGGTGGCCCGGTACGCCGGATACGCCACCGAGCACCTCTCCCGGCTGATCGAGCTGGAGGCGGCCCGGCGGAGCGTCGCGGCGATGGCCGAGGAGCTGCTGCCGACCAGGCTGCCCCGGGTCCCCGGGGTCCGGCTCGCCGCCCGGCACCGCACCGGTCCGGACGGACCGCGCGGCGACTGGTACGACGCGCTGCCGCTGCCGGAGGGCGCGCTGGGGCTGGCCGTCGGCTCGGTCGGCGGCACCGGCCCGGGCGCGCTGGCCGCCGTGGGCAGGCTGCGCGCCTCGTTGCGGGCGTACGCGGTGATGGAGGGCGAGGACCCCGTCGCCGTACTCTCCGACCTCGAACTGCTGCTCCGGCTCACGGAACCGGCCGGGACCGCGACGGCGCTGTTCGCCTATGCCGAGCCCGCGGCCGGGAAGATGGTGCTGGCCGGGGCCGGGCACACGCCGCCGCTGCTGATCGGGGAGCGGCGGACGGAGTTCGTGGAGACATCGCTCTCCGCACCGCTGGGGATGCTGGCGTGCTGGGAGGCGCCCAGCGTCGAGGTCTCTCCCGAACCGGGAGAAACGGTGCTCCTCTATACGGACGGGCTGCTGCGGCGGACCGGGGACTCCATGGACCGGGCCTTCGCCCGGCTGCACGCCGCCGCCGCGAGCGTGCCGAAGGCGCTCAGGGACGACCCCGGCGCGATCGCCGACCACGTCCTGGACACCCTGCTGCCGGAGCCGGGCGGCCCGGACGACCGCTCCACCGGCCCCGTCGTCGGTGGAGTCGGTGGAGTCGACGGCGTACCGGGCCCGGTACGCCCCGGTGGCCTCGGTGGCCGTGACCGCCGGGGCGCGGACGCCCGGAGGACGGATGTGCCGGACGGCCGTACGGACCACCGCGAGGACGACGTCGTCGTACTCGCCGTACGGTTCGGCTGACCCGGCCCGTCCCGGCCGCCCGGCCCCGAGGTCGACCGGACGGGCCGCCCGGCCGGTGCGTCGCCCGCCGGTGACGGAACCGCCGGTGTGGGGAGCGTCGGCGGCCGGCATATCGGTGTCGAGGACATCCGTGGCGAGGGCAGGAAAAAGCGGAAGCGGATCCGGACGATCCGGACGGCGCCCGGAAGGCCCTGCGGCCACCGCAGTGGTACACCCGTTATGTCGGACTCGTCACACCCTTCGAGGCCCTCTTCACGCCCCACATACGATGGAGTCCGGTCCGATGACGTGTCGAGGAGGCAGACGTGGCCGAGGAGCTCACCCCGAGTGCCCCGGAAGAAGAAGAGCAGCCGATCAAGCCGCGCAAAAACGGCCTCTACCCCGAGGTTTCCGAAGAGCTCGCCGCGAACATGGCGAGCGGCTGGGCTGACACCGAGCAGCGCGACCTGACCCCGGTCGAGCAGGCGCCGTACGCCGCCGGCCGCCGAGCGGCCCTCTCGGCGCGCTTCCCCGGGGAGCGCCTGGTGGTCCCCTCGGGCAATCTGAAGACGCGGTCCAACGACACGGAATACCCCTTCCGCGCCGCGACCGAGTACGTGTATCTGACCGGTGACCAGAGCGAGGACGGCGTACTCGTCCTGGAGCCCACCGACGACGGGCACGACGCCACCCTCTATCTGCTGCCGCGCTCCGACCGCGAGAACGGTGAGTTCTGGCTCTCCGGCCAGGGCGAGCTGTGGATCGGCCGCCGCCACTCGCTGGCCGAGAAGTCGATCCTGCTCGGGCTGGTGACGGGGGACGTCCGCGAGCTGAAGGAGAAGCTGAGCGAGGCCACCGGACCGGTCCGGATCGTCCGGGGCCATGACTCCGGGGTCGAGGCGGCGCTGGCCGACAAGGTCACCGGCGAGCGCGACGAGGAGCTGCGGGTCTACCTCTCCGAGGCCCGCGCGGTGAAGGACGCCTTCGAGATCGGTGAGCTGCAGCGCGCCTGCGACTCCACCACCCGGGGCTTCGAGGATGTCGTCAAGGTCCTCGACAAGGCCGAGGCGACCAGTGAGCGCTACATTGAAGGAACGTTCTTCCTGAGGGCTCGGGTCGAGGGCAACGACGTCGGCTACGGCTCGATCTGCGCCTCCGGCCCGCATGCGACCACCCTGCACTGGGTGCGGAACGACGGCCCGGTCCGCTCCGGCGATCTGCTGCTGCTGGACGCCGGGGTGGAGACCACCTCCCTCTACACCGCCGACGTCACCCGGACCCTGCCGGTCAACGGCCGCTTCACCGAGCTGCAGCGGAAGATCTACGACGCGGTCCACGACGCCCAGGAGGCCGGGATCGCGGCCGTGAAGCCGGGCGCCAAGTACCGCGACTTCCACGACGCCGCCCAGCGGGTGCTGGCCGAGCGGCTGGTCGAGTGGGGGCTGATCGAGGGCCCCGTCGAGCGCGTCCTGGAGCTGGGCCTCCAGCGTCGCTGGACCCTGCACGGCACCGGCCACATGCTCGGCCTCGACGTCCACGACTGCGCCGCCGCGCGGACCGAGGCGTATGTGGACGGCACCCTGGAGCCGGGCATGTGCCTGACGGTGGAGCCGGGCCTCTACTTCCAGGCGGACGACCTCACCGTCCCCGAGGAGTACCGGGGCATCGGCGTCCGGATCGAGGACGACATCCTCGTCACCGAGGACGGCAACCGGAACCTCTCGGCCGCGCTGCCGCGCCGGTCCGACGAGGTCGAGGCATGGATGGCGGCGCTGAAGGGCTGACATCTCCGAAGGACCGGCCCCCACCGCCGTGGGGGCCGTCCGGACGGACTTCCGCGGAGGACGCGCATGCCGGGCCGGTGAGGGGTCTCCCCCTTACGAGACCTTGAGCAGCGCGTCCTCCCGCCATTTGAGGATCTTGTCGAAGCTGACCACGGCACCCCGGCCCGGCCGGTTGCTGAAGTGGACGTGATCGGCCAGCTCCTCGATCAGACAGAGCCCCCGGCCGCTTTCGGCGGTGGCCGCCGCGAAGCCCGTATCGGGACGCGCGGACGCCGTATCGGAGCGCGCGGGGGTGCCCGTGGCCGTATCGGAGCGGGCGGGGCTCGTACCGGTGGTCCGGTCCTGCCCGGCCCCGAGCCGTTCGAGCGGCCGGCCGGCCGCTCTGTTCGCCGAGATCCCGGAGCTCACCGGGCTCCCGGTGGGTCCCGGCGCCCCGGACGGCGTTCCGGCGGTTTCCAGGCTTCCGGGGCTCCCCTGGTTCCCCTGGCCCCCTTGTCGGCGGGGCGGTCTTCCCGGGGCACCCTCGGCACCTTGGGGGACCGCGTGGGCGGCCCCGGCCACCGGTCCCGCGGCTCCGCCGTGGGCACAGCCCCGGCCGTGCCGGGCGGATCCGGCCGGGAACCCAGGCCCGGAGTCGGACACCTCGATCCGGCACTTCTCGCCGTCCAGATAAGCGGTGACGCGATACCCCCCGGCCCGACCGCCGGAACCCGTACCTCCGCCGTGTTCCACGGCGTTGGCGCAGGCTTCGCTCAGGGCGACCGAGAGGTCGAAGGAGATATCGGGATCGACCCCCGCCGTCTCCATCGCGCCGATGAGCAGCCGCCGGGCGAGCGGAATGCTCGCCGCTTCGCGCCGCAAGTGCAGAGACCACCAGATGCTCATGCTCCAGCCTCCCGGCCGCGGCTCGACATACCGATACGTATTGCCCCAAGACACGGTCCGTAAGCCCAGAGTTGGTGTGATTGCGCTCATTCGGCGGAAGCGCGCCCATGGCGCAAAGGTGTATGCCGGACGGGTGACACCGTGGCGGGGGTGACGGGAGGGACGCGGGCGGCGGCGATTCCGGACCGTGACCGGCCCGGCGCGCTCCGCGCCAACGGCCTCCGATCCCCCTTGATCCATCAGGGGCGTCCCGGACCTGCCGTCGGGCGCCGGAGACCGCAGTGGGATGATGACCCGGCCATGTCGTCCCTGTCGCCCCGGCCCGGTGCGCCCACCGGTACCGGCCTCCGGCTGCTGCGGGCCGCGGTGTTCGCCGCGGTCTGCGTCGTGCTGTCCGCGACGGGACACGCGCTCGCCGCCTATGAGGGCGTCCCCTGGTGGACCCTGCTGGCCGGGCTCGCCGGGACGTTCGCCCTCGTACTGCCGTTCACGGGCCGGGTACGGTCCCTGCCCGCCGTCGCCGTCGCCCTGGGCGCGGGACAGCTCGCGCTCCATGTCCTCTTCGGACTGGGGCAGGGGCATCCGGTCCGGCCGCCGTCCGGCGCGGACGACGGCCTGATCCGGATGGCCGCGAACCTGGTCTGCGGGCCGACCGGCACGCTGACGGCGGACGACGCCCGGCGGATCGTCACCACGGCCGGGATCAACCCGCCGACGGCCGACGGGACGACCGGCCACCCGGCCGGTGAACAGAGCCTCGCCGGGGCCGCACTGCTGCCGTCCCTCTCCATGCTGCTCGCGCATCTGCTGGTCGCCGTGGTGACCGGCTGGCTGCTGCGCCGCGGGGATCTGGCGCTGCTGCGGCTGATCGGGCCGGCGGCGGACTCGGCGCACGAGGCGCGCGAGCTGATGGCCGAGGCGGCCCGGCTGCGGTCGCTGCGGGCCGCGCTCACCCTCGTAAGAACGCTCTGCGCCGGTCTCGTACGGCTTCCGGCGCCCGGCGCCGCCCCCGCGCGCCCCGGCGACGACGCGCCGCCACCACCGGCGGGCGAGGCGCTTCAGCACACGGTGATCAGGCGCGGGCCGCCCCCGGACCTCGCGCTCGCCGCCTGACACGGCCCACTCGACGGGAGTGCGGCCGTGGTGCCCGTGCGCCTTCGCGCACCGGCACGACCACCGTTTCCTCCCCTGTTCGTGGAGTACGTGCACCATGAGAATTTCCCCCGTTTCTTCCGCTTTCTCCGCTTCTTCTGAGTCTGTTGAGCCTGCTGGGTCTGCCGCTTCTTCCGGTTCTGCCGCTTCTTCCGCTTCGGGTTCCGCCGTCGCCATCGGTGGTGCGGCCCGTCGCCGGTCCTTCCGTACCGTCCGGGTCACGGCTCTCGCCGCGGGCGTCGGGGCGGCCTCCCTGCTGCTGGCCGGGCCCGCGTTCGCGCATGTCGGGGTGGAGCCCCGGGGCGACGCGGCCCGGGGCGGTTACGCCACCGTGGACGTCAAGGTCCCCAATGAGCGCGACAACGCCTCGACCGTGAAGCTGGAGATCGTCCTCCCGACCGAGCACCCGCTGGCGTCCGTCCAGCCGCAGCCGGTCCCCGGCTGGAAGGTCGAGGTCACCAAGTCCAAGCTGGCGAAGCCGCTGACCGTGCACGGCAAGCAGATCACCGAGGCCGTTTCGAAGGTCACCTGGACCGCGGACGGTTCGAAGATCGGTCCGGGCCAGTTCCAGCAGTTCCCCCTCTCCCTCGGCCGGCTGCCCGAGAACACCGACCAGCTCGTCTTCAAGGCGCTCCAGACGTACGACAACAAGGAGGTCGTCCGCTGGATCGAGGTCGCCGAGAAGGGCGGCCCCGAGCCGGAGGCGCCTGCTCCGGTGCTGACCCTGTCGGCGCCCGAGTCCGACGGCCACGGCGCTCCCGCCGCCGATGGCTCCGCCGGGGACCACCACGGCGGTACGGACGGGAAGTCCGCGAGCGCCTCCGCCGACGGCGGCGAGGACGGCTCGACGGACACCGTCGCCCGGGTCCTCGGTGTGGTCGGCATCCTGGTGGGTGCCGCGGGTGTCGCCTTCGGCGTGCTCGCCGGCCGCCGCCGCGACAGCGGTGTCACCTCATGACGTCTCTTCCTCCATCCCGTTCCCTCTCCTTCAGGACTGTCTCCATGCGAAAGAAGACCGCACTGGTCGCCGCGCTCGCCGCGGCCACGGCTCTGACCCTCTCCGCCTGCTCCGACGGCGGTTCCGGTTCGGGCTCGAAGAACTCCGTCGCCGAGGTCTCAGCGCCGAAGGACAAGAAGCCCGGTACCGTCCTCGACCAGCCCTTCGAGAAGCCGGATCTGGTACTGACCGACACCAAGGGCAAGCCGTTCGATCTGCGGGAGCGGACGAAGGGCAAGCCGACCCTGCTGTTCTTCGGCTACACCAGCTGCCCCGACGTCTGCCCGATGACGATGAGCAACCTCGCCATCGCCGAGGAGAAGCTTCCGGCGGCCGACCGGGAGAAGCTCCAGGTCGTCTTCGTCACCACCGACCCGGAGCGCGACACCCCCGCCGCGATCGGCAAGTGGCTGCCCTCCGCCGGTGACTCCTCCTTCATCGGCCTGAGCGGTGACTTCAAGACCATCCAGGCCGCCGCCCGCTCGGTCGGGATCGGGATCGACGCGCCGAAGAAGGAGAAGGACGGATCCGTCACCTCCATGCACGGCGCCCAGGTCATGGCCTTCTCCCCGAAGACCGACCGCGGCTACGTCGTCTACGGCGAGGACACCACGCCCGAGGCATACGCCAAGGACCTGCCGAAGCTCGTCCGCGGGGAGGCCCCGTGAGCGACGGACACGGGGGCCGAGCCCAACGACGGTGGCGACGGTGGCGGCGAGGGGGCGCGGCTTACCCCCTGATAGCACTCGCCGTCGTCGTCACCGGGGCGGCCGTGACGCTGACCGCCTGCTCCTCGGACTCCTCCAACGGTAGGCCGAGCACGCCCGAATTGACAGTAAGTGGCGAATTCATGCCACAACCCGTCAATGACATGGCCGCCGGGTTTCTGACCGTACGGAACGGGGGAGGGAAGGCCGACCGGCTCACCTCCGTCACCAGCTCGATCTCCGACCGGATCACGATCCACGAGACCGAGGGCCAGCGGATGCGGAGGGTCGATTCCTTCCCCGTTCCGGCCGAGGGGTCGCTCGCGCTCGAACGCGGTGGCAACCACATCATGTTCGAGCGGCTGAAGTCCCGGCCGGCCAAGGGCCAGAAGGTCGTGGTCGAGCTGCACTTCGAGACGTCCGACCCGATCCGGGTCGAACTCCCCGTCATGGACGCGACGTACAACCCCGCGACCGAGCCGGACTCCGAGCGGCCGGAGAAGGCGGAGCAGTCGGGGAAGTCCGGGGAAGCACCGGAGAAGTCGGGGCACGCCTCCGGCGGGCACCACTGAGCCGAGAATCCCTGAGGAAGCCATGACAACCACCACCGCCCCACACCCCCCACCGGTCCGGCGGACGCGTCCGGCCGGGCCGCTACGGGCCCTGCTCGCGGCCGTCGTCCTCGTCGGCACGGTCCTGAGCGCCCTGCTGGCGGCCGCGGGTCCCGCGGCCGCCCATGCCGCCCTGACCGGGAGCGACCCGAAGGACGGGGCGGTGGTGGCCACGGCCCCGGCGGAGGTCACCCTGACCTTCTCCGAGCAGCTCGCCATGGGCGACGGCTCGATCCGGGTACTCGGACCGAACGGGTCGCGGGCGGACTCCGGTCCGGTCCGCGACCGCTCGGCCGACGGCCGGGTCGCCTACTCCGTCGGCCTGCGGGCCGGGCTGCCGGACGGCACGTACACCGTCGCCTGGCAGGCCGTGTCCGCCGACAGCCATCCGATCTCCGGCGCTTTCACCTTCTCGGTCGGGGCGCCGTCCGCGACCACGGTCGCACTGCCCGACGGCGAGGCGGGCGGCGGAACCGTCGGCGTGCTGTACGACATCGCGCGGTACGTCTCGTACGCGGGCTTCGTCCTGCTCTGCGGCGCCGCGGCCTTCGTCCTGGTGTGCTGGCCCCGGGGCGCGTCCGTACGGTCCGTCCAGAGGCTGATCACCCGCTCCTGGCTGGTCCTGACGGCGGCCACCGTGGCGATGCTGATGCTCCGGGTGCCGTACACCGGCTCCGGGAAGCTCGCGGACGTCTTCGACCTCGGCGGCCTCCAGGACGTCCTGGCGAGCAAGACGGGCGCCGCCCTGGTCTCGCGGCTGCTGCTGCTCGGGGCCGCCGCGCTCTTCGTCGCCGTCCTCATCGGCGCCTACGGCCAGCGGGTCCGGCGCCACGAGGCCCCGGTTCCCGCCCCGGGCGGGGAGCCGCACCCGGTGGACGACCGCCGGGAGGACCTGGCCTTCGGACTGAGGGTCGGCGGTGCGGTGGTCTGTGCCGGAATCGCCGCCACCTGGGCGCTCTCCGAACACGCCTCCACCGGTATCCAGACCGGTCTCGCCATCCCCCTCGACGTCCTCCACCTGCTGGCCGTCGCGGGCTGGCTCGGCGGGCTGGCGGCACTGCTCACGGCGCTGCGCCGGGAGCCGTCGCTGGAGCCGTCGGCGGTACGCCGGTTCTCCGGTGTCGCCCTCGGCTGTGTCGTCGTCCTGGCGGCGACCGGGCTCTATCAGTCCTGGCGGCAGATCGGTTCCTGGTCGGCGCTGACCGGGACGCCGTACGGGCGGCTGCTGCTGGTCAAGGTGGCGCTGGTGGTGCTGATGGTGGCCGTCGCCCGCTGGTCCCGCCGCTGGACGGCCCGGCTGGAGGCGGCCGCGGCGGCGCGGGAGCCGCGGCATTCGGAGTGCTCACGGTGTCTGGAGGCCCGGGCGGCCGAGGAGTTCGCCCGGACACCGGAGGCCGGGGGTGCCGATGACGTCCCGGAGCCGGCCGGTGCCCCGGCGGCGGCCGGACCCGATCCCGGCGCCGACGATCCGGTACGCGCCGCCCAGCTGGCCCGGCAGCGCGCCGCGGTGGCCTCCACGGCCCGCCGCAAGGCCCGGGACGCCGACCCCGTACGGTCCGGACTGCGCCGTTCCGTCCTGGTGGAGACGGGGATCGCGGCCGTCGTCCTGGCCGTGACCACGGTGCTGACGGCCACCGAACCCGCCCGGACCGCGGAGACGGCGGACCGGGCGGCCACGACCGCCGGTTCGTCACCGGCGCCGTCGGGCACCCGTACCCCCGCCCCGGCCGAGGTCGAGATCCCGTTCGACACGGGCGGCACCGACGGCCGGGGCACGATCCGGCTCGGCCTCGACCCGGCGGGCCAGGGACCCAACGGCCTCCGGCTCCGGGTCACCGGACCGGACGGCGGCCCGCTGGACGTCCCGGAGGTACGGATCTCCCTCACCCTCCCGGCCCAGGAGATCGGCCCGCTGGCCGTGACCCCCGTGAGGACGGCGCCGGGAGAGTGGAGCGCCGACGCCGTACGGATCCCCATGGCGGGCGACTGGCGGATCAGGGTGACCGTACGGACCTCGGACATCGACCAGACCTCCGTCGACCAGAACATGAAGATCGGCTGACGTACCCCATGGCGAAGAAGAAGACGACCGCTGCCGGAAAGACCTCCGCGCGGACCCGGACCCCTTCGGGAGAGCCGGGTACGGAGGCGGGCGCCCCTGCCTCCGTACCGGCCGGGCGGGGTACGCACGGACGATTCGGCGGGACGACGGAACCGACGACCGCCCCGGATCAGCAGAACGGTCAGGAATCCGGTACGGGCGGCGAGGGGCCCTCGCGGCGCCGGGTCCTCTCGGCCGCCGGAGCGGCGGGCGCGGCCGGGCTGGCACTGGGCGGCGCGGGGGGCGCCGCGGCCCACGCGGCCACCACCGGCGACGCGCCGACGGCCCTGACCTCGGTCGGTTCGACAACGGCGATGTTTCACGGGAAACATCAGGCGGGCATCACCACGCCCCTGCACTCCCGCGGCCATCTGATCGCCTTCGATCTGGCCCCCGGAGCGGGCCGCAAGGAGGCGGCGGCCCTGCTGCGCCGCTGGTCGGCGCTGGCGGCGGCGCTGATGGCGGGCGAGCCCGCGCCCGACGGCGATACGGGTGTGGCCCTCGACGCCGGGCCGTCGTCGCTGACCCTCACCTTCGGCTTCGGCCGGACCTTCTTCGACCGTACGGGTCTGGTGCCCCGGCGCCCGGCGGGGCTGAAGCCGCTGCCCGCGTTCTCCTCGGACCAGCTCGACCCCCGGCGCTCCGAAGGCGATCTGTGGATCCAGGTCGGGGCGAATGACGCCCTGGTCGCCTTCCATGCCCTGCGGGCCGTACAGCGGGCCGCCGGGGACGCCGCCCGGCTCCGCTGGCAGATGGACGGCTTCAACCGCTCGCCCGGCGCCACGGACCGCCCGATGACCGCCCGCAATCTGATGGGCCAGCTCGACGGCACCAACAACCCACGCCCCGCGGACCCCGACTTCGACCGCCGGATCTTCGTCGCGCCCGGCGGGGACCAGGAGTGGCTCACCGGAGGGTCGTATGCCGTCGTCCGCCGGATCCGGATGCTCCTCGACACCTGGGAGCGGCTGCCGCAGGCCGATCAGGAGCGGGTGATCGGGCGGCGCAAGTCCGACGGCGCCCCGCTCACCGGCGGCTCGGAGACCACTCCCCTGGCGCTGGACGAGCTGGCCGCCGACGGCAGGCCGGTGATCCCGGCCGACGCGCACGCCCGGATCTCGGCACCGGAGCAGAACCAGGGTGCGGCGATGCTGCGGCGCCCCTTCTCGTACCACGACGGCGTACTCACGGACGGCGCGCCGGACGCGGGGCTGCTCTTCGTCTGCTGGCAGGCGGATCCGCTGCGCGGCTTCGTCCCCGTCCAGCGGAAGCTGGACCGGGGCGACGCGCTCTCGGCGTTCGTCCGCCATGAGTCGAGCGGCCTCTTCGCGGTACCGGGGGGCGCGGCGGAGGGCGAGTACATCGGGCAGCGGCTGCTGGAGTCATGACCGGGCCCTTCAGCACCTTCCGCCCATTCAGTACCTTCAGCCGCTTCCGTTTCTCCGGCCGGCCGCTGCTGCCTCTTCAGCCGGTTCCGCTCCTGCGACCGCTTCCGTTTCTCCGGTCGTTTCCACTCGTTCCGCCGATCGCCGGGCCGGGCCCGGCCGTCCTACTAGGGTGACCGTATGTCAGCCACGCGGTATACGTATCTGGGTCCCGAGGGCACCTTCACCGAGGCCGCCCTCCGCACACTGCCGGAGGCAGCCACCCGGGAGCTCGTCCCGATGGTGTCGGTCCCGGCCGCACTCGACGCCGTACGGAACGGGGACGCGGCCGCCGCCTTCGTCCCGATCGAGAACTCGGTCGAGGGCGGGGTGACCGCGACCCTGGACGAGCTGGCGTCGGGCGAGCCGCTGATGATCTACCGCGAGGTGCTGCTGCCGATCGCCTTCGCCCTGCTCGTACGGCCGGGGACGAAGCTGTCGGAGATCAAGACCGTGACCGGGCATCCGGTCGCCCAGCCCCAGGTCCGCAAGTGGCTGCGGGCCCATCTGCCGGACGCCCTGTGGGAGTCGGCGGCGTCCAACGCGGACGGGGCCCGGCTGGTGCGGGAGGGCCGGTACGACGCGGCTTTCGCGGGCGAGTTCGCGGCGGCGACGTACGGCCTGGAAGCGCTGGTGACCGATATCCACGACGCGGAGAACGCGGAGACCCGGTTCGTACTGGTGGGCAGGCCCGCCCGGCCCGCCGCGCCCACCGGGGCGGACAAGACGTCGGTGGTCATCTGGCAGCGGGAGGACCATCCGGGCGGTCTTCTGGAGCTGTTGCAGGAGTTCGCCGTACGCGGCGTCAACCTGATGCTGCTCCAGTCCCGCCCGACGGGGCAGGGCATCGGCAACTACTGCTTCGCGGTCGACGCGGAGGGGCATATCGCCGACCGGCGGGTCGGTGAGGCGCTGATGGGGCTGAAGCGGATCTGTCCCGAGGTGCGGTTCCTGGGCTCGTACCCGCGGGCGGGGGTATCGCCGGGGGATGTCCGCGGGCCGCGGGCGGGTACGTCGGACGAGGAGTTCACGGAGGCGTCGGACTGGCTGGCCCGCTGCCAGGACGGCCGGGTCTGAGGCAAACCGGCTCGGGTCGCGCCGCCGAACCAGCCGCCGGGCCCGGCTGACCGGAACTGTCCTACCTGCTGATTTTCATCATCCACAGAGTTATCCACAGGTGCGGGTTCTCGACCTGGGGACAAGTCGACAGAACGGCCCGACATCGTCGACAAATCGGCCCACCGGCCCCCTCCACTCCTCGCGTCGACCGTGGTCGGCATCACATCGTCCACAGCGCGACCGCGAGGCCCCGGACGTCCGCCCGTCACCTCTGTTTCATCCATCACCCCCCAGGAGGGAGCAATTCCCACCCGAATGAGTGGATGGCGGGGGTTTGGCGAAGGAATCCCGAAGTCGAACCGAGAGCCCACAGGAATGATCACTTCCGGAATCCACAGTTTTCTCACACAGCCTGTGGATAACTTTTCGACAACCGGCCCTCCTGTGGACAACGAGGCTCCAAGTTCCCCGGTCCACAAGGAACATGAGTCAATTCCGGCCGCCCCGCCGTGCCCCGTTCCGGCGAAGCGCCACGATCCGGCTTGACGCCGGCCGGACCCCGCCGACCAGGGCGCGAAGCATCCCCGGACCTCATTCACGGAGCGCGCGGCGAACGACGGGGAGCGCCCCGGAACCCTCCCGGAACCGCGCCGCCGCCGCACCCGATCCCTGCACCACCCCACAATCCGCCAAATAACGGCAAATGTCATCAATGCCATCAATAGCGACAGATCCCAACGCAACGCAATATGGAGTGGCCGAGCGCGAGGCGGGCACCGGTAGCCTGGTGGGGTGATTGACCTTCGCCTGCTCCGTGAGGACCCCGACCGTGTTCGCGCCTCCCAGCGCGCCCGTGGAGAGGACGTCGAACTCGTCGACGCCCTGCTCTCCGCCGATGAGCGCCGCAGGTCGTCCGGCGCGCGCTTCGACGAACTGCGCTCCGAGCAGAAGTCCCTCGGCAAGCTCGTCCCCAAGGCGGCCCCCGAGGAGCGGGTCGAGCTGCTGAAGCGGGCCGAGCAGCTGAAGGCCGAGGTCAAGGCCGCCGAGGCGGAGCAGAACGAGGCCGACGAGCAGGCCCGTGAGCTGCTGCTGCGGCTGGGGAACCTGGTCCACCCCGATGTCCCGGTCGGCGGCGAGGAGGACTTCGTCGTCCTGGAGACCCATGGGACGATCCGCGACTTCGCGGCCGAGGGCTTCGAGCCCCGGGACCACCTGGAGCTGGGCGAGAAGCTGGGCGCGATCGACGTCGAGCGTGCCGCCAAGGTCTCCGGCTCCCGTTTCTACTATCTGACGGGCGTCGGCGCGCTGCTGGAGCTGGCCCTGGTCAACGCCGCGATCGCGCAGGCGACCGAGGCCGGGTTCATCCCGATGCTGACCCCGGCGCTGGTCCGCCCGCGCGCCATGGAGGGCACCGGCTTCCTCGGCCAGGCCGCGGAGAACGTCTACCACCTGGAGAAGGACGACTACTACCTGGTCGGCACCTCCGAGGTCCCGCTCGCCGCGTACCACATGGACGAGATCATCGACGCGGAGAAGCTGCCGCTGCGGTACGCGGGCTTCTCGCCCTGCTTCCGGCGGGAGGCGGGCACGTACGGCAAGGACACCCGCGGCATCTTCCGGGTGCACCAGTTCGACAAGGTCGAGATGTTCTCCTACGTCGCCCCCGAGGACGCCGAGGCCGAGCACCAGCGGCTCCTCGACTGGGAGAAGCAGTGGCTGACCGCCCTCGAACTGCCCTTCCAGGTCATCGACGTGGCCTCCGCCGATCTCGGCTCCTCGGCCTCGCGGAAGTACGACTGCGAGGCGTGGATCCCCACCCAGGGCAGGTACCGCGAGCTGACGTCCGCGTCGAACTGCGACAACTTCCAGGCCCGGCGGCTGTCGATCCGGTACCGGGACGGCAAGAAGACCCAGCCGCTGGCGACGCTGAACGGCACGCTCTGCGCCGTGCCGCGGACCATCGTGGCCCTGTTGGAGAACCACCAGCTCGCGGACGGTTCGGTCCGGGTTCCCGAGGTACTCCGCCCCTACCTGGGCGGCCGGGAACTGCTGGAGCCGGTCTCCCGGTGAGCGCGGCGAGCGGGCCCGGGGAGCGGCGGGACATACCGGAGCCGGCGGGAGCGTTCCCGTACCGGCTGATCGCGACCGATCTCGACGGCACGCTGCTGCGCGGGGACGGCACGGTCTCGGGCCGGACCCGGGACGCGCTCGCCGCCGCCACGGCGGCGGGCGCCGCGCATATCGTGGTCACCGGCCGCGGCGTGCCGTGGACCCGCTACATACTGGACGATCTCGGCTACCGCGGTCTCGCGGTCTGCGGCCAGGGCGCGCAGGTCTACCACGCGGGCGAGCACCGGCTGCTGACGTCCCTCACCCTCGACCGGAAGATCGCCGCGATCGCGCTGGCCAAGCTGGAGGCGGAGATCGGGCGGGTGGCGCTGGCCGCCAGCCGGGACGGGCTGGACGGGGACGTCCTGGTCAGCGCCGACTATGTGGCCCACGAGGGGCCGCTGCCGTATCTGCCGCTGACCGAGGTGGAGCAGTTGTGGGCCGAGCCCCTCAACAAGATCTACATCCAGCACCGCACGCTGGACGACGACGAGCTGACCCGGGTCGCCAGGGAGACCGTGGGCGGGCTGGTCGATGTGGTCATGGCGGGGCCGGGCGTCGTGGAGCTGATCCCGCTGGGTCTGACCAAGGCCACCGGGCTCTCGCTGGCCGCGCGGCGGCTGGGGCTGAAGGCGGCGGGCACGATCGCTTTCGGCGATATGCCCAATGACGTCCCGATGTTCGGCTGGGCCGGGCACGGGGTCGCGATGGCCAACGCCCATGACGAGTTGAAGGCCGTCGCCGACGAGACGACCGCGTCGAACGACGAGGACGGTATCGCGGTGAAGCTGGAGTCCCTGCTCGCGGTCTGACGGCTGCGGGTTCGCGGCCGGACGGCTGTGACCCCCGCCCCCGGCTCGACGGCCGGGGGAAGGGGGCGGTCCGCGCCTCAGCGCGCTCGAAGCGACCGCCCCCTCGGGCCGCACCGCGGCGCGGAGTGTCGCCATGACGGCGGCTCCGCGGCCTGCCGGTGCCCGCCCGGACGGAAGCCCGACCCGCACGGGGCGGTGTCGTGCTCCTCTCCCGGACCCGGGGTTCCGGCTGTCCCGGTCACCCCACTCTCCTCCCGACACCGTTGACCCGCCACCGATTTTCCCCCGGTTCCCCCGGTGTACGGGGCCGGGACCGGCTCCGTACGCCCTGGAAGCAGGCCGCCGGCCCCCCGGCGGCAGATCCCGCTGCGGCCCCGAACGGCCCCGGGCGGGACCGGAGTCGTACGCCCGGAAAACGGGACCGGCCGCGGAAGCCGGGCTTCCGCGGCCGGGGGCCGGATCAGGGGCCGTACGTCACTCCTCGCCGGCCAGCTTCAGCACCTTCAGCCGCTGCCCGGCGTACCAGGTGGCGCCGACCGTGGCGACGGTCAGCAGGACCACGGCGACCGGCAGCTTCACCGCGGAGTCGACCATTCCGTCGGCGGCGATCCGCTCGGCGAGCGCCAGCGACCACTGCTGCACGCTGAGCGTCTTGGCGCCCTCGATCAGACTGCCGAACACGCCCTCCCAGACCAGGGCGTAGATCAGGCCGATCACGACCGCGTTCCGGCTGACCGTACCGATCAGCAGGAAGAGCGCGCTGTAGGCGATCGATCCGAAGAGGGCGGCGATCGTGTAGGCGATGGCGATCTGCTGGCCGTTGCCGTTGAGGATGAAGCCCGCGATCAGGGTCGGGATCGCGGAGAAGGCCATGGTGACGGCGATGGCGACGATCAGTTTGGTGATGATGATCGTCGGCCGCTTCACCGGCTTGGCGAGCAGATAGACGATGGAGCCGTCGTCGATCTCGGGGCCGATCGCGCCGGTGCCCGCGATCACTCCGATCAGGGGCACCATCGTGGCGATGGCGAACCCGGCCAGCATGTTGTTGGCGACCTGGTCGTCGACGCCGGAGAAGCCCCGGACCGCGACCGCGATCAGCAGCAGCAGCCCCGGCAGGATGAAGAGGACGGCCGCGCGGCGGCGGCCGAGTACGGCCCGGTAGGTGAGCCGGGCGACCGTGGGGTTGTACATGGTGGTGTCACAGCTCCTTTCAGGCCGTTACGAGGTAGGAGAAGACCGATTCGAGGGATTCGTCCGACGGCGAGACCGTGAGCAGCCGGATCGAGTGCCGCCGGGCGACCTTCGGCAGGAGTTCGGTGAAGCGGCCGAAGTCGACGGCCTGGACGAGCAGGGCGCCTTCGGAGGTGTCCACCTCGATCCCGGCGGTCGACGGGTCGCCGATCAGCGCGGCCGCGAGCGCGCGGTCGTCGCTGGAGCGGATCAGATAGCGGTGCGGCCGGTCGGTCATCAGCCGCCGGATCCGGCGGAAGTCCCCGGACGCGGCGTGCCGTCCGGCGACGATCACCTCGATATGGGCGGCGAGCTGCTCCACCTCCTCCAGGATGTGGGAGGAGAACAGCACCGTACGGCCGTCGGAGCCCATCCGGCGCAGCAACTCCATGAGCTGCATCCGCTGCCGGGGGTCCATTCCGTTGAACGGCTCGTCGAGCAGCAGCACCGACGGTTCGTGGACCAGGGCCGACGCCATCTTCACCCGCTGGCGCATGCCCTTGCTGTAGGTGGCGATCTTCCGGTCCTGGGCGTACTCCATCTCGACCGTGGCGAGGGCGCGGGCGGCCTCCCGGTCGCCCAGGCCGTGCAGTTCGGCGTTGGCGACGACGAACTCCCGGCCGGTGAGGAAGTCGTACATCGCCTCGCGCTCGGGTACGACGCCGATCTCGCGGTAGACCGACTCGTTGCGCCAGATCGGGGTGCCGTCCAGGGTGACACTTCCGGTGGAGGGCGCCAGGAAACCGCCCATCATATTAATGAGGGTGGACTTCCCGGCTCCGTTCGGACCCAGCAGACCGGTGACACCGGGGCCGACGGCCATGGTGATGTCGTTGACGGCGACGACGTTCCCGAACCACCGGGAGACGTGGTCGATGGAGATGGTGGTCATGGGCGGGGCCCGTTCTCTCGGCTCTGCCGGAATCCGGACCGGGACGGTCCGGGCGATTCGCGGCGGGTGGCAGCGGTGGTCGGGTGCGGCAGCGGCTCGGTCACAGCCCCGCCTTCTTGTAGCGGCTCATCAGCAGGGCGTACGACCCGGCGATCAGCCCGGCGACGACCAGGACGTAGAGCGCGCCGACCCCGGCACCGGTCTCGTGGCCGCCGGGGAAGACGGAGTCCGTGCCCAGGAAGGCGTTCTGGACGCCGTAGACCAGGGTGTACGGCGAGAAGAGGCCGAACCACTGGACGGCATCGGTGCTGCCGGTGCCGTCGGCGATCCCCTGGACCGTGGAGACGGCGGCGTAGGTGATGGTCAGCATGGCGATGATCGCGGCGACGCCGAAGCCCCGGCGGGGGGTGGCGGCGGCCAGGACCAGGGCGAGTCCGGCGAAGAGCACGGAGAGCACGGCGGCGGCGACCAGGCCTTGGGCGAAGTACTTGGTCTGGTCGAGGAAGTCCATCTTGGCCAGCAGCGAGCCCAGGTAGAGCAGAATCAGCGGCGTACCGGTGATGATCAGCATCGCCGTCGCCATGGCACCGTACTTGGCGAGGACGTAGTCGACCCGCTCCAGCGGGCGCGAGAAGTAGAGCGGCACCGTACGGAACCGGAGATCGCGGGAGACCGCCTGCGGCGCCTGGGCGGCGGCGAAGAGGCCGATGACGGCCTGGAGGAAGAACCCGTACTCGGCGTAGTCCAGCGGCAGTTCGTCGGACTCCAGGCTGACGGCGACCGCGACGATGATCAGTGCGGGCAGGCACATCACCGCGAAGAGCATCATCGGCAGGACCTTGGACTTGGCGGAACGGCCGAGTCCGAAGGCGCCGCGCAGGGACTGTACGTACAAGGACCGGCGCACATAGGCGCGGCCCAGACGCTGTCCGTCGTAGTGGCGGTAGCCGATGTTGTGGATCCGGGCGGACTCGGCGGCGTCCGCGGGCGCGCCCGGGGCCGGGACGGGGGTCCTGTCGCTCATCGGGGGTCCCCCTTCACGGCCGGGGCCGGGTGGGCGGCGGCGGCCGCCGTGGTGGTGGTCGTGGTAGCGGCGGTGGCGCCGTCCGTCTGGAAGACCTCCGCGATGTGGTGGCGGCGCTGTTCCATCCGGACGAGTCCCAGGCCGAGTTCGACGACGACGTCCCGGACGGTGTCGTACGTCTGCTCGCCCTCGGCCTCGATCAGCAGGATGTGGCCCGCCCCGGGCAGGCCCTGCTCGACCCGGTCGTGGAGGACGACCCCGGTGGCGGCCAGGCGCTCCCGGAGGGCGGCGGTGCCGTCGGGGTGCTCGTCGGAGTCGGTGACCTCGACGGCGAGGGTCGTGGTGACCTGGGTGAAGTCACTGGTGGAACTGGATCGCAGCAGTTTGCCGCCGTCGATGACGACGACATGGTCACAGGTGCGTTCGAGCTCGCCGAGAAGGTGGGAGGTGACCAGGACGGAGATGCCGAAGTCCGTGTGGACCCGGCGGATCAGTCCCAGCATCTCGTCCCGGCCCACCGGGTCGAGACCGTTGGTCGGCTCGTCGAGGAGGACCAGCTTGGGGTCGTGGACCAGCGCCTGGGCGAGCTTCACCCGCTGTTTCATACCGGTCGAATAGCCGCCGATGGGGCGGTAACGCTCCTCGTAGAGGCCGACATGGCGCAGGGTGTCGGCGGTGCGCTCCCGGGCGGCGGCGGGCGGCAGTCCGGACATCCGGGCCATATGGACGACGAACTCGGTGGCCGAGACATCGGGCGGCAGACAGTCGTGCTCGGGCATGTAGCCGACGTGCTCACGGATCGAGGAGCCCGCGGTGGCGACGTCGAAGCCGAGCACGGCGGCCCGGCCCTCCGAAGCCGGGGTCAGGCCCAGCAGGATCTTGATGAGGGTGGACTTTCCGGCCCCGTTGGCACCTACCAGCCCGGTCACGCCCGGTCCGATGTCCAAGGAGAGCCGGTCGAGAGCGGTCACCCGGGGGAACCGCATGCTGAGGCTTTCGGTGGCGATCACAGTCACCCCTCGACCGTAGTGGCGGCGGGCCGCGCGGGCATCAGTCTTCGTGGTCGGATCCCTGTCAGACCTGAGGTGGACATGGCCTTAGGGGGAGCGACGAAAGTCAGTGGCGGGGCGGTCGGGGTGTCGTCCGATCGGAGTCACGGCGACTACCGAGGAGGGAGTACGGGACCGGGGGCGCGGGCGGTACGCGGCGGGTGGCGGCGCGGGGCATCGCGGGCGGGCGGCGGGCGGGTTGTCCACAGGCGGCCGGGCGTGCCTTGACGCCGTCGCCGGGCATTGTCACATTCGTCCGTGGCAGGCGGCGATCGCGGAGCGCGACGGCGCGCGTACGGAACGGAGAGGGGTGGGGCGGTGCACAGCGGTGACGGAAGGCCGGGCGACGGCGGGCCGGGTCCTGACGGGGCCGGTTCTGGGGAGTCCGGGATCCCGGGTGTGCGGGAGCGGTGGGTGCGGACGGGCGGGGTCGAGTTGTGCGTGGCCGAGGCGGGCGACGCGGAGCGGCCGACGGTCGTCCTGATCCACGGCTACCCCGACAGCAAGGAGGTGTGGTCCGAGGTCGTCGGGCGGCTCGCCGGGGAGCACGGCTTCCATGTGGTGCTGTACGACGTCCGGGGTCACGGCCGCTCCTCGGCGCCGAGGCCGCTGCGCGGCGGCTTCACCCTGGAGAAGCTGACGGACGACTTCCTCGCGGTGGTGGACGAGGTCAGCCCCGGCCGGCCGGTGCATGTCGTGGGCCATGACTGGGGGTCGGTCCAGGCGTGGGAGTTCGTCACCGTGCGGCGGGCCGAGGGCCGGATCGCCTCCTTCACCTCGATCTCGGGCCCGTGCCTGGACCATATGGCCCACTGGCGACGGCAGCGGACCGCGCGGCCCACTCCCCGGGCGGTCGCCCAACTGCTGCGGCAGAACGTCCGTTCCTGGTACATCTACGTGATGCACACCCCCGTCCTGCCCGAGCGGGCCTGGCGGGGGCCGCTCGGCCGGGCCTGGCCTGGGCTGATCGCGCGACGGGAGAAGGTGACGGGCGGCGGCTATCCGGCGCCGTCGCTCCCCGACGACGGGGCGCACGGCATCTGGCTCTACCGGGACAACGTCCGGGCCAGGATGTCCCGGCCGCGCCCTGACGCGTACGCGCACGCCCCGGTCCAGCTGATCGTCCCCGACGAGGACCCCTATCTGTCGCCGCGGCTCTACGACGGCCTGGAGAAGTGGGCGCCCGGTCTGACCCGCCGGTCGCTGGCGGCGGGGCACTGGGTTCCCCGGACCAGGCCGGATCAACTGTGCTCCTGGATCGCCGACTTCGTACGGGCGCGGGAGAAGGCGCCCCCGGCGGCGGTACCCGTGGCCGACGGCGCGGCGGCGGCATCGGCGGAGGTCACAGTTCACGGCTCGGTGCCGGTGCCGGTGCCCGGATCGGGGCCGTACGCCGAGCGGTTCGGCGGGCGGCTGGTGCTGGTGACGGGCGCGGCGAGCGGGATAGGCCGGGCGACGGCGCTCGCCTTCGCGGTGGCGGGGGCGCGGGTGGTGGCCGTGGACCTGGACGCCGAGGGCGCGGCGCGGACGGCTGAGCGGGCCCGGGCTCTCGGCGCGGCCTCGGCCTGGTCCGAACAGGTCGACGTGGCCGACGAGACGGCGATGGAGAAGCTGGCGGGGAAGGTGGCCGGGGAGTACGGGGTGGTGGACGTCCTGGTCAACAATGCGGGGATCGGGGTGGCCGGGCCCTTCCTGGAGACGGCGCCGGAGGACTGGCGGAGGGTCCTCGACGTCAATCTGTGGGGGGTGATCCATGGTTGTCGGCTCTTCGGACGGCAGATGGCCGAGCGCGGCCAGGGCGGCCATATCGTGAATATCGCCTCGGCGGCGGCCTATCAGCCCTTGAAGTCGCTCTCCGCCTACGGGACTTCCAAGGCGGCCGTGCTGATGCTGAGCCAGAGCCTTCGGGCCGAGCTGGCGGGGCGGGACATCGGGGTGACGGCGGTCTGTCCCGGCATCGTGAATACGGGCATCACGTCGACGACCCGGTTCACCGGAGTCGACGCGGCCGAAGAGCGGCGGCTGCGACGGAAGTCGGCCCGGCTGTACCGGCTGCGGAACTACGCTCCGGAGAAGGTGGCGGAGGCGATTCTGCGGGCGGTGGTCCGTGACAGCGCCGTGGTCCCGGTGACCCCGGAGGCACGCGGCGCCCTGCTGATGTCCCGTTTCGCACCGAGGCTGTTGCGCGGGATATCCCGGCTGGAGCCGCCTCTGTGAGCGGGGCGGCGCGGGCCGTAGGGGTGGTGTTCGGAGGCTTCCTGATAGTCGAGTTCGTCAGAGTCGACCCGAACAGAGCCCAATAGAAGTGGCCTTGGCTTCATCGGCTTCAAGGCCCCCTGACATCAGTCATGTTGGGTAAAGCCACGATTATGGGGCTGAGTTGTCCACAGAATCGTCAATTCCCCTGTGGATAACTCGGGTTGACTGTGGATCAAACCTGAGTTGTCCATTTGTTTTCAAGCAGCGGCCGAGCCCGGGGCGGCCTACTCGCGCCCGGCCGCGCCGAAGATCTCGCCCTGCGCCGCTGCCAGCTCCTCCTCGGTGAAGGTCACGCACTCCTCTTCGTAGCGGCGCGGCTCCTCACCGAGCAACTGGTGCCGAATCTGCCGGGCGGCCGACTCGGCGGCATCGCCGGAAACGCTGCCCGTGAGCCTCTTCACGGCTGCCACCTGCTCAGATCGGCTCGACGGCGATACGAGGGAGGCACAGCCGGCGAAGGTCGTCCACATCGCTCGTGACCACGGTGACGTCGCCGTGCTCCGCGTGCGCCGTGGCCGCGAGCATCGCGTCGATGGCGTACTTGTGACCACGCAGGCCTTCCGCCGCGAGCAGTCTGCTTGCCGCCCGCGCGATCTCCTCCGTGACCGGACGCACCTTGGCCAGGGAAACGGCATGGTCGAACGCCGCCTGCGGCACCTTCGGGTCGCGCGCCTCCACCAGCGTGGCGGCGCTCGTCACGACGAGCAGGTCCAGCCTGCGGGCGACATCCAGCCATACGGTCATGTCACGGTGCCGGCGGGAAAGCTTGGAGAGGGCCTCGCTGTCGAGAACGAGGGTCCCGCTCACGCGGCGTCCGCCGCGGTGGCCCCATCACGGCGGGCGGCGTGATGGGCACGGACACGCTCGGCCTTCTCCGACACCTCGGCAGGGTCCACTGCGCCGTGCTCCGCCTCGGCCGCGGCGATGTACTCGTCGATGGCCTCGCGCTGGAGCTGCCGCTGTACGGCTTCCTCGATATAGGAGGAAACACCCTGTTTACCGGCGCGCGCACGGATCGCCTCCAGGGTTTCGGTACGGAGGGAGACGCTGGTGACTCTGGTCTTGCCGGGGCGGGGCGTGTCCATAAGGGGAGTGTAGTACATGTCTTACTAAGATGGTGTCGCTCAATGGGTGGTCCCGCCTTCCTGCGCTGCTCCCCTCGGCGTATCCATGGCCCCGGGAAGCCCGCGTAGGGTTTGAAGCATGCGTCTGAGCACGGTGATCCTTCCCATCCACCCCTGGGCCGAAGGACGGCAGATCTGGCAGCGGGCCGAGGACCTCGGCTTTCACACCGCGTACACCTATGACCATCTGACCTGGCGGACCTTCCGGGACGGGCCCTGGTTCGGGGCGGTGCCGACGTTGACCGCCGCCGCGTGCGCGACCTCGCGGATCCGGCTCGGCACGCTGGTGACCTCGCCGAACTTCCGGCATCCGGTCACTCTCGCCAAGGAGCTGATGGCCCTCGACGACATCTCGGCCGGGCGGCTCACCCTCGGGATCGGGGCGGGCGGTGACGGGTTCGACGCGACGGCGCTCGGGCAGGAGGCGTGGACGCCCCGGGAGCGCGCCGACCGGTTCGCCGAGTTCGTGGCGCTGCTGGACCGGCTGCTCACCGAGGAAGCGGTCACCCATGAGGGCGTCCACTACTCGGCGGTGGAGGCACGGAACGTACCCGGGTGCGTCCAGTCGCCACGACCGCCGTTCGCCGTGGCCGCCGCGGGGCCGCGCGGGATGCGGCTGGCCGCCCGCCACGGACAGGCGTGGGTGACCACGGGCGACCCGAAGATCGGGCGGCGGGGGACTCCCGAGGCGTCCCGGGCCGCGATCGGCGCCCAGGTCGAGCGGCTGGCGGAGATCTGCGCCGAGACCGGACGCGAGGGCGCGGGACCGCACCGGATCCTGCTGACCGGATTCACCCCCGACGGCAACACCCCGCTGCGCTCCCTCGACGCCTTCGTCGACTTCGCGGGCGCGCACTTCGCCCTGGGGATCGACGAGATCGTGATCCACGCGCCGATCCCGGACTCGGAGTTCGCCGCCGAGCAGGCCGTCTACGAGAAGATCGCCTGCGACGCCCTGGCCCAGCTCCGCTGAGCACCCCCGGCGCCGGGGCAGGGGGAGGGCCGGGGCAGGGCCGGGAAAACGGGCCCATCGGCCCGTACACGCGTACGGGCCGGTACGCGAGAATGCTTGTGTGACCCCTGCAATCGATCCCCGCAGCCCGTACCCGGCGCCGCCCCGGCTGATCGCCACGGACCTGGACGGCACCCTGCTGCGCGACGACAAGTCGGTCTCCGCCCGTACGGTCGCCGCGCTCGCGGCGGCCGAGGAGGCCGGGATCGAGGTCTTCTTCGTCACCGGCCGGCCCACCCGCTGGATGGATGTCGTCAGCGACCACGTCCACGGCCACGGGCTGGCGATCTGTGCCAACGGCGCCGCCGTCGTCGATCTGCGCTCCGGCGGCACGCTGCTCGCCGTCCATCCGCTCGCGCGCGCCACGGCCCTCGGGGTCGTCAGGTCGCTGCGCGCCGCGGCGCCCGGGACGACCTTCGGGATCGAGACCGCCGCCGGATTCCACCACGAGGCGGGGTATCCGACGCTCTACGACGACGAGCCGGGAACCATCGTCGCCGAGGCCGAGAAGCTGCTCCAGGACGACGCCGTCTGCTCAGCCCCCGTACTGAAACTGCTGGCCCACCACGCGGCCACGGCACCCGACGCCTTTCACGCCCTCGCCCGCGAGGGCACCGGAAGCCTCGCCTCCGTCACCCGGTCCAGCCCCGGGCCCCTGCTGGAGATCAGCGGCCCAGGGGTGAGCAAGGCCAGCACCCTCGCCCGGTGCTGCGCCGAACGCGGGATCACCGCCGATGAGGTCGTGGCCTTCGGCGATATGCCCAACGACGTGGAGATGCTGCGCTGGGCCGGGACGTCGTACGCGATGGGGAACGCGCATCCGGAGGTGATCGCCGCGGCGTCCGGCCGGACCGTCGCCAACAACGAGGACGGTGTGGCCGTCGTCATCGAGCAGATTCTGCGCGACCACGACCGGGGCCGCGCCCTCGGCTGAACGGCGCGGTCGTACGGCACCCGGTCACGGCTGGAGTCGTACGCCCCGTGAACGCAGCCAGGCCGCCGGGTCCACGCCCGAGCCCAGATACGGGGTGATCCGTACCTCGAAGTGGAGATGCGGGCCGGTGGAGTTGCCCGTCGAGCCCGCGAGCCCGATCACCTGCCCGGCCCGGACCGGCTCGCCCCCGACGACCCCGGCCGACGACAGATGGGCGTACTGCGTGTAATAGCCACCGGGATGCTGGACCACGATCTGGATCCCGAAGGCGCCCCCGCAGGAGACGGTCAGTACCCGGCCGGCGCCCACCGACCGCACCGGTGTGCCGGTGTCGACGGCGAAGTCCTGGCCCGTATGGCGGTTCGCCCATCGCGCGCCGCCGCTGCCGAACCCGGCCGAGAGCCGGTACCGGTCGACCGGTGCCACCCAGGTCTCCCGCCCGCCCGATCCCGCGGATCCAGTTCCGGCTCCGGCTCCGGTTCCGATTCCGGTTCTGCCGTCGCCGGAACTCCGGATATCGCTTCCGGGGGCCGCCGGGAAGCGGGCCGGGCCGGGGCACGTACCCCGTGCGGGCCGGCTCTGCGCCTCGCCCTGGAGGATTCGGCGCGCCGCCGCCAGCCGGGTCTCCAGCCGCTCCTTGGAGCGGGCCAGCCGCGCGGTCCGCAGCTCCAGATCACGCCAGGCCCGGCGGGCCCGGTCCTCGGCGGACGTCAGCCGCCGCTCGGCCTCCTCGGTCCGCGCCAGCAGCCGTTCCACGGCCGTCTCGGCCTGCCGGGCGATCCTTCTGCCGTACATCAGGGCGTCCGGATCGCGGGCGAGCAGCAGCCCGGCGGTGGCGGTGAGCTGGCCACCGGTGCGGTACTGGTCCCGGGCGGCGGCGCCGACCGCGTCGCGGAGCGCGGCGAGTTCCGTACGGCGCCGGCCGAGCTGTTCCTGGAGCCGTACGGCCGCCGCCCGCCGCAGACCCGTCTCGCGCGTGCTCCGCTCGTACGAGGCCGTGACCCGGGCCGCCTCGTCGAAGAGCCGGGCCACCTCGGCGGTGGTCCCGGCGACCGGACCGTGGGCGGCGGCGCGGCCCCGATCCGGGGCCGCGCCCGGGTCCCGGCCCCCGGAATCCGATTCCGGATCCCCCGGCGACCGGCCTTCCGCTTCGCCCTCCCCTCGTGCCTCCGTTCGCGTCCTCGGGCCGCCGCCGGGCGACAGCAGCGCCACCGGGGCCGCCGAGGACCGGGACGGCACCGCGCCGAAACCGGAACCGAGCCCGGCCGGCATACCGGGAACGGGCATCGGGGCCGGGGTGCCGGGACCGGTATCGGCGCCGTAGCCGGATCCCTGCCCCGCGTCCGGTGCCGGGTCGGCGACGACGGACGCGCCATCGGACCGGGAAGCCGCCCCGGCCGCCCCGGCCGCGCCGGTCGCGCCGGTCGCGCCGGTCGTGCCGGTCACCCGCGCCGCCGCCGGGGCGGACGACAGCAGGACGGACCAGATCACCACCAGGACGAGCCACGGCGACCGACGTCTTTGGCACATGCGTCGGATCGTCACCCGGGGAAGGCGCGCATCCGGGGAGCCCGGGGGGTCGTACCGCCACCCGGACCAGCAAAACCCCTCGGCTCACGGACCCCACGGGCCCCAGCACCCACCCCGGATCCGTACGCGGCCTACAGCGGCGCCTCCCAGCGGACCGTCGTCCCCCGGCCGTCGTCGCCGATCCCCGGCCCGCAGACGCTCGACCCGCCCAGCGACTCGGCCCGCCGGGCCAGATTGCGCAGCCCGCTGCGCCGCCCGCCGTCGGGAATGCCGACCCCGTCGTCGGCGACCGTCAGCCGTACGCCGTCGGATCCGTCGGGCAGCTTCGCCGTCGCGTCGACGATCACATCGATCCGGGAGGCGTCCGCGTGCCGGAAGGCGTTCGACAGCGCCTCCCGCAACGCGGCGATCAGGTTCTTCCCGGTCAGCTCGCCGACCAGCGCGTCCACCGGCCCCAGAAAGCGGTGGCCGGGGGTGAAACCGAGCGGTACGGCAGCCATGTTGATCTCCCGCAGTACCCGGGTGCGCAGCCCGGACGGCGCCTCCGCCGGTCCCTGCTGGAGGGCGAAGATGGCGGTACGGATCTCCTGAATGGTGACGTCCAGTTCGTCCACGGCCTTGCCGACCCCGTCCTGGACGGCGGGCACCCGGGACCGCCGCTGCGCGCCCTCCAGCATCATCCCGGTGGCGAAGAGCCGCTGGATCACCAGATCGTGCAGATCGCGGGCGATCCGGTCGCGGTCCTCGTAGACCGCGAGCCGTTCCCGGTCGCGCTGGGCCTCCGCCATGATCAGCGCCAGTGCGGCCTGGGACGCGAACTGGGTGGCGAGGGTCCGCTCGGCCTCGGTGAACTGCCGGGAGCCCCGGGTCCTCGGGGTCGCCAGCGCGCCCAGGACCCGGCCGCCGCTCTGCAGCGGCAGCATCATGCACGGACCGTACCGCCCGGCGCTGCGGGTGATCACCCGGGGGTCGGTGGCGGCGTCGGCGACGAAGACCGGCTCCCCGGCCAGCAGCCGGGCGATCACCGGGCTCTCCGGGGGCATCACCTCGCCGAGCGCCGTCGCGGGCCGCTCGGAGGCGATCGCGACGATCTCGAGGCCGCCCTCGGCCGCCGGGAGCAGCACGATCCCGGCCGCCGCGTCGGCGAGCCGTCTGGCCTGTTCGGCGACGACGGTCAGGGCGTCCTCGGCGTCGCCGCCGGAGAGGAGGGCGGTGGTGACGGCGACGGAGCCGTCGATCCAGCGCTCCCGCTGGCGGGCGGCCTCGTAGAGCCGGGCGTTGCCGATGGCGATGCCCGCCTCGGTGGCGAGGACCCGGACCATATGGAGGTCGTAGTCGTTGAACTCGGCGCCGCCGCGCTTCTCGGCGAGATAGAGATTGCCGAAGATCTCGCCCTGGACCCGGATGGGGACGCCGAGGAAGGTCCGCATCGGCGGATGGCCGGGCGGGAATCCGGCCGCGCGCGGGTCGGAGGTCAGATCGGCGAGCATCACGGGCACCGGGTCGTGGATCAGCGCGCCGAGCAGCCCCCGGTGGCCGTCGGGACGGTGGCCGATCCTGGCGGCGGTCTCCTCGTCGATGCCGTGGGTGACGAAGTCGGAGAGCCCCCGGCCCTCCTCGTCCACGACGCCGATCGCGGCATAGCGGGCGTCGGCGAGTTCGGCGGCGGTCTCGCAGATCCGGTCGAGGGTCGTATGGAGTTCGAGGCCGGTGCCGACGGACCGCATCGCCTCCAGCAGTTGAGGGACCCGGGCGGTCAGCTCGGTGGAGAGCCCCTGGAGGCTGCGGGTGGCCCGGGTCGCGGCTTCCAGCGGATCCCCGGACTCGTCCCGGGATCCGTCCCCGGGCTCGTCCCGGTCCTGGCCCCCGGCGGCCCCGGACCCGTCCTCGACGGCACCGGGCTCGGCACCCGACTCCGACCGGGGGTCGTCCGGCTCGTCGTCGGGCTCTGTGGGGGCAGCGTCGGAAGCCGTCATGGCCTTGAGCCTAGTAATTCCTATTTGCCGAGAAAAGTCGGCTCGGCAGACCGGCCGGAAGCCACCCTTCCGCCGGTCCGGATCCGTACCCCTCCGGGATCCCGCCCCGGATTCCGTACGGGCCGATGCCCCGCGCCGACGGCCTCACCCGCCACCACCACCGCGCCCGCACCCGGCCCCGCCGCTCAGACGCCGGCCTTCGCCGTCACCGCCCCCGCCGTCACCGCTCCCGCCTCCTCCACCCGGGCCGCCGCCACCGCGTCCGTCTCCCGTTCGCGTGCCAGCATCCGCCGCAGGGGCCCCTCGGCCGCCGCGAGTTCGGCGTACGGGCCGCGCTGGACGATCCGGCCCTCCGCCAGGACGACGATCTCGTCCACCGTGTCCAGGCCGGTCAGCCGGTGGGTGATCAGTACGGTGGCCGCGCCCCGGGCGGTCCGCCCCTCGGTCGCCGCCAGCAGATCGGCCGTCAGCGCGTCGGCCGTCGCCAGGTCGAGGTGTTCGGCGGGCTCGTCGAGTACGAGGACCGGGAAGTCGGCCAGCAGGGCGCGGGCCAGGGCGAGCCGCTGCCGCTGGCCGCCGGAGAGCCGGGCGCCGTGCTCGCCGACCAGGGTGTCCATCCCCCGAGGCAGGCCGTCGACCCAGTCCAGCAGCCGGGCGTCGGCGAGGGCCCGCCGGAGTTCGTCGTCGCTCGCGTCGGGCCGGCCGATCCGGAGGTTCTCCCGGACCGAGCTGTCGAAGACATGGGCGTCCTGGGCGCAGAGCCCGACGAAACCCCGGACCGTGTCCCCGTCGAGGTCGCGGGCGGCGACCCCGCCCAGCGTGTACGTGCCGTCCCCGGTGTCGAGGAAGTCGAGGAAGCGGAGGAGCACCTGGGCGAGGGTCGTCTTGCCCGAGCCGGACGCGCCGACGACGGCGATCCTGCTGCCCGCCCCGATGGTCAGGTCGATCCCGTCGAGCGCGTTCCGCTCCCGGCCCCGGTAGCGGGCCCGGACCCCGCGCAGTTCCAGCGGGAACGCGGTCGCGGGCGGCTGCGCCGGAAGCTCCGGTTCGGGTACGGGAACGGGCGCGTCCAGCATCTCGTACACCCGCTCGGCGCTCCGCCCGACCCGCTGCCGGTACTGGACGGCCAGCGGCAGCCCGTTGACCGCCTCGAACGCGGCGAGCGGGGTGAGGACGAGGACCGCGAGGGCGACCCCGTCGAGCCGCCCGTCGCGGACGGCCTGCACCCCGGCGAAGGCGACGAGGACGACGGTCAGTCCGCAGGCGAGGGTGGTGAGTCCGGCGCCGAGGGCGGTGGCCGCGGCGCCCCTGGCGGTGATCCGGGTGAGTCGCCGGTCGGCGTCCCGGACCGCTTCGGTACGGGCGCCGAGCGCCCCCGCGACGGTCAGTTCGGCGGTACCGCGCAGCAGATCGACGGTCCTGGTGGCCAGGGCGCCCCGGGCGGGCGCCAGCTGCCGTTCGGCCCGGCGCGCCACGGCACCGCTCAGCAGCGGTACGGCGAGTCCGGCGGCCAGCAGTCCGGCGGCGAGCAGCGCCCCGGCCTCCGGCAGCAGCCAGCCGGTGAAGCCGACGGCCGCGGCGCTGACCAGCAGCGCCGAGCCCGCGGGCAGCAGCCAGCGGAGCCAGTAGTCCTGGAGGGCGTCGACATCGGTGACCAGCCGGGAGAGCAGATCGCCCCGGCGGGCGCGGCCGAGTCCGGCGGGCGCGATCCGTTCCAGGCCGCGGTGGACGGCGACCCGGAGTTCGGCGAGCATCCGCAGCACGGCGTCGTGGGAGACCAGGCGTTCGGCGTAGCGGAAGACGGCCCGGCCGATACCGAAGGCGCGGGTCGCGGTGACGGCCACCATCAGATGCATGACGGGCGGCTGTTCGGAGGCGCGGGAGATCAGCCAGCCGGAGACCGCCATCAGTCCGACGGCGGAGCCCAGCGCCAGGCTGCCCAGCAGCAGCGCCAGCCGGAAGCGGCCCCGCTGGTGGCGGGCGGCCCGCCGGACCCGGGTGAGGGCGGGGACGCGTACGCCCGCCGCGGTGGTCCGGTCGTCGGGGAGTCCGAAGTCGTACGCGTCGCCGGGCCGGCCGTCCGCCGGGGCGGTGTCAGGGTCGGTGCCGGGGCCCGCGTAGAGGCCGGTGGTACCGACGCCGGGCCGCTCGGGACCCGCCGCCCCGTTCGCCGGAACAGCGACCGGAGCAGCCGCCGTACCCGTGGCGTCTCCGGTACGGCTCAGGGAGACGACGCGGTCGGCGACGGCGAGCAGCGCAGGACGGTGAACCACCAGCAGTACGGTCCGCCCGGCGGCCAGCCGCCGGACCGCCGCCACGACGGCCTCCTCGGTGGCCCCGTCCAGGGCGGCGGTGGGCTCGTCCAGCAGCACCACGGGACGGTCGGCGAGAAACGCGCGGGCGAGCGCCAGCCGCTGCCGCTGTCCGGCGGAGAGCCCGTCGCCGTCCTCGCCGAGTACGGTCTCGATGTCCTCGGGGAGCGCCCGGACGAAGTCGTCGGCCCCGGCCCGGCTCAGTGCCTCCCGGACCGCCTCGTCATCGGCGTCCGGCCGGGCGAGCCGGACGTTGTCGGCGATGGTGCCCGCGAAGAGCTGGGGTCGCTGGGGCACCCAGGCGATCCGCTCCCGCCAGCGGTCGGGGTCGAGTTCGGCGAGCGGGACGCCGCCGACGGTGATTTGGCCCTCGGCGGGGTCGGTGAAGCCGAGGACGACATCGAGCAGGGTGGACTTGCCCACCCCGCTCGGGCCGATCAGGGCGACGGTCTCCCCCTCCTCGACGGTCAGGGACGCGGCGTCCAGGGAGGGTTCGGTACGTCCCTCGTGGCGGACCGTCACCCCGGAGAGCTCCAGCCGGACCGAGGCGGGGACCGATCGGGTCCCGGCCCGGCGCGGCTCCTTCTCCAGCACGGTGAAGATCTCCTCGGCCGCCGCCAGGCCCTCCGCCGCCGCGTGGAACTGGGTGCCCACGGTCCGGATCGGCAGATACGCCTCGGGTGCCAGGATCAGGATGACGAGCCCGGTGTAGAGGTCCATTCCGCCGTGGACCAGCCGCATCCCTATGGTGACGGCGACCAGGGCGACGGAGAGGGTGGAGAGGAGTTCCAGGGCGAAGGAGGAGATGAAGGCGATCCGCAGGGTCCGCAGGGTGGCCCGGCGGTACTCGGCGGTGATCGTACGGATCGACTCGGCCTGCGCCTTGGCCCGGCCGAACACCTTCAGCGTCGGCAGTCCGGCGACCACATCGAGGAAGTGGCCGGAGAGCCGGGAGAGCAGCCGCCACTGACGGTTCATCCGGGCCTGGGTGTACCAGCCGATCAGGACCATGAAGACCGGGATCAGCGGCAGGGTCACCACGATGATGGCCGCGGAGACCCAGTCCTCGGTGACGATCCGGGCCAGTACCGCGATCGGGATCACCACGGCCAGCCCCAGCTGGGGCAGATAGCGGGCGAAGTAGTCGTCCAGCGCGTCGATCCCCCGGGTGGCCAGCGCCACCAGGGAGCCGGTGCGCTGACCGCTCAGCCAGCCGGGTCCCAGGGCGGCGGCCCGCTCCAGCAGCCGCCCCCGCAGCTCGGACTTGACCGCGGCGCTGGCCCGGTGGGCCGCCAGTTCGGTCAGCCAGGAGACCACCGACCGGCCGACGGCGACCGCCGCGAGCAGGGCGAGCGGGGTCAGTACGTCCGAAACGCCGAGACCCTGTTCGAAGGCCCCCACCACCACCTCGGCGATCAGCATCGCCTGGGCGATCACCAGCGCCGCCCCGACCAGCCCGAGGACGACCACCGCGATCAGAAAGCCCCGGGTGGCCCGGGCGTAGCGGAGCAGACGCGGGTCGATCGGTTTCACGTGAAACATCCCCTGAGGACGAGCGGCCCCGCGAACGGGCCCGCGTCGGATGCGGTGCGGGACACGGTCAGTGCGTGACGCAGCCGGTACGAGACACGGTCAGTGCGCGTCGGCGATGTGCTGGGTGCCGATCCGCTTGCGGAAGACCCAGTACGTCCAGCCCTGGTAGAGCATCACCATCGGGGCGGCGATCCCGGCGCACCAGGTCATGATCTTCAGGGTGTACGGGGTCGACGAGGCGTTGGTGACCGTCAGGCTCCAGGCGTCGTTCAGGGACGACGGCATCACATTCGGGAAGAGGGTCAGGAAGAGCATCGTGACCGCGGCCACGATGGTCACCCCGGAGAAGGCGAACGACCAGCCCTCCCGCCCGGCGATATTGGTCCCGATCGCCGCCACCAGCGCCACCACCGCGACGATCAGCGCGACCAGGCTCGTACCGTCGCCCCGGGAGGTCTGGGTCCAGCCCAGGAAACCGACGGCGAGTACGGCGGTGACCAGCCCGAGCTTGGTGGCGAGCGCCCTGGACCGGCCCCGGATGTCGCCGACGGTCTTGAGCGCGACGAAGACCGCGCCGTGGAAGGTGAAGAGGCTCAGGGTGACCAGTCCGCCCAGCAGGGCGTAGGGGTTGAGGAGGTCGGCGACATTGCCGACGTACTCCATCTCGCCGTTGATCTTCACCCCGCGGACGATATTGGCGAAGGCCACGCCCCACAGGAAGGCGGGGACCAGGGAGCACCAGAAGATCGCGTGCTCCCAGTTGGTCTGCCAGCGGTCCTCGTCGCGCTTGTGCCGGTACTCGAAGGCGACACCGCGGACGATCAGACAGAACAGGATGATCAGCAGCGGCAGATAGAAGCCGGAGAAGAGGGTGGCGTACCACTCGGGGAAGGCGGCGAAGGTGGCGCCGCCCGCCGAGAGCAGCCAGACCTCGTTGCCGTCCCAGACGGGGCCGATGGTGTTGATCAGCACCCGCCGCTCCTTGCGGTCGCGGGCGAGCAGTTTGGTCAGTACGCCGACCCCGAAGTCGAAGCCCTCCAGGAAGAAGTAGCCGATCCAGAGGAAGGCGATCAGTACGAACCAGACGTCATGGAGTTCCATGGCTCAGCAGTCCCTTCGGCCTCAGTAGGAGAAGGCCATCGGCCGGTCGGCGTCGCGCTCGTCGCCGCCGATCTTCGTAGGCGGGTTGAGATCGGCCTCGGTCAGCTCGGGCGGGCCCTGCTTGACGTACTTGACCAGCAGCTTGACCTCGATCACGGCGAGGACGGCATAGAGCAGGGTGAAGATGGTCATGGAGGTGAGGACCTCGCCCTGGGAGACCCCGGGGGAGACGGCGGCCTCGGTCTTGAGCACTCCGTAGACCACCCACGGCTGACGGCCCATCTCGGTGAAGATCCAGCCCCAGGAGGTGGCGATCAGCGGGAATGTCATGGTCCACAGGGCGGCGATCCAGTACCAGCGGCTGAACCGGGGGCCGAGGGCCTTCTTCCGGAAGAGGACCAGATTCGGTACCTCGTCCTCGCCGGTCCGCAGCGCCGGTGGCAGCAGGAACCTCTTCCTGGTCAGCCAGAGGCCGAGCAGTCCGAGGCCGAAGGAGGCCATCCCGAAGCCGATCATCCAGCGGAAGCCCCAGTAGGCGACCGGGATATTGGGTCGGTAGTCGCCGGGCCCGTACTTCTCCTGCTCCATCTTGTTGATGTCGTTGATGCCGGGGACGTACGAGTCGAAGTCGCCGTTGGCGAGGAAGGACAGTATCCCGGGGATCTCCAGGGCGACCTCGTTGTGGCCCTTGTCCACATCCCCGTAGGCGAAGATCGAGAACGGTGCCGGGGCCTCGCCGTCCCAGAGGGCTTCGGCGGCGGCCATCTTCATCGGCTGCTGCCTGAACATGACCTTGCCGAGCAGGTCGCCGCTGACGGCGGTGAGCAGCCCGGCGGCGATCACGGTGACCAGGCCGAGCCGGAGCGAGGTCCGCATCACCGGGATGTGCTTCCGCCGGGCCAGGTGGTACGCGGCGATGCCGGCCATGAACGCGCCGCCGACCAGGAAGGCGGCCGTGATGGTGTGGAAGAACTGGGTGACGGCGGTGTCCTGGGAGAGCACCCGCCAGAAGTCGGTCAGCTCGGCTCGGCCGCGCTCCTCGTTGATCCGGTAGCCGACCGGGTGCTGCATCCACGAGTTGGCGGCGAGGATGAAGTAGGCGGAGAGCACCGTGCCGATGGAGACCATCCAGATACAGGCCAGATGGATCTTCTTCGGCAGCTTGTCCCAGCCGAAGATCCACAGCCCGATGAAGGTGGACTCGAAGAAGAAGGCGATCAGCGCCTCGAAGGCGAGCGGGGCGCCGAAGATGTCGCCGACGAAGCGGGAGTAGTCGGACCAGTTCATCCCGAACTGGAACTCCTGCACGATGCCGGTGACGACACCCATGGCGATATTGATCAGGAACAGCTTGCCCCAGAACTTGGTCGCCTTGAGGTACTTCTCCTTGCCGGTCCGGACCCAGGCGGTCTGCAGTCCCGCGGTGAGGGCGGCCAGGGAGATCGTCAGGGGGACGAAGAGGAAGTGATAGACGGTCGTGATGCCGAACTGCCATCGCGCCAGGGTCTCCGGCGCCAGAGCCAAGTCCACGTCGTCATCTCCTTACATCGACAAGGTCAATCGGCAGTTTGCCCGATTAATCCCAGCCATAGCGGGATGAACGAGACACGCTTGTGAAAGCGTTCACATTCACATGAGATTATGTCTCATACGAAATTCAGACTGATGACCGGGGGGTACCTCTTGACGCGGAGACCCGTCGCGGCTAGATCACGACCGGGCGGAGACCCCCGGACGGACCCGGCACCGGGGGCTCCCGACCGGGGTCGAAGGCTCCGGCACGGCCGGGCGCGGGGCCGCCCGGAGGCCCGGAGCACCCGGAAAAACCCCGTGGCCCCCGGCCCCCGGCCGGGGTCCGGGGGCCACGGCGGGATGTACCGAAGCGGCGGTGACGCGGGGGCCGCCGCTCGGGCCGCCGATGCCACCGGTGTCCGAAGGGCCCGGGACGCCCGGGAACACCGACGGCCCGGCCCCGGGTGAGGGGCCGGGGGGGGCCGGGGGGACGTACCGAAGTGCCGGCTGCGTACGCCCGCCCGGCGGTGTACGCCCGCCCGCAGGTGTCGCCGGTGTCACCGGCGACGGCTGTACGGAGCCGGTACCGAGGGACCGGCAGCGCCGGACGGCACCCGGCCGGCCCGCCGGCGGCACCGGACCGGATGATCCGCGGGCAGCCGCCTACAGCTTCTTGTGGAACTCCTCCGCCACCCGCAGGAAGAGATCGTTCGCCTCGGGTTCGCCGATCGTGATCCGCGCGCCCTCGCCGACGAACGGCCGGACCACGACGCCCGCCTCGTCACAGTGCGCCGCGAACTCGGCCGTACGCTCCCCCAGCCGCAGCCAGACGAAGTTGGCCTGGGTCTCCGGCACGGTCCACCCCTGCCCCACCAGGGCCTCGTGCACCCGGGTCCGCTCGCAGACCAGCGTCCCGACCCGGCCCAGCAGTTCGTCCTCGGCCCGCAGCGACGCGACGGCCGCGTCCTGCGCGAGCTGGGTCACCCCGAACGGCACCGCCGTCTTCCGCAGCGCCGCCGCCACCGGCTCGTGGGCGATCGCGAAGCCGACCCGCAGCCCCGCCAGGCCGTACGCCTTGGAGAACGTCCGCAGCACCGCCACATTGGACCGCTCGCGGTAGATCTCCACCCCGTCCGGTACGTCCTGGTCCCGGATGAACTCGCGGTACGCCTCGTCCAGCACCACCAGCACATCCGACGGCACCCGGTCGAGGAACCGCTCCAGAGCCGCCCGGCGCACCACCGTGCCGGTCGGGTTGTTGGGGTTGCAGACGAAGATCAGCCGGGTCCGGTCGGTGATCGCCTCCGCCATCGCGTCCAGGTCGTGCGCCTCGCCCGCCGTCAGCGGCACCTCGACCGGCGTCGCGCCGCTGATCCGGGTGATGATCGGATACGCCTCGAAGGAGCGCCAGGCGTACATCACCTCGTCGCCCGGGCCCGCGGTCGACTGGATCAGCTGCTGGGCGACGCCCACCGAGCCCGTACCGGTCGCCAGATGCGTCAGCGGCACCCCGAACCGGTCCGCCAGCTCGCCCATCAGCCCTGTACACGCCATATCGGGATAGCGGTTGAAGTTCTCGGCCGCCGCCAGAACGCGCTCCATCACCCCCGGAAGCGGGGGATAGGGATTCTCGTTGGACGACAGTTTGTACGCGACGGAGCCGCCGCCCGCCGCCGGCCTGCCGGGCTTGTACGTCGGAATTCCGTTCAGCTCGGCACGGAGCCTCGGGCTCGTCATCGGGCTCGTATCGCTCACCGCAGATCCTCCTCGACCGTCCGTCCCGGCTCCGGCCCGGAAATCCGGCCGGAGCCCAATGCTGCACACCTTATGAGGATTCCCGTTCGAAGGGACCCCCACCCGGCACCCCGGACCGGCTTCGGACAAGAGTTCGGCGATCGGCTCGGACAGGGGTTCGGAAGATCGGGGGGAGCGCTCGCGCCCCTGGCGCGCGCCTCCGGCTCGCTCCGTGGCGCGCGTCCCCCGTAGAGGTGAGTTGAGACCTCTCCGAGACCTTGATCTCGGGCCCGGCTGGGGCCCCGGCACACCTCAGCCGACCGATGAGTATCGAATAAGTTCCTTAAATTCAAAGGCAGTTGATGGTTTATGATCATGCAGAATCGTGCCTGTCAACGGGTGCATATGCGACCGGTCCCACCGCCCGCACGAGCCCTAATATCGGCACGCCATGACAGCAGCAGGGAAGCACCAGGTGAGCCGGACGGACACATCCCGCCGGGGAAGCCGGCAAGGTCGGGCGGGCATCCGAGACGTCGCCGCCGCAGCCGGTGTCTCCATCACGACCGTCTCGGACGCGCTGAACGGGAAGGGCAGACTGCCCGACGCCACCCGCAGACATGTCCGCGAGGTCGCCGACCGGCTGGGATACCGGCCGTCGGCCGCCGCCCGCACCCTCCGTACCGGGAAGTCCGGCCTGATCGGCCTGACCGTGACCACGTACGGGGATGAACCTTTCACCTTCACCGAATTCGCCTACTTCGCCGAGATGGCCAGGGCGGCCACCTCCGCCGCGCTGGCCCGCGGCTACGCCCTGGTGATCCTGCCCGCCACCTCGCGCCACGACGTCTGGTCGAACGTCGCGCTCGACGGCACGGTCGTCATCGACCCCTCCGACCACGATCCGGTCGTCACCGAACTCGTCCGCCAGGGTCTGCCCGTCGTCTCCGACGGCCGCCCGGCCGGGACCCTCCCGGTGACCGCCTGGGTGGACAACGACCACGAGGCGGCCGTCCTCGGCCTGCTGGACCATCTCGCCGACGCGGGCGCCCGCCGGATCGGACTGCTGACCGGGACCACCACGGACACGTACACCCGGCTCTCCACCACCGCCTACCTCAACTGGTGCGAGCGGGTCGGCCAGGATCCCGTCTACGAGTCCTATCCGGCACACGACCCGTGCGCGGGCGCCGTCGCCGCCGACCGGCTGCTGGCCCGCCCGGACCGGCCCGACGCGGTCTACGGACTCTTCGACCCCAACGGCACCGATCTGCTGGCCGCCGCCCGCCGCTACGGGCTCCGCGTCCCCGAGGACCTGCTGCTGGTCTGCTGCAGCGAGTCGACGGTCTACGCCACCACCGAGCCGCCGATCACGACCCTCTCGCTGAAGCCCCGGCGGATCGGCACCGCCGTCGTCCAGCTGCTCATCGACGCCATCGAGGGCATCGACGAGGACCGTCCGGTCGAGCAGGTGATACCGACGGAGCTGATCGTACGGACCTCCTCGCAGCGCCGTTCGCCGCGGACCACCGTCAGCCCGCCGCGGTCCCCCTCGTCGGAGTAGCCGGTCGGCCGGAGCGGACCGCCTCCGGGCGGTCCGGTGGTCCGACGGCCCCCGGCCGAACAATTACGAGCCCTCCCGGAGAGGGCCGGACCGGGCCGGATCCGCCGGTACCGGAGGACACCGGGACACGACCGGAAGCCTCATTACTGCCCTAACGGGGCGAAACAGTCGGCGACTCGGGGGGTACGAGCGGATTCAACACCCCTGGTGCGTCACAGAGCGCGGACCTCATTCCTATGATGGGCGGACGACACCGCGGACCACCCCGACCAGGCTGGGCCGAGAGGTGAACGGCGGCGCGACGGTGGTGGAGGGGTCGATGACTCAGGGGGCCGGTCAAGGACCCGTGGTGCGGACGGCGACGCTGCGCGATTTCCGCGTTCCGCCGTATGCGCAGATGCCCGTGGAACCGTCCGGGGCACAGGACGAGGAACGGCCCGAGAGCATTCCCGCGCCCCGGGGCCCCGAGGAGGGCGCGCCGCAGGCCGGACACCCGGCCCCGGCGGCGCCCGTACCGGCACCCGCGCCCGCTGCTCCCCCCGCTCCCCACGGGCACCAGCAGGAGCCCCCGGCGGCGTACCCCGTAACGGAACAGCCGCCGTACGGCGGCGCCCCCCAGGCACCTCAGGTTCACGCACAGCCCCAGGCGCCTCAGGCACCGGCGCCCGCGCCCGTACCGGCACCCGCGCCGGCCGCGCCCGCGCCGGAGAGGTACGAGGCGTACCCCGCCCGGGCGGCGCACCCCGGGAACGCCGTACCCGAGGACGAACTGCCCGAGGGCTACACCCCCACCGAACGCGATCTCCCGGTCATCAGCCGGGCCGAGCCCGGCGCCGGAGCCGGCGCGGGTACCGGGGCCGGAGCCGATGCCGTACCGCGTCCGGCGGGCGGCGAGCAGTCTGCGCCCAATGAGCTGGGCCCCCTCTATGTCGTCGGCGACGTCCACGGCTATCTCGACGAACTCGTGGCCGCCCTCGCCGCCCAGGGCCTGATCGACGCCGAGGGCAACTGGGCGGCGGGCAATGCCCGGCTCTGGTTCCTCGGCGACTTCACCGACCGGGGGCCGGACGGTATCGGTGTGATCGACCTGGTCATGCGGCTCTCGGCCGAGGCCGCGGCGGCCGGCGGCTACTGCAAGGCCCTGATGGGCAATCACGAGCTGCTGCTGCTCGGCGCGAAGCGGTTCGTCGACACCCCGGTCAACTCCGGTGCCGGTACTGCCACCTTCCAGGCCGCCTGGCTGCTCAACGGCGGCCAGAAGGCCGATATGGACCGGCTCCAGGACGTCCATGTCCAGTGGATGGCCCGGCTCGACGCGGTCGCGGTCGAGGACGGCCATCTGCTGCTGCACTCGGACACCACGGCCTATCTCGACTACGGCGACAACGTCGAGGCCGTCAACGACACCATCCACGACGTCCTCACCCGGAACGACGCGGACGAGTGCTGGGACCTGTTCCGCAAGATGACCAAGCGGTTCGCCTTCCGGGACGAGACGAGCGGGCCCCCGGCGGTCCGCGAACTGCTCGCCGCCTACGGCGGTACCCGGGTGGTGCACGGCCACAGCCCGATTCCGTATCTGCTCGGCGAGGTCGGCACGGAGGAGGGCGAGGGCGCTGAGCGCCCGGTGGTCGAGGGCCCGCACGTCTACGCGGACGGACTGGCGATCGCCATGGACGGCGGGGTCACCATGGCCGGAAAGCTGCTCGTCGTCCAGCTTCCGCTGACCGACCGGAGCGGTACCGACCCTCGTTGACCCTCGTTTTGCCGCAATCCCCTGTCACCCCGCGCGGTAACGGCTCTACCATCGGGTTATCCGTCGCAGACTCTCCTCCGTCGACGACCGGTCCCGTCCGTGCGCGGACGGCCCGGCCCGCGGAGTATCGGGGGACGCACATGAACAGCGCTCCGCATCTGCTGGGCGAGGACCGCGCCGACTACGAGCGGCTCCTCGACGAGGTACTGCGCGACGCCGGTGAGCGGCCGGAACTCGCGGCCGTCGGCGAACGGCTGAACGCCACTCAGCTACGGACCATGGCGCTCAGGGCCACCACCTTGATCACCGCGTCCGCCGCGCCCGAGTACGCGCACTACCTGAGGATCCGCGAGCAGGCGCGCTCCCCCGCGGATCCGGACGCCGCCCCGGAAGCCCCGCCTCCGGACCCTCTCGCCGAGGCCGACGGCGGCGGTGCCGGTCTCGGCGCCGTACTCACCGTGCTGGCACCGGTACTGGCCGGGACGGCGGCGCTGATCTTCCTGCTGGTGGGGTATCTGCTGAAGATGCTCGACCCGGCGCCGTCCTTCGCCACCCCGCTGGTCACGGCGGGCTGGTTCTTCGCCGCCGTGACGGCCGCCGCGATCCTGGCGGCGGCGGTCGGGCTGCTGGTCACCGCGGTCCGCAACAGCGCGACGCAGGTGGCCGCCGTCGAGCTGTCCGAGGACCTGCCGGACGAGGTGGCACGTGCCAAAGACGCCTGGCTGCACGCCGTACTGGAACGCGGCCTGCTGCCGTTCCTCCGGCTGGCGCTGGAGGAACCGGACGTCGATCCGCTCGCCTCGGCCCGGGCGCGGCCGGTGAGCCGGATCCCCAAGGTGGGGTACGACAGCCCGGACTTCTCCAGCCCCGGCGACGGAGCCACGGCCGGGCAGCGGCCGAGCTTCAGCAGCCCCGAGTTCACCAGCCCCGACTTCGGCGGTCCCGAACACCGGCCGGAGTAACCGGCGGATGACCTCGTGGCACCGGCCGGAGTGACCGGCGGATGTCCCCCGTGGCCCCGCCCGGAGTGACCGGAGGGGCCAGGGGGACGTACGAGGCCGCGGCCCGGGCTCAGTGGGCCGCGACCCCTGCTCAGTCCGCCATCGGCAGATAGACCCGGCTGCCGCTCGCCGCGAACTCCTTGGACTTCTGGAGCATGCCCTCGGCGATCTCCGTCTCGCTCGCGTCGTCACCGCCCGCCGGGGCGTCCCCGCCGAACTGCTCGTTGATCGACCGGCTGATCTTCATCGAACAGAACTTGGGCCCGCACATGGAACAGAAGTGGGCCGTCTTCGCGGGCTCCGCGGGCAGCGTCTCGTCATGGAACTCCCGGGCGGTGTCCGGGTCGAGCGCCAGATTGAACTGGTCCTCCCAGCGGAACTCGAACCGCGCGTCGGAGAGCGCGTCGTCCCATACCTGGGCGTCCGGATGCCCCTTCGCGAGATCCGCCGCGTGCGCGGCGATCTTGTAGGTGATCACCCCGGTCTTGACGTCGTCCCGGTTGGGCAGGCCCAGGTGCTCCTTGGGCGTGACGTAGCAGAGCATCGCCGTGCCCCACCAGGCGATCATGGCGGCCCCGATACCCGAGGTGATGTGGTCGTAGGCGGGCGCCACATCGGTGGTCAGCGGACCGAGGGTGTAGAACGGCGCCTCCTCGCAGATCTCCTGCTGGAGGTCGATGTTCTCCTTGATCTTGTGCATCGGGACATGCCCGGGGCCTTCGATCATCGTCTGGACGTTCATCCGCTTGGCGATCCGGTTCAGCTCACCGAGCGTCCGCAGCTCGGCGAACTGCGCCGCGTCGTTGGCGTCCGCGATCGAGCCCGGCCGCAGTCCGTCGCCGAGGGAGTACGTGACGTCGTACGCCGCGAGGATCTCGCACAGCTCCTCGAAGTTCTCGTACAGAAACGATTCCTTGTGGTGCGCCAGGCACCAGGCCGCCATGATCGAGCCGCCGCGCGAGACGATGCCGGTCTTGCGGCGGGCGGTGAGGGGGACGTACCGCAGCAGCACCCCCGCGTGCACGGTCATGTAGTCGACACCCTGCTCGGCCTGTTCGATCACCGTGTCCTTGTAGATCTCCCAGGTCAGTTCCTCGGCCCGGCCGTCGACCTTCTCCAGCGCCTGGTAGAGCGGCACCGTGCCGATCGGGACGGGGGAGTTGCGGAGCACCCACTCGCGGGTGGTGTGGATGTTCCGGCCGGTGGAGAGGTCCATCACCGTGTCGGCGCCCCAGCGGGTGGCCCAGGTCATCTTCTCCACCTCCTCCTCGATCGAGGAGGTGACCGCAGAGTTGCCGATATTGGCGTTGACCTTCACCAGGAACCGCTTGCCGATGATCATCGGCTCGATCTCCGGATGGTTCACATTCGCCGGGAGCACCGCCCGGCCGGCCGCGATCTCCTCCCGGACGACCTCGGGGGAGACGTTCTCCCGGATCGCCACGAACTCCATCTCGGGGGTGATCTCGCCCCGGCGGGCATAGGCGAGCTGGGAGACCGCCCGGCCGTCCCGGCCCCGGCGCGGCTGGCGCGGCCTGCCGGGGAAGACGGCGTCGAGATTGCGCAGTCCACCGCGCGGGGACGTGTGCTTGAGCCCGTCGTCCTCGGGGCGGACGGGACGGCCCGCGTACTCCTCGGTGTCCCCGCGGGCGACGATCCAGCTCTCCCGCAGCGGCGGCAGACCGCGGCGGACATCGGTCTCGACGGTGGGGTCGGTGTACGGGCCCGAGGTGTCGTACAGCGTCACGTCCCGGCCATTGGTGAGGTGCACCTGACGGACCGGCACCCGGAGGTCCGGGCGTGAGCCCGTGACGTACCCCTTGTGCCAGCCCGGCGTGCGGTCGCCGTCGACGGCGGGTTCGACGGCAGGCGTGCGTGCATCCTGAACGGTCATGAAGACCTACTCCCTACGCCGGCATTACCCGGTAACAGGTTCGGCGGTCGACGCAGCGGATCCCGTGGACTCCGTCCCGGGTCGTACACCTGGTTCGTGTACCGCCCGATGACGCGTCTACGGAGGTCAGCGCCCTCTCAGCCCGGTGCTCCGAGCTCCCGCGTGTGCAAAGGTGACACCAACGCTAGCGCCAATTCTGGCGTGCTGAACAGGGGCCCCCGGCCGTTCTTGCGATGATCGGTCGGTGACGTCATCAGCACCCGGCCCCGGACAGGGCCCCGATTCCCGGTACGCGTACGGCTCCGCGGACGGCGGTGACCAGGGGTACGTTCCCGGCCACGGCCCCGCGCCGCCGTACGACCCGGGCCATTCGGCGCCGCCGCCCCCGGTGCCCCGGCCGGCCGCCGCGCACCCGGGACAGCCGGTCGGCGAGGCCGTCGGCGACCCTGTCGCGCAACCGGTCGGGCAGCCGCCCGAGCAGGAGCGGGGGCGGGGACACGGTCATGGCCACAGCGGTCACGGCCATGCGCACGGGCATTCCCACGCGCACGGTCCCGCCGCGCCCGTTTCGCGCCATCTGCGCCGGGTGATCGCCGCCGTACTGATCCCCTTCGCCGCCGCCGTCGTCGTGGGCCTGGCGGTCCTCTGGCCCGGCTCGGCCCCCGGTCACGAGCGGACCGGGGTCGGCTTCGACCGGCAGACCGAGTCGGCGACCGTGACCCGGCTGGAGCCGATCGACTGCAAGTCGGTCAACGCCGCCCAGGTACCGGTGACCGGCAACGGCATGGCCCCGGCCCAGAACGGCGGTACGGGTGCCGCGGCCGGGAACAGCAAGTGCAAGAAGGCGACGATCGAGATCACCAGCGGCCCGCACAAGGGGCGTTCCTTCGGGGAGATCGTCCAGCCGGACGCGCCGCGGAAGCTGAAGCCGGGGCTCGGTGTCGTGGTGGCGTACGCCCCCGACGCGCCCCGGGACCTCCAGTACTCGGTGATCGATGTGAACCGCCGGATGCCGCTCGCCGTCCTGGCCGGGCTCTTCGCCCTGGCAGTGGTACTGGTGGGGCGGATGCGCGGGGTGATGGCGCTGGTGGCGCTGATCATCTCCTTCGCCGTACTGAACTTCTTCATCCTCCCGGCGATTCTGGACGGCTCCAATCCGCTGGTCGTGGCGGTGGTCGGGGCGAGCGCCATCATGCTGATCGCGCTCTACACCTGTCATGGCATCACCGCCAGAACCTCGGTCGCCGTCCTCGGCACCCTGATCTCGCTGCTGCTGATCGGCCTGCTGGGCTCGATCTTCATCGGCTGGGCCACGCTCTCGGGCAATACCGACGACAACACCGGGCTGATCCACGGGCTCTATCCCGGGATCGATATGAGCGGACTGCTGCTGGCCGGGGTGATCATCGGCTCCCTCGGGGTGCTCGACGACGTCACGGTGACCCAGACGTCGGCGGTGTGGGAGTTGCGCCAGGCGGATCCGGGGATGGGGCCGCGGGCGCTGTACCGGGCCGCGATCCGGATCGGCCGGGACCACATCGCGTCGGTGGTCAATACGCTCGTCCTCGCCTACGCGGGTGCGGCGCTGCCGCTGCTGCTGCTCTTCAGCATCGCGCAGAGCGGGATGGGGGCGGTCGCCAACAGCGAGTTGGTGGCCGAGGAGATCGTCCGCACGCTCGTCGGCTCGATCGGCCTGGTGGCGTCGGTACCGGTGACGACGGCGCTGGCGGCGCTGGTGGTCTCGGCGGACCGGCCGGAGCCGGGCGCGGCCGGGAAGGCGAGTGCCGCCGGGCCGGCGGGCGCGGCGGCCGGTGGAGCGACCGGGGCGGGCGGAACGGCCGGTGGCGGTCTCGTCGGCGGCCGGGGAGGCCGCTCGAAGGGCCGGCGCCGCAAGAAGTAGCCCGGCCGGGCCGGGGGCGTACGGCTCCGTTCACGCGCCCCCGGCCCCGGTCGGGACCCCTTCGCACGACCCACCCCTTTCGCCGGGGCACTACACCTAGGGCGTGTCTGACGGATCAGGCTGGATCAGCGAGCGGGGTCTGGTGCCGTGGATCGCGAGGCGGAGGAGGGAGTCCACGCGGTGGGGGTACGC
>NZ_JBEYIS010000029.1:0-101892 GCF_040635975.1 Streptomyces sp. NPDC006798
CGTACCCCCACCGCGTGGACTCCCTCCTCCGCCTTGCGATCCACGGCACCAGACCCCGCTCGCTGATCCAGCCTGATCCGTCAGACACGCCCTAGTCCGCCCCGCTGATCGAGCATCCCTCGCCCGGCCACGCCCTTCGCGCGGGGCCGGGCGGGGAACCGCGGCCACCCGTGGCGCACCGCGCCCCGCCGGTGGCCGCGGTTGTCGGTGGCGGCGGGGACAATGGCCGGGTGAGTACGACCGGTGTCACCCCGACCATCCCCTCGCCCGACCGCGCCGCCCGGCTCCGTGAGGCGCTCGTCGCCGCGGACTTCACCGCCGACGGCCTGCTCGACCGGCTGGGGGCCACCGCCTATGCCGCCCTGGCCCGGAGCGAGACGGTGCCCGCCGTGCGCGCCACCCGCGGTGACACCCCGCTGGACGCCCTCGTCCGGCTCTTCCTGCTCCAGGGTTCCGTCGCCGCCGACGCGGTCCGGGCCGTTCTCCCCCTCGACGAGTGCCTGGCGGACGGCTGGCTCGTCTCCGACGGCCCGGCGGGCTCCGGCGGTGCGACCGTCCGTGCCGCGGCGGACGTCCGGCCCTACGGCGGCCCCGAGGGCGAGGACTGGTTCATCGTCTCCGACCTGGGCTGCGCGGTCGGCGGCGCGGCGGGCGCGGGCGGCCAGGACGAGGGCGTCGTCCTCGGCGTCGGCGGCGCCTCCACGACCCTCGCCGGAATCACCGTACGGACCCCCGTCGCCACCGCCCTCGACCTGGGCACCGGCTCCGGCATCCAGGCGCTGCACGCCGCCCGCCACGCCACCCGGGTCACCGCCACCGACCTCAACCCGCGGGCCCTCGCCTTCACCCGGCTCACCCTCGCCCTGTCGGGCATGCCGGAGGCCGAGCTGCTGGAGGGCTCCCTCTTCGAGCCGGTCCCGGCCGGGGCGGCGTACGACCTGATCGTCTCCAACCCGCCGTTCGTGATCTCGCCCGGCGCCCGGCTGACGTACCGGGACGGCGGAATGGGCGGCGACGACCTCTGCCGCACGCTGGTCCGGCAGGCGGGGGAGCGGCTGAACGACGGGGGGTACGCCCAGTTCCTGGCCAACTGGCAGCACGTCGAGGGCGAGGAGTGGCAGGACCGGGTCCGCTCCTGGGTCCCCGCGGGCTGCGACGCGTGGATCGTCCAGCGCGAGGTGCAGGACGTGACGCAGTACGCCGAGCTGTGGCTGCGGGACAGCGGCGACCACCGGGGGGACCCCGGGCGGTACGCCGCGCGGTACGAGGAGTGGCTCGACGAGTTCGAGGCGCGGCGCACCAAGGCGGTCGGCTTCGGCTGGATCACCCTGCGCAAGTCGGGCGCGGACCGGCCGTCGGTGGTGGTGGAGGAGTGGCCGCATCCGGTGGAGCAGCCGCTCGGCGACACGGTCGTGGCGCACTTCGCCCGCCAGGACTATCTGCGGACGTACGACGACGCGGCGCTCCTCGCCGATCACTTCGTGCTCGCGCCGGAGGTCGTCCAGGAGCAGGTCGGGCCGCCGGGCGCGGAGGATCCCGAGCACGTGGTGCTGCGGCAGAACCGCGGGATGCGCCGGGCGACCAGGGTCGACACGGTGGGCGCGGGGTTCGCGGGCGCCTGTGACGGGACGCTCGCGGCCGGCCGGATCCTCGACGCCATCGCCCAGCTCCTGGGCGAGGACCCGGTGCTGCTGCGGGACCGCACCCCGGCGGCGCTGCGGGCGCTGGTGGGGGAGGGGTTCCTGGAGCCGCTGGATGTACGGGGTCACTAGGGCGCCGGACTTCAGCCCTTCGGGTCCCTGGGGCGCCGGTACTCCGCCTCGCCGGGTCCTGACGGGCCGGTACTTCGGTCCGCCGGGCCCGGAGGGCGTCGGCGCGGCGCCCGTCCCGAGTCCCGGCCCGGCTCTCCGGGCGCGGCCGTGGCGAGGGCCGCGACTCGGCCAGGCGTCCGGCTCCGTCCCCGAGGCCCTTCAGGGGCCGTTCCGGGGCTGGGCCGGTGCTTTCGGGCGGGCGTACACCCCGGGCCGGGGACGGCGAATCGGCCAAAATTCGATGGCCGTCACATGCGAGTGATCCGTGAGGCAACGGGTCGTACCCCGTGCCGCACCGGCGTGGCGGCCTTGCCCGCGAGCCTTGTTCTGTCGTAAGGACCTGCGTTCGGCGGTCCGGCCGTCCGGTAGGCGGCGGGTCGACCGGTCGGCGCCGTGACCCGTACTCCGTTCTGTGTAGACGGCACCGACGCGAACCCGATGCCTCGGCTCGGGGTCCGGACCCCTGTTCCGTACGTACCGCCGCGCCCGGGCCCGACTCGATCCCGCTCCGAATCCGGCCCCGAATCCCGCCCCGGTCCCGGCCCGGCCCCGCCCGGTCCCGGCCCGTGGACGCATGGCGGGGCCACGCGGGTGAACCCCCGGGCCGTTCACCCGGAATTCGCGACTCCGCCGCTCGGAGCTGCCAGCCTCGGGAGTCCGATACGGCCCCGGACCCGAGCGTCCGGTAACGGCCCCGGCGCCGGACGCCCCAGGGCGCAGACGGCCTCGAAAGGGTGACGAAAGGGCGGGAAGCGGGCATGGAAAGCGGTCCGGCGATCTTCGCGGCGTTGGCATTCGGGCTGTTCGGGGCGGCACTGCTGGTCTGGACAGGGGTACGGACGGCCCACCGGTCTCCCGTCGCCGCAGGCGTGAGCCCCGTCAGGGCCGCCGCGGTCACGGCCCTCGCCGGGGCGGTCTGCCTCGGCCTCGGACTGTGGTGCCTCACCCGGATCTGACCCGGAGCCGACCCGGGCGGCCCCGCGCCGGACCCGACCCGGACCCGCCGCTGCCCCCGGGCGGCCCTCTCCCCTCTCACCCGCCGCCGGACCACCCCACCCCCACCCCCACCCCGCCCCGACCGCCCGGACCCGTCCCGACCGGATCGCCCCGGCCCCGCCCGGGCCGGATCCCGTCCCCGTCCCGCCCGTCGCCGCGCCCGCCGGAATCACCCGTGTGAACATGTCCCCATCAGGGGCCGGGCCGGATCCGCCCCCGGGCCCGCCGGAGGGATCCAGCCCACCGGCGTACCGGTCCGGGCGGCAGGAACCGCCGGTCTCGGGTTACCGTTCGAGTGGCCGTTGCGGGCTTTCGCCGTTTGACACGGGGGCGGGTTGTACCGTCACACTCCGCAGCGACGGCACCAGCGCGCCGCGCCACACCGCGCCCGCGCCGCCGGCCCGGTCCCAACCCGGGGCCGTGAACCGCATACGTTCCACCGCTCCACCCCAAGACGAAGACCGAACACGCCGAAGACGCGGCGGGCCCAGCACGCGGTGGGCCCGGACCCGCCCACCGCGCGACGACCGGAGAGAAGAACCACGTTGTCCCCGACCAGCGAGACCGCACAGGGCGGTCGCCGACTCGTGATCGTCGAGTCGCCTGCCAAGGCGAAGACGATCAAGGGCTACCTCGGCCCCGGCTATGTCGTCGAGGCGAGCGTCGGGCACATCCGCGACCTCCCCAACGGCGCCGCGGAGGTGCCCGAGAAGTACACCGGCGAGGTCCGTCGCCTCGGTGTCGACGTCGAGCACGACTTCCAGCCGGTCTATGTCGTCAATGCCGATAAGAAGGCCCAGGTCAGGAAGCTCAAGGAGCAGCTCGCCCAGAGCGACGAACTCTTCCTCGCCACCGATGAGGACCGCGAGGGCGAGGCCATCGCCTGGCATCTCCTCGAAGTCCTCAAGCCCAAGGTCCCGGTCCACCGGATGGTCTTCCACGAGATCACCAAGGACGCGATCCGCGCCGCCGTGGCCAATCCGCGCGAGCTGAACCAGCGGATGGTCGACGCGCAGGAGACCCGCCGGATCCTCGACCGGCTCTACGGCTACGAGGTCTCCCCCGTGCTGTGGAAGAAGGTCATGCCGAAGCTGTCGGCGGGCCGGGTGCAGTCCGTGGCGACCCGGCTGGTCGTCGAGCGGGAGCGGGAGCGGATCGCTTTCCGCTCCGCCGAGTACTGGGATCTGACCGGCACCTTCGCCACCGGCCGGACCGGCGACGCCTCGGACCCGTCGTCCCTGACCGCCCGGCTGGCCTCGGTCGACGGCCGCCGGGTCGCCCAGGGCCGGGACTTCGGCTCCGACGGGCAGCTCAAGTCCGCCTCCGCCGGTCAGGTGCTCCACCTGGACGAGGCGAACGCGCGGGCGCTGGCCGCCGCGCTGGAGAACGCCGCGTTCGCGGTGCGCTCGGTGGAGTCGAAGCCGTACCGCCGCTCCCCGTACGCCCCCTTCCGGACCACGACCCTCCAGCAGGAGGCGTCCCGGAAGCTCGGCTTCGGCGCGAAGGCGACGATGCAGGTCGCCCAGAAGCTGTACGAGAACGGCTTCATCACCTATATGCGTACGGACTCCACGACGCTCTCCGACACCGCGGTCGCCGCGGCCCGGGCGCAGGTCACGCAGTTGTACGGGGCCGACTATCTGCCCGACCGGCCGCGGACGTACGCGGGCAAGGTGAAGAACGCCCAGGAGGCGCACGAGGCGATCCGTCCTTCGGGTGATCGTTTCCGCACCCCGGCCGAGACCGGCCTCAGCGGCGACCAGTTCCGGCTCTACGAGCTGATCTGGAAGCGGACCGTCGCCTCCCAGATGAAGGACGCGGTCGGCAACTCGGTCACCGTCCGGATCGCGGGCACGGCCTCCGACGGCCGGGACGCCGAGTTCACCGCCTCCGGCAAGACGATCACCTTCCACGGCTTCATGAAGGCGTACGTCGAGGGCGCCGACGACCCGAACGCCGAGCTGGACGACCGCGAACGGCGGCTGCCGCAGGTCGGCGAGGGCGACGCGCTGCGCGCCGACGAGATCACCGTCGACGGCCACGCCACCAAGCCGCCCGCCCGTTACACCGAGGCGTCGCTGGTCAAGGAGCTGGAGGAGCGCGAGATCGGGCGGCCGTCCACGTACGCCTCGATCATCGGCACCATCCTCGACCGCGGCTATGTCTTCAAGAAGGGCACGGCGCTCGTCCCGTCCTTCCTCTCCTTCGCCGTGGTCAATCTGCTGGAGAAGCACTTCGGCCGGCTGGTCGACTACGACTTCACCGCCAAGATGGAGGACGACCTCGACTGCATCGCCCGCGGCGAGGCCCAGGCGGTGCCGTGGCTGAAGCGTTTCTACTTCGGCGAGGGCGCGGCGGCCGGCGGCGCGGCGGCCGCCGAGGGCTCCGCCGCGGACGCGGGCAACGGCGACGGCGACCACCTGGGCGGGCTGAAGGCCCTGGTCACGGACCTGGGCGCGATCGACGCCCGGGAGATCTCCAGCTTCCCCGTCGGCGAGGGCATCGTGCTCCGCGTCGGCCGCTACGGGCCCTATGTCGAACGCGGCGAGAAGGGCGAGGAGGGCCACCAGCGGGCCGACGTCCCCGAAGACCTGGCGCCCGACGAGCTGACCCCGGAGCACGCGGAGGAGCTGCTGGCCAAGCCGAGCGGTGACTTCGCCCTGGGCAAGGACCCCGTCTCCGGCCACGAGATCGTCGCCAAGGCGGGCCGCTACGGCCCCTATGTCACCGAGGTCCTCCCCGAGGGCACCCCGAAGACCGGCAAGAACGCGGTGAAGCCGCGGACCGCGTCCCTCTTCAAGACCATGTCGCCCGACACGGTCACCCTGGAGGACGCCCTGCGGCTGATGTCGCTGCCGCGGGTGGTCGGGACGGACGGCGAAGGCGTGGAGATCACCGCGCAGAACGGCCGGTACGGCCCCTATTTGAAGAAGGGCACCGACTCCCGGTCGCTGGAGACCGAGGAGCAGCTCTTCACCATCACCCTCGAGCAGGCGCTGGCGATCTACGCCCAGCCCAAGCAGCGGGGCCGGGCCGCCGCCAAGCCCCCGCTGAAGGAGCTGGGGACCGACCCGGTGAGCGAGCGGCCGGTCGTGGTGAAGGACGGCCGGTTCGGCCCGTACGTCACCGACGGCGAGACCAACGCGACCCTGCGGACCGGCGACAGCGTCGAGACGATCACGCCGGAGCGGGGTTACGAGCTGCTGGCGGAGAAGCGGGCGAAGGGGCCCGCGAAGAAGACGGCGAAGAAGGCCGTCAAGAAGACCGCGGCCAAGAAGACCGTCGCGAAGAAGACGGTGGCCAAGAAGACGGCCGCGAAGAAGACGGCGGCGAAGAAGACCACGGCCACCGCGAAGAAGACGGCGGCGTCGAAGACGTCGGCGGACGAGTAGCGGTGATGTCCGAAGGCCCGTGTCCCCGGTGGGGGGCGCGGGCCTTCGGCATGTACGGGGCCGGGGGCTTCGGGGGTCCGTCCGGTACGGGGCTCCGGCGCTGTGGTGATCCGTACCGTACGGGTACTCCGCCTCGCCGCCCTCGCCCGTCCCGTACGGACCTCCGCGCCGACCGCTCCCGGTGGCGGCCCCTGAACCTCTCCGCGGCGGCTCCGGCCTCCGGGAGATTCGGCACGGGCCCTTCGGAGGAGCCGCGGCCCGCGCGCTATCGGTGATTTGCCGCGCAGCTCCCGCGCCCCCGCGCCCCTCCCCGCGCCCCTCCCCGCGCCCCTCCCCCTTCCCCGCCCGTGGCCCTTCGCCCTTCGCGCCGCGTGAGCGGGGACGTACACCCCGTATCGGACGGTTCGACCGCGCGGCACGCCGGGCGGTCATCTGTTCGGGCGCGACTCCGGGGGCGGTGGCTGTCCGGCTAGGCTGGGCGGATGACGCGAGCCGAGCAGCCAGCCGAGCCGAAGGCGGTCGAGAGCGCCGACTCAGAGACTGCCGAGGGCTCGACCGCAGTACACCCCACCGGCGCCGACGACGCACTCGCCGCCGACTCCCGGGAGCGCGCCCTGCGCGCCCTGCTGAGAATCCCGTCGCTGCGACGGCTGTGGCACGCACAGATCGCGGGCGGTGTCGCGGACGCCGTGGCCCTCCTCGTCCTCGTTCTGCTGACCCTTCAGGCGGCGATCTCCGACGGCACCTTCGGCGACGGATACCGGGGCGCGGCCTTCGCCGTGGCCGCCGTGCTCGGCGCACGGGCCCTCAGCACGGTCCTGTTCGGGGCCGTACTCCTCGGCCCGCTGACCAAGCTCACCACGCCCCCGGGCCCGCTCGACCGGCGCTGGACCATGCTTGGCGCGGACGGGCTCCGGCTCGCCCTGCTGATCGTCGCGCCGCTGTGGATCGACTGGACCCCCGCGAACGCGACCCTGCTCCTCCTGGTGACCGTCTTCGTCACCGGCGGCGCGGAACGCTGCTGGACCGTGGCGCGGGACGGCGCCGCGCCCGCCCTGCTCCCCGCGCCGCCGCCCGAGGGCGCGGCCGTCCGCCCGCTGCCGGACCATCTCGACGCGCTGCGCGGGCTGTGGCTCCGTACCTCTTTCGCGGTGATCCCGGTCGGCGCCGCCGTACTGCTGGCCGCCGTACTCGCCGGTGAACTGATCGGCCTGGGCTCCGACTGGTTCGAGACCCATCAGGCCGCCCTCGGCTCGTATGTCGCAGCCGGGCTCTTCGCCGCGTCCGCCTCGGTGCTCTGGGCCGTCGAGCTGCCGGGCGGCCGGACGCCCCGGCCGCGCTCCCCGCTGGAGGGGCTGCGCAGGCCGCTCGCGGCCGGAAGCCCGGACGGCGGACGGGTCACCGACAAGGGCAGGACCGGGGCCGTACCGCTGTTCGTCCTCGCCTGCGCGGCCGTCGCCGCCGCGATCGCGGCCACCGTCGCCGTCTCCGTACTCCACGCCTACGACCTCGGCGGCGGCCCCGCCGCCTACGCGCTGCTGGTCCTCGCCCTGACCGGCGGTACGGGTCTCGGCATCAGGACCGCGCGGGGCGTACTGCCCGCGCTCTCCCGGCGCCGGCTGCTCGCCATCGCCGTCGCCGTCACCGGTGTCGCGCTGCTGGCGATGGGCCTGGTGCCGGACACGGCGACCGTCCTCTTCCTCGCCCTGACCGCCGGATACGCGGCCGGGGTCACCGCCGCCACCGGCCACGCCCTGATCGACCAGGAGACCGAGGAGCCCCGGCGGGCCCGGATGACGGACCATCTCCAGGCCGTCGCCCGGGTCGCGATCGGCCTGGGCGCGCTGGTGGCGCCCCTGGTGGCCGCGGCCATCGGACCGCACCGGCTCGCGGGCGGCGATGTCGTCTTCGCACACGGCGGCGCCGCGTTCACACTGATGCTGGCGGGCGCGCTGCTGCTGCCGGTCGCCGCGGTCGTCCTCGCCAAGGGCGACGACCGGTCCGGCGTACCGCTGCGCCGGGACATCGGGGACGCGCTGCGGCGCGGCGCCGACCCGAAGCAGGCCGTTTCGCCGACCGGTTTCTTCATCGCCGTCGAGGGCGGCGACGGGGCCGGGAAGTCCACCCAGGTCGAGGCGCTCGCCACCTGGATCCGGGCCAAGGGCCACGAGGTCGTCGTCACCCGCGAACCGGGCGCCACGCCCGTCGGCAAGCGGCTCCGCTCCATCCTGCTCGACGTCTCGTCGGCCGGTCTGACCAGCCGCGCCGAGGCGCTGCTGTACGCCGCCGACCGCGCCGAGCACATCGGTTCCGTGGTCCGGCCCGCCCTCGAACGGGGCGCGGTCGTGATCACCGACCGGTATATCGACTCGTCGGTCGCCTACCAGGGCGCCGGGCGCGATCTGGCGCCGACGGAGATCGCCCGGATCTCCCGCTGGGCGACGGACGGACTCGTTCCGCATCTGACGGTGCTGCTGGACGTGGCGCCGGAGACCGCGCGCGAGCGGTTCACCGAGGCGCCGGACCGGCTGGAGTCGGAGCCGGTCGAGTTCCATCAGCGGGTCAGGGCCGGGTTCCTGACGCTGGCCGCCGCCGACCCGGGGCGGTACGTGGTCGTGGACGCGGGCCAGGAGCCCGAGGCCGTCACCACTGTCGTACGACACCGGCTCGACCGGATGCTGCCCCTCTCCGAGGCCGAGATCAAGGCCCGCGAAGAGGCCCGCAGGGCGGCCGAGGAAGAGGCCCGGCGGAAGGCGGAGGAAGAGGCCGCCCGCAAGGCCGAGGAGGAGCGGCTGGAGCGCGAGCGGCAGGAACAGCTCGCCCGGCTGCGCGCCGAGGAGGAGGCGCGGCGCCAGGCCGAGGAGGAGGCCGCGCGGCAGCGCGAGGCCGAACGGCAGGCGGAGGAGGCGCGGCAGCGCGCCGAGGAGGCCCGTCGCCTCGCGGAGGAGGAGCGCCGCAGGCGGGAGGCCGAGGAGAAGGCCCACCGCGAGGAGCAGGAACGGCTCCGCAAACTCGCCGAGGAGCAGGCCCGGCTGCGGGCCGAGGCCGAGGAGCGGCGGCTGGAGAAGCAGCGCAAGGCGGAAGAGGCGCTGATCAAGGCCGAGCAGGCCCGGCAGGCGGCCGAGCTGGAGGCCGCGCGGCTGCTGGCGGAGGCCGAGGCGGTCCGCGCGGCGGCGGCGAAGGCCGAGGAGGACGCGCGGCGGCGGGCCGAGGAGCAGGCGGCGGAGGAGGCCAGGCGCCGGGCGGAGACCCGGACGACGGAGCTTCCGGTGCCGCCGTCGGATGCGGCTTCGGACGCGGCATCGGCTTCGGACGCGGTTTCGGCGAACGAGGTGACCGTACCGACGCCGATCGTCCGGCCGGACGACGAGACGCATGAGATCCCGCAGGTCGCGCCGCTGCCGGAAGGGCATGTGACGGGGCGGGTGGTCCTGAGCACGGACGAGACGGCGGTGCTGCCGCCGGTCCGGGACGCCGACGAGACGGCGGTGCTGCCGCCGGTCCGGGACGCGGAGGAGACCGCCGTACTTCCGCCCGTACGGGGGGACTCGCCCGCCGACCGCGTACCGCAGGACATCTTCCGCAAGGACGACGGCGACGGCAGCGACGGGAACGACGGCACAAGTACTGGTGCCGGTTCCGGCGAGGTCGGACCGAACGACCGTACGCGGGAGCTTCCGCTGGTCGACCCGGGTGATGGCGGCTCCGGCGCGGCGGCCGAAGCGCAGGGCGGCCGACGCCGTCCCGACTGGGCGGAGGAGACGCCGATGGACGATCTGCCGACGCTCGCCGACGAGCTCTTCGGGGGGCACCGGGACGACGGTGACGAGCCCGGCGGGCGCGGCGGCAAGGGCGGCAAGGGCAGTCCGCGCGGCAGGCGCTGAGCGGTACGGCGGGCGTACGGCCCCGGAGCCGTACGCCCCTGCCCCACTCCGCCGCTGACGTGCGCGTTCCCGCGTTGTCACACCCACCCGCCACAATGAGAACCACGCGGCACGGTTCCGGACCACCCCCCGGGACCGGCGCCGCGGGCATGATCGTGTCCGTTGCCGCGGGCTGGGAAGGAGGGGGTGACGTATGACGGTATGGGACGACCTCGTCGGTCAGGACCGGGTGGCGGAGCAGCTCACGACCGCCGCGCGGGACGCCGACGCGCGGGTGACCGCCGAAGCGGAGGGCACGGCTCCGCCGGAGGCGTCCAAGATGACGCATGCCTGGCTGTTCACCGGCCCCCCCGGCTCCGGCCTGGCCACCGCGGCCCGGTCCTTCGCGGCGGCGCTGCACTGCGTCAGCCCCGACCGGGCGCTCGGCGGCGTTCCGGGCTGCGGATTCTGCGACGGCTGCCATACGACCCTGGTCGGGACGCATGCCGATGTGGAGATCGTCCGTACGGACCTCCTCTCCATCGGGGTCAAGGGGACGCGGGAGCTGGTCCGCCGGGCCCAGCTCTCCCCGGCCGGCGGCCGCTGGCAGGTGATCGTCCTGGAGGACGCCGACCGGCTCACCGAAGGCGCGGGCAATGTGCTGCTGAAGGCCGTGGAGGAGCCCGCGCCCCGGACGGTCTGGCTGCTCTGCGCGCCCTCTCAGGAGGACGTGCTGCCGACGATCCGCTCCCGCTGCCGCCATCTGACGCTGCGGACGCCGCCGGTCGACGCGGTCGCCGACATCCTCGTCCGGCGGGACGGTATCGAGCCCGACGCCGCGCGGGCGGCGGCCCGGGCCACCCAGGGCCATATCGACCGGGCCCGCAGACTGGCCACCGACCAGGGGGCCAGGGCGCGCCGGGCGACCGTACTGAAACTCCCGTTGCGGGTCGCGGACGTCGGAGGTGCCCTCAAGGCGGCCCAGGAACTGATCGACGCGGCGGCGGAGGACGCCAAGCAGGTCGCCGACGAGGTCGAGACCAGGGAGACCGAGGAGCTGAGGGCCGCGCTCGGCGCCGCCCAGGGCGGCCGGATGCCGCGCGGCACGGCCTCGGCGATGAAGGAACTGGAGGACCGGCAGAAGAAGCGCCGGACCCGGACGCAGCGGGACAGCCTCGATCTGGCACTGAGCGATCTGACGGGTTTCTACCGGGATGTCCTGGCGCTCCAGCTCGGCAGCGGTCTCGCCCTCGCGAACACGGACGTCCGGGACGCCCTCGACCGGATCGCCCGTGACTCCACGCCCGAGGCCACCCTGCGCAGGATCGAGGCGGTCCTGTCGTGCCGGGAGGCGCTGGGGGCGAATGTGGCGCCGCTGCTGGCGGTGGAGGCGATGACGATGTCGCTCAGAGCGGGCTGACGGGCCCCGCTGCGGACCCCGTGTCCCCGGACATACCGCCCCTCGCTCCCTTGTCCGGCCACTCCCGCCGTGATTCACCCTTACGAGCCGTACGGCGGCGGCGCGAGGGCCCGATACGAGAGGTTCGTCGCCTAGGCTCCGGGAATGGACCATCGCCGTTTGCTCCGCAGTTCCGCTCTCGCGCTGGCAGCCACGGGCCTGTTGCTCTCCGGCTGCACCGGCTCGGGCACCGGCGACAGAGCGTCGGCGGCCCCGGCCGGAGGGTCGGGGCAGGGGGCGAAGTCGTCGCCGTCGGCGGAGCTGAAGCCGTTCTACGGCCAGAAGCTGTCCTGGCGGAAGTGCGGCACCTCCGGCTTCCAGTGCGCCACCCTCGAAGCCCCCCTCGACTACGACGCGCCCGGCGGCGAGAAGATCGAGCTGGCCGTGGCCCGCAAGAAGGCCACGGGCCCCGGCTCCCGCCTCGGCTCCCTGCACGTCAACCCGGGCGGCCCGGGCGGCTCGGCGGTCGGCTTCCTCCAGTCCTACGCGGCCCTCGGCTACCCCGCGCCCGTCCGCGCCCGCTACGACATGGTGGCGATGGACCCGCGGGGCGTGGCCCGGAGCGAGCCGGTGGAATGCCTCGACGGCAAGGCGATGGACGCCCACACCCAGGTCGACCAGACCCCGGACACGGCACTGGACGCGTCGGCGTTCCACACGGCCCTGAAGAACTTCGCGGCCGGCTGCGAGAAGAAGTCCGGCAAGGTCCTGCCGCATGTCTCCACCGCCAACACGGCCCGTGACATGGATATCTTCCGGGCGGCCCTGGGCGATACGAGGCTGACGTACGTCGGCGCCTCCTACGGCACCTTCCTCGGCGCGACCTACGCCGAACTCTTCCCGGCCCGCACCGGTCGGCTGGTCCTGGACGGGGCGATGGACCCGTCGCTCTCGGCCCGGCAGCTCAACCTGGACCAGACGGAGGGCTTCGAGACGGCGTTCCGGTCGTTCGCCGAGGACTGCGTGGCACGCGAGGACTGCCCCCTCGGCCGTACCTCGGTGACGGCCGCCGGACAGCGCCTGAAGAAGTTCTTCACGGACCTCGACCAGCGCCCCGTCCCCACCGGCCAGAGCCGTGAGCTGGGCGAATCCCTGGCGACCACGGGCGTTCTGGCCGCGATGTACGACGAAGCGGCCTGGCCCCAGCTCCGTACGGCGCTCTCCGCCGCGATGGACGGCCGGGGCGAGGGCCTGCTGACCCTCGCCGACGCCTACTACGAGCGGGACCCGGACGGCACGTACTCGAATCTGATGTTCGCCAACGCGGCCGTGAACTGCCTGGACGCCCCGCCCGCCTTCTCCCGCGAGGCGGAGATGCACGCGGCGCTCCCCGACTTCGAACGAGTCTCGCCGGTCTTCGGCCGGAACTTCGCCTGGGCGGCCCTGAACTGCACCTACTGGCCCACCCCCGCCACCGGCACCCCCCACCGCGTCACCGCCGACGGAGCCCCCCCGATCCTGGTCGTCGGCACCACCCGCGACCCGGCGACCCCCTACAAGTGGTCCCGCGCCCTCGCGTCCCAGCTCTCCTCCGGCCGCCTCCTGACCTACGACGGCGACGGCCACACGGCTTACGGCCGAGGCAGCGACTGCGTGGACACGGCGATCAACACCTACCTCCTCGAAGGCCAGGCCCCCAAGGACGGCAAACGCTGCCGCTGACCCCCGCCCCCGCCTGTCCTCCCAGGTCGGAGCCGGGATGGTCCGGGGCACCCACCGGAACCCTGTAGACTCAGCACCGCTGCTGATGCCAGTGTTCTCCTGCGGGGCGCACTGCGCCGTCGCGGCTTGCCGCCTTAGCTCAGTTGGCCAGAGCAACGCACTCGTAATGCGTAGGTCTCGGGTTCGAATCCCGAAGGCGGCTCAGTCAAAAGCCAGGTCAGACTCCGTCTGACCTGGCTTTTTCTGTGGGCAGGACCCCTGGGCGGGGGCGTTCGGGCCCGTACCGGTGGTGCATTCGGCCGTTGTCGGAGTCCGGCCGGGGGTCGGCTCGGCCAGGCGGGCGGGGGGTGGGTCGGCCGCCGGGGTGTACGGGAGCGGTGGTTTTCGGCCATCGGCGTGGTCGGCGACAACGTGGACCGGTCTTGATCACTCTGATCGGGTGGGAGTGGGGAGCGGGGCCACTTCCGGTACCGCGTCCGAATCCCCGCGGAGCGGGGAGTCACGTTGTTCTCCACCAGACAGGTCGTCACGGGGCTCGTGGCGACAGCACTTGTCGCGGGGATGGGCAGTACGACCGCGGTCGCCGAGACCGGCGGGAGCGGGAGCGGAACCGGGAGCAGCGCCGCCGTCGGGGGCGTGGGCGGGGTCCGGTGGGTCACGCTGATCACCGGGGACCGGGTCGGGGTCGACGGGCGGGGGCGGGTCACCGCCGTCGAGCGGGGCGAGGGGCGGGCGAAGATACCCGTACGGACCTGGACCGAGCGGGGGCGTACGTATGTCGTGCCGGTCGACGCCGAGCGGCTGATCGCCCGGGGCACCGTGGACCGGCGGCTGTTCGATGTGACGGCGCTCAGCCGGGCCGAGAGCCGGCGGGCGTACCGCGACGGGCTCAAGGTCATCGTCGCCTACGAGGGTGCCGCCGAGGTCTCGGCGCGTCAGGGGGTACGGGCCGACGCGGAGGTGCGGCGGACCCTGTCGTCGCTGAACGCGGATGCCGTGACCGTGGCGGAGCGGGACGCGGGCGCGCTGTGGTCGGCGCTGACCCGGACCGCGAAGGGCGAGGTGTCGGCCAGGACCGCGCCGGGGGTGGCGCGGGTCTGGCTGGACGCGGTGCGGACCGCGAATCTGGAGACCAGTGTCGGCGCGATCGGCGCGCCGAAGGCGTGGGAGGCCGGGTACGACGGGACGGGCGTCACCATCGCCGTACTCGATACCGGTGTCGACGCGAGCCATGCCGATCTGCGGGGGAAGGTCGCCAAGGCGGGCAACTTCTCCGACTCGCCCGACGCCGTGGACCGGCACGGGCACGGGACGCATGTCGCGGCGACCGCGGCGGGTACCGGGGCTCACTCGGGCGGGAAGTACAAGGGTGTGGCGCCGGGGGCGGCGGTCCTCAATGCCAAGGTCCTGGACGACCAGGGCAGCGGTACGGACTCCGGGATCCTCGCGGGCATGGACTGGGCCGTCGCACAGGGCGCCGATGTGATCAATATGAGCCTCGGTGGCCAGGACTCGCCGGGGCTGGATCCGCTGGAGCTGCGGATCAACCAGCTGACCAAGGAGAAGGGGGTCCTGTTCGCGGTCGCGGCGGGGAACTCGGGGCCGTTCCCCGGTACCGTCGACTCCCCGGGCAGTGCGGAGGCCGCCCTGACCGTCGGCGCGGTGGACGACACCGGTGCGATGGCCGGGTTCTCCAGCGTGGGGCCGCGGGCCGGTGACGGCGGGGTGAAGCCGGATGTCACCGGGCCGGGTGTGGACATCACCGCCGCCGCCGCCCGGGACAGCCTGCTCGCCCGGCAGAACGGGGAGAGCCCGCAGGGCTATCTGACGATCTCCGGCACCTCGATGGCCACCCCGCACGCCGCGGGCGCCGCCGCCCTGCTGAAGCAGCGGAACCCCGACTGGTCGGGTACCCGGCTGAAGTCGGTGCTGACCGCGTCCGCGAAGGACGGCGGCCACTCCGTGTTCCAGCAGGGCACCGGCCGGATCACCGTCGACCGGGCGCTGGCCCAGACCGTGGTCTCCGACGAGCCGTCGGTCTCCTTCGGGCGGCAGAGCTGGCCGCACACCGACGACCGGCCCGTCACCAAGAATGTGACGTACCGCAATCTCGGTGACCAGCCCGTCACCCTGGATCTGACGGTCTGCGGCCTCGACCCGAAGGGGCGGCCCGCCCCGGCCGGGTTCTTCACCCTGGGGGCCGACCGGGTCACCGTGCCCCACGGCGGTACGGCCACCGTCGCCGTGACGGCCGACACCAGGCTCGGCGGCGACAACGACGGCGCCTATACGGCGACCCTGGTGGCGACCGGCGGCGGCCAGACCGTCCGGACCCCGGCCGCCGTGGACCGCGAGGTCGAGTCGTACGATCTGACGCTCAACTACAAGGGCCAGGACGGAAAGCCCAGTAAGCAGTTCGTCTCCTATCTGGCGCAGCTCGACGGGGTGGCCGATGCCGGCGCCTTCGACCGCGAGGGCAGGCCGACGGTCGAGTTCCGGCTGCCGAAGGGCGAGTACGTCCTGAACTCGATGCGGCTGTCCGACACCCCGGCCGGGTTCTCCATCGACCGTCTGGTCCATCCCAGGCTGGCCCTGACCAGGAACACCACCGTCGAGGTCGACGCCAGGCTCGCCAAGCCGGTCCGGATGAGCGCCCCGGACGCCGGGGTCGCGATGACCGACGCCCGGACCACGTACGAGGTGAGCAAGGGCCGTCGGCTCGTGGGCTCCACCGAGTTCGTGGGGGCCTTCGACAACTACCGGATCGCGCAGCTCGGCCCGGCGCGGCCGACCGGTGTCACCCTCCACGAGTCCTTCAACGGCCAGTGGGGGAGCGGCGCCGGGAGCCAGTACAACGCGGCGGCCGGGGGCCGGGTGGACCGGCTCGCGAACGGCCACAGCTCGACGTTCAAGCGGGCGGACTTCGCCCGGGTCTCCGCCCTCACCGGGGCGACCGTCAAGGGCAGGAAGGCGGCCTCCGCGGTGGTCTCCGGGCTCGACGGAGTCTCCTTCGGTTCGGAGTACACGTACAAGCTGCCGGGCACCCGGAACCACTATGTCGCCACCGCCGGGAAGGTCAACGCCTGGGGCCTGAACGTGGTCCGGTTCGGCGCCGACGGCACCGACGAGGCCGGTTACGACTCCCCGGTCCGGCACTTCCGGCCCGGTACGACCCGCCAGGTGACGATGGTCGGAACGGGGGTCCACTCGCCGCTGACGCACGAGTACAGCGGGGTCAAGCGGGCGGGCAACGACCTCTGGGCCGAGGTGCCGCTCTTCTCCGACGGCCGGGGCAACGCGGGCTGGTCCGCGTACACCTCGGCGAAGACGGCGCTCTACCGGGGCGCCACCAGGATCGGTGAGATCGAGGACGCGCTGGAGGGCTGGGACGGCTTCCCCGGCCTGGGACCGGAGGAGGCCGAGTACACGCTGACGACCTCGGTCCGGCGGAGCCCGGCGGTCGACCGGACCTCGACCCGGATCGACGGTTCGTGGACCTTCCGCAGCGGCGAGACGCCGGAGGAGGAGAGCACGCGGATCCCGCTGTCCATGGTCAGGTTCGGCGCCTCGACCGGTCTGGACGGGACCGTTCCGGCGGGTCGTGTGTCGACCTTCCCGGTCACCGTGCAGGGCCCGGCGGCGGGCTCCGGCCTGGCGTCGCTCGCGGTCTCCGTCTCCTACGACGCCGGGGCGAGCTGGCACGACGTCCCCGTCACGGACGGCCGGGTGACCGTGCGGAACCCCGCCAAGGGGAAGTCGGTCGCTCTGCGCGGCGAGGTCACCGACACCCGTGGCGGCAAGGGGAGCGTGACCGTGTACGACGCCTACTTCGGCCGGTAGGCCCGTAGGTTCCAGGACCCGCGGACCTGTTGGTCGTACGCGGGAAACGAGTGGGGCGCGCGCCGCCCGGGTCCGTGGAGACGGGGCCGGGCGGCGCTGTCGTGCCGGGGCGCGGTCGGGCTCGTACGGCGTGCCGGTGTCGTCGTTGCCGCGTGCGGTCACCGTCCTGGACATCCCCGATGTGCCGGGCGGTCGCTGTCGGTTGGCTGCCGGAAACGGGGCCGGCTCCTCCCCGCCCGCCAACTCGCCCGGATGCTGGAGGGGATCCCGGTCGGCGGAGGCCACGAAGACCCTGGTGGAGATCCCGGTGGTCCCGGCCGCGACGGGGAGCGGTCCGCCGCCGCGTACGGGCTGGGTATCCGTTCGGACCGGCTCTTACGCGGGGTGAGCGTCCGGGGCCACGGCGGTCAGGTGCCGGGCTCCCTCTCCCGGGCCGCGGCGACCCGCGACGGCCGCCATGTGCTCACCCTCGACCGGAACGGGGACTGGGGCGAGCAGCGGCCGGAGGACGCCGTACTGGAGGCGGAGTTCCGCGGCCGGGGGCGTACGGCCTCCTGAGACCGCGCACCGGCGGCGGCCGTCAGGACGCGCGGCGCCGCAGTGCCGGGTCCGTGATCGCGGGTGCGGCGGTCGGGTGCTTCTCATGGGCGGCGAGATCCACCCCGGGCGCCACGACGGCGTCGACGGCGTCCAGGACCTCGGCGGACAGGACGGTGTCGGCGGCGGCCAGCTGGGACTCCAGGTGCTCCATGGTCCTGGGGCCGATCAGGGCGCAGGTGACCGCCGGGTGGGCGGTCACGAAGCCGAGGGCCAGCTGGATCATCGTGAGACCGGCTTCGTCGGCGATCGCGGCCAGTTGCTCGACGGCGGTCATCTTGGCCCGGTTCTCCGGTACGGAGACGTCGAAGCGGCCGGGCATGAACGCGGACCTGTTCGTGGTGATCTCCCGGCCCTCGCGGACGGCGCCGGAGAGCCAGCCGGACGCCAGCGGGCTCCAGGCGAGGACCCCGAGGCCGTACTCCTGGGCGAGGGGCAGGATCTCGGCCTCGGCGCCGCGTTGCAGGATCGAGTAGCTCGGCTGCTCGGTGACGTAGCGGCCCAGCCGGTGTTCGCGGGCGGCCCACTGGGACTGCACCAGCCGGTACGCGGGGAAGGTCGAGGTGCCGAAGTAGCGGATCTTTCCGGCGCGCCGGAAGTCGGTGAGCGCCGCGAGGGTCTCCTCGTCGTCGGTGAGCGGGTCCCAGCGGTGGATCTGGTAGAGGTCGATGTGGTCCGTGCCGAGCCGTCGCAGGCTGTCGTCGAGGGCCTTGGCGAGCCAGCGCCGCGACGCTCCCTGATGGTTCTGTTCGTCGCCCATGGGCAGTGCGGCCTTGGTGGCGAGTACGACATCGTCGCGGCGCCCGGCGATCGCCTTGCCGATCACCTCTTCCGACTGGCCGCGGCTGTAGACGTCGGCGGTGTCGACGAGGTTGATCCCGGCGTCCAGGGCGGCGCCGACGATCCGGTCGGCGTCGTCCTGGGTGGTGCGGCCGAGGGCGCCGAAGTTCATCGCGCCCAGCGCCAGTGAGCTGACCCGGACACCGGTCCGGCCCAGCGTGCGGTACCGCATGGTCGTCATGGTCGTCGTCCTCCGAAGTCTGGTCCCGGCCCGTGGCCGCCTCGCGGGGGAGGGGCGCCGGGCACGGGAACGCGGCCGAACCGAAACGGAACCTCGATCCGTTTTGACGATACGGAACGCCGATCCGTTTTCGCAAGGGTCTGCGGGAGGACGCGCGGGAGGCTGGGGAGGGGCGCGGCCGGGGCCGTGGCTTCTCAGGGCGCGGCGAGAGCCGTGAGCGCCGAGCAGGCGCGGATCATGGCGTCCAGGTCCCGGTGGCCGTCCGGGATGCCCCGGAGCAGAAAACCCGCGGTGACGGCCAGCAGCGACGAGGCGATGAGCGTCGCCTCGGCCCGGTCGATCCGGCGGGCCGCCGGGCCGTCGGTGACGGCCCGGCCGGTGAGCAGCCCGGCCAGCGCGTCCCGCTGGGCCCGCTGGAGCCGCAGACACTCCTCGCGGAAGAACGGGTCGTCCAGGCAGAGCAGCAGCATCAGGACTTCGAGCCGGGCCTCTTCGGGGAAGTCGTCGGTCACCCCGGCGGCGACCCGGCGGGCGTACGCCTCGATCAGGCCGGGCAGGGTCGCCCCGTCCGTACCCAGCCGGGCGACCCCCTCGGCGAACTCGGCGACGCCCTCCTCGACCACCGCGAGGAAGAGATCCCGCTTGCTGCCGAAGATCGAGTAGACGGCCCCGGTGGTGAGATCGGCCGCCTCGGCGATGGTGTCGACGGGGACGCTCGTGCCCCGGGTCGTGAGGAGGTGCCGGGTCGACGCCAGCAGGGCCCTGCGGTTGTGTTCCCGTTGTTCGGCGCGGGTGCGGCGCATGAAGAGTCCCTGGAGGTTCGAACGGCGGTTCCGGGAAACGCCGTCGCTGTCGTGCCCGCGTCGAGACTACCGGGCCGCGGCGGCGGCGAGACCGATCTCGATCTGGACCGCGGCCAGTTCCCGGGGGTCGTACGCGCGGCCGGGGAAGTCGCGGGCCATCTCCGCACACCGGCGGGTGAACCAGCTCCGCAGCCGCGCCCGGTCGCCGGGGCCGGCGCCGTCGGCCGCCGGGTCGGTGACGAGCCGGTTCAGCATGCCGCCGGTGCGGAGGGTCAGGGTGTACGTGAGCCAGCGGAGGTCGTACTGCTCCGCGACGGTCGCCGGACGCCCGCACGCCGGGTCCGCCGCCATCTCGCGGTACGCCCCGGCCGTACGGCCGATGGGCAGCAGGCCCTCGTCGACCGCTTCGGCGAGGGGTGAGCCCGGCGGAAAGCGGTCCCGCGCGCCGTCGGTCACGGCGGTCAGCAGCTCCCCGTCCCGGGTGAGGCGTTCGGCGGCCCGGCCGAGCAGGGTGCTGTAGCGGTGGCCGCTGTCGGAGACGTCCGAGAGCTGGGGGGTGTGCCACATCGGGGTCTCGGGCAAGAGGCCGAGCGCCCCGTGCCGGGCCGCGTAGTGGAAGCTCGAAGTGCCGGGTGGCAGTTGCCCGCCCGTCCCGGGGGCCGGCGGAAGCAGCAGAAAGGAGCCCGGACCGAGGGGTTCGGCGCCGCCGTCGGCCGGGCCGCGATGGAACGGCAGCCCGCGCCGCGTCAGGGTCCGTTCGATATCGGATATCAGCGCCGGCGCGGGCCGGTTCATCATGAAGTGGAATCCGGAGAAATCCGAACTGTGCAGGCTGTAGACGAGTTTTGGCCTCAGTTCGTCGATGACCGTCATCAACCGGCGGGTTTCCGGTAGGGGGCGGTCGAAGCCGCCGGGGACCGGGAAGGTCCATTCCACCTGGTTGCGGAACGCCGGCCGGTAGAAGTTCCCGTAGTAGCTCCGGACGGTGTGCGGTCCGCCGTACCAGCCGTCGCCCAGCGCCGCCGCGTCCGGATCCATACAGGGGACGATGTGCCAGGTCAGATCGAGCCCCTCGGCGAACTCCGGCCGCCGGGCCGTCAGTCGGGCCAGGTGGAGGGCCGTGAGGAAGCCGGTCGGTTCGTTGGGGTGGGGTCCGCCGAGTACGAGGGCGTTCTCCCGGCCCTTGCCGACCGAGAGCATCAGGAGCTCCCGGCCGCCCCGGGAATGCCCGATCGTCCGTAGTTCGGTACGGCGCGGATGGGAGCGGGCGACGGCCCTGATGGCGCCGTGCAATTCCCGGAGGGCCGGATACCGGCGCATTTCCGGAAGCTCGGCATCCCAGCTCCCGGCGGCGGGTGTTGGGCGGGCGCCGGAGTCCGATCCGGAGCCGGTGGTGGATCCCGAGGCGGATCCCGGAGTGAATCCCGTGCTGGACGCGGTGACGGCGGCGATCGCGCCGATCGAACCAGTGGTGCGGAGAAAGGTGCGGCGGTTGTTTCCGGGCGAATTCCCCATGCTCTCACTCCCGTTGACGGTCGTTCGATAACGCGATTATCAACATAATGGCGTTATCGAAGTCAAGGGGCGGGGCGTGCCGAGTCCCCGGGCAGGCGGAGGCGAGGGGGTACGCGACGGCGCACGAACGCCGGGTTTTTGGTGGTACGTCAGGCTTCGCGTACGGCGAGGAACCGGGTCAGCAGCAGCCGAAGCAGCGGCGCCTGGTCCAGCGGGGCGAATCCGGGGTCCGTGGCGACCCGGGCGAAGAGCGCGTCGAACTGGGCCGCGACCCAGGTGGCCGCCGCCTCCGGGGCGAGATCCGGGTCCACCCGTCCGGCGTCGGCCGCGCGGCGGAGCAGACCGGCGATCGCGGTCCGCAGTTCGAGGTCGTTGCGGGAGAGCAGGGCGGCCACGGCCTCGTCGCGCTGCGCCTCGGACGCGGTGCTGAGGGTCAGGCTCGCGTACGCGGGGTCGGCGGCCAGCTCCGCCGCGGTGTCGACCAGGGTGAAGAGCGCCGCCAGCGGGTCGTCGGCGGCGGCCAGCTCGGCGAGATGGGCCGCGGTGTCGGCGCCTTCCTTCTCGATCAGGGCCAGCACGATGGCGTGCTTCGTCGGGAAGTAGTGGAAGAGATTGCCGGGGCTCATGCCCGCCCGGGCCGAGATGTCCGCCGTCCGGGTGGCGTGGAAGCCCTTCTCCGCGAAACAGGCCGCGGCGGACTCCAGGATCCGGCCGCGCCGGGCGGCGTGCTTGACGGGGTCGACGGTGCGCATGGTCGGGCCAGCCTATCGGGCGGCTCCTCGCGCCCGGCCGGTCCGCCCGGGTCCGCCCACCGGACCGCCGGGCTGCCGGGCTGCCGGGTCGCCCGGGTTGCCGTACGCCCGGTCCGTCCTGAGGAGGAGGCCGGAGTACGGCGGAAAGGGGGACGACTTCGAGGGGCCGGGCCGGAAGGATCGGGGGTGTGATCGAACTTTCCCGCCGGACCGTGACCGCGACCGCGCCCGCGATCGTGGCCTACCGCAGCTGTGTGACCCTCGCGCTCGTCGGGGCGCTGGCCTCGACCCTGCCGTACGCGATCGCCGACGGCGGTCCCGGGCGCCCGGCGACGGTGGCGGACTGGACCACGGTCGCGGACACCGCCCCGGCTCCGGGCCCGGCGTACGTTCCCGTCGGGGATCCGCACCGGGTGCCCGCGTACGGCTCCGGCTCCGGGCGCGGATCAGGCGGTACGGGCGCGGCTCCGGCGGGACGTACCGCCCCCGGGTCCCATCACGCGTCCGTCCGGGGCGGCGGCCTCGGCTCCGGCCCCGGTCCCGCCTTCGGCGAGGGCGCCGGGCCCCGGCGGCAGCCCGTAGGCCCGTAGGCCGTAGGCCCGCGACAGCGGTGTGCCGGGCGCGGCGGAGTCAGAGGCTCCACTGGTCCAGCAGCGCGTCCGTCAGATCGGGGCCGCCGGGGGTGCCGCCGCCCGGCCCGTGGAGGTTCTGCTCGGTCCAGATCGCCTTGCCCCGGGCCGTGTACCGGGTGCCCCAGCGGTCCGCGAGCTGCGCCACCAGGAAGAGCCCCCGGCCGCCCTCGTCGGTGATCGCGGCCCGCCGCAGATGCGGTGCCGTACTGCTGCCGTCGAAGACCTCGCAGATCAACGAGGTGCTGTGGATCATCCGTACGGTGATGGGCTGGGCGGCGTACCGGATGGCGTTGGTGATCAGCTCACTGATGATCAGTTCCGTGGTGAAGGAGATGTTCTCCAGCCCCCACTCCCGGAGCCGGGCCGAGCACCGGGCCCGTACGGGTGCGACGGCGGACGTGTCCGACGGCACGTCCCACTCCGCGATCCGCCCGGGGTCCAGCCGGTGGGTCCGGGCCACCAGGAGGGCGATGTCGTCCCGGGGCTGGGCGCCGGGGAGCGCGGCGAGCACGGCCCGTACGGTCTCCTCCGGGTCGAGGCCGGGGCGGCCCGACGCGGCGTCGCAGAGCAGGTCGAGCCCGGTGTCGATGTCCCGTTCGGGGCGCTCGATCAGGCCGTCCGTGTACAGCACCAGCCGGGCGCCCTCCGCCAGCTTGAACCGGGTGGTTTCGACGGGCAGTCCGCCGCCGCTCCCCAGGGGCGGTGAGACGGGTACGTCGAGGACGCGGGCCCGGCCGTCGGGGTCGACCACGACCGGTGGCGGATGTCCGGCCCTGGCCATCACACAGTCGCCGGTGACCGGGTCGTAGACGGCGTAGACGCAGGTCGCGCCGGTGACGTCCGGTCCGGTGTCGCCGGGGGTGCGCTCCTGGTCCATCCGGTCGACGAGTTCGTCGAGGTGGCCGAGGATGTCGTCGGGCGGCAGATCGAGGGCGGAGAAGTTGTGGACGGCGGTACGGAGCCGGCCCATGGTCGCCGCCGCGTGCAGCCCGTGGCCGACGACGTCGCCGACGACCAGCGCGACCCGGGCGCCCGGCAGCGGGATCACGTCGAACCAGTCGCCGCCGACCCCGGCCTGGGCGGGCAGATAGCGGTACGCGACCTCCACCGCCTCCTGCGCCGGGAGATAACGCGGCATCAGGCTGTGCTGGAGCGTGACGGCCATGGTGTGCTCGCGGGTATAGCGGCGGGCGTTGTCGAGGGAGGCGGCGGCCCGGGCCGCGACCTCCTCGGCGAGCGCCACATCGTCCGCGTCGAACGGCTCGGGCCGGTCCGCGCGCCAGAAGCAGACCACGCCGAGCAGGGTGCCCCGGGCCGCGAGCGGGGCCGCGAGCAGGGTGTGGACCCCGTACTCCACCAGCCGCCGGGCGCCTCCGGGGTCCTGGGTCTGCCAGTCCCGGGCGGCGCTCAGCCCGGGCTCCAGGACCGGGCGGCCCGTGGCCATACTGCGGGCCTGCGGGGTGGCGGAGGCCAGTTCGATCCGGGAGCCCTCCGGGTAGAACGGGGCGTCGTCGCGGATCCCGGCGACGACGATCCGGCGGACGTCCCGCTCCGCGCCGTGGAGTTCGTCGCCGCGCAGCACGGCGTCCGCGAGGTCGACGGTGACGAAGTCGGCGAACCGGCCGACGGTCGTCTCGGCCAGCTCCCGGGCGGTCCGGCGGACGTCCAGGGTGCTGCCGATCCGCATCCCGGCCTCGTAGACGACCCGGAGGCGCCGCTGGGCCGCCTCGGCCCGGCCGGACGCCGCCAGCAGCTCGGTGGTGTCGCGTACGGTGGCGACCCGCCCGGCGCCGCTCCGGGCCTCGGCGCTCCCGGGCTTGCCGGCGGGGCGGCCGGCAGGGGTGGTGGCGGGGGCGGTCGGGCCCCGGGTGGGCCGCTGGCTGACGGCCAGGGTCCGCTCCCCGACCAGGAACAGTTCGTCGGTGGCCTCCCGGCCCGACACCAGCAGCTCCGCAAGTTCCGGGGGCAGGTCGAGCCCGGCCACCTCCCGGCCCTCCGCGTCCGGCGGCAGGTCCAGCAGACGCCGCGCCTCGTCGTTGACGAGCCGCAGCCCGCCGTCCGGACCCACGATCACGACGCCCTCGCGGACGGAGTGCAGCACCGCGTCATGGTGTTCGTACATCCGGGTGATCTCGGCCGGTCCGAGACCGTGGGTCTGGCGCAGGAGCCGGCGGCTGAGCATGGCGGTGCCGCCGGTGCTGAGGGCCACCGCGGCGGCGGCCCCGCCCAGGACGGCGGGCAGCTGCTCCCGGGCGGCGGACTGGATCCGGGCGACCGTGACGCCCGCGCCGACGGCGCCGACCACCGCGCCGTCCGGCCCGCGTACCGGGACGTACGCCCTGACCTGCGGTCCGAGGGTGCCCACCCAGTCCTCGACCACGGTCTCCCCGGCCAGCAGGGGCTCGATATCGGTCGAGGTCGGTTTGCCGATCCGGTCCGGGAACGGATGGGTGAGCCGGGTACCGGCCCGGTTGAGGACCACGACGAAATCCACCCCGGCCCCCTTGCGGGCCTCCTCCGCCCTGGGCTGGAGTACGGCGGTCGGATCCGGCGACAGGACGGCCGCGGCCGTCCCCGGGGCGTGGGCGAACCCCTCGGCGATCGCCAGGGACCGGCTGCCCGCCTCCTGGTGGCTCTCCTGCCGGGCCATGACCAGCAGCAGGACGACGGCGCCGAGGGTGAGCAGGATGACGACGACGAGCTGGAGCGCGAACATCTGCCCCACGACGCTGCGCGGCCCGAGAACGGACCGTGCCCCGCCGCCATCCGCCCCGGAGGAGCGCCCGGATCGCACCATGAGCCTTTTTTATCCAGATATTCGGTGGGCCGCCTCTGCTGGGGCCGCCCGCGACGGCCCGCGACGGCCGGGCGGCCCGGCCGAGCCGCCCGGCCGCCGGAATGTCACTCCTCTGCTACGGCCGGGCTCCGCCCGGCGCCGCCGACCGCCCCGGTCCGGACCCGTGACCTGCGGTCATAGCCGTCCGCGGATGACCGCGTTAGCCCTATCGGTCTTGGACGCGACGGCGGGCCCGCTGTTCTGCTCGGCCCGGAAAGGGCCAGGACAGCCGTACGGAAGGACGTACTCACCATGACCGGACACCCCCTCTCGCGCCGGGATCTCTCGCGCCGGGGCGCGCTCGCCGCCGTCGCCGGGCTCGCGGCCGTGCCCCTCGTCGGCTGCGACGCGGACACGTCCCCGGCGCCCGGCCGCAAGGCTCCGCCGGGCGGCACCCCCGCCTCCGGCCCGGCCGCCACCGCCTCCGGCCCGGCCGCCGGGGCGACCGGGTCCGCCTTCACGGCGCTGGAGCGGCGGTTCGGCGCGGTGCTCGGCGTGTACGCGATCGACACCGGCAGCGGCCGTACGGTCGCCCACCGGCCCGACGAGCGGTTCGCCTACGCCTCCACCTGCAAGGCGCTCATCGCCGGAGCCGTACTGAAACGGAACACCCTGCGCCAGATGGAGCGGCGGATCGTCTTCGGCCCGGAGGTGATCGAGCCGCACTCGCCGATCACCGAGCCGAGGGTGGGGAAGGGGATGAGCCTGCGCGAACTCTGCGACGCGACCGTCCGCTACAGCGACAACGCGGCGGCCAACATCCTCTTCGACGAGCTGGGCGGGCCCGCCGGGCTCCAGAGGGCGCTGCGCGCGATCGGCGACCGGGTCACCCGCTGCGACCGCTACGAGACCGAGCTGAGCGACGCCGTGCCCGGCGACCTCCGGGACACCAGTACGGCCCGCGCCCTCACCGCCGATCTGCGGGCGTACGCCCTGGGGAACGTGCTCCCGGCCGACCGGCGGGCCGTCCTCGTCGACTGGCTGAAGCGGAACACCACGGGTGACGCGCTGATCAGGGCCGGGGCGCCCGCGGGCTGGACCGTCGGCGACAAGACGGGCTCCGGCGGCTACGGGACCCGTAACGACATCGGGATCGCCTGGCCGCCGGGCCGCGCCCCGATCGTGCTCTCCGTGCTCTCCAAGAAGGACGTCGAGGACGCGAAGCGGGAGGACGCGCTGATCGCGGAGGCGGCCGAAGTGGCGCTCGGCGCCTTCGTCTGACGGCGAGTCCGTTGGTAGTACGGGCGGCGGGCGGCGGCCGGCACCTGAGTGGCTGTCATCGATACCACCGTCAGAGGTATTTAAGCCGTATTTATACGATGAACTGATCATGGGTGGGGAGGGTGCAGTCCGTGGACCAAGGACCGGTCAGCACGGAAGGCACCCCCCATGAGACGCATCCCCGGGCGACGGCCCGTACCGGGCGCCCGACGCGGACGCGGACGCGGTCTGGCCGCCGTCTGCTGCGCGCTGGGCGCGGGGCTCATCGCCCTGGCCCCGCCGGTCGGCGCGAGTGCCGGGAGTGCCGCGAGCGGGGCGGACCCGGCGGGGGCGGCCGAAAGCGCTGAGCCGGGCGGTACCGAGCAGAGCGGCGCCGGTACGGATGGCGCCGGTCAGAGCGGCCGGGGCGTCTCGTCCGGCGGTGGTACGGCCCCGGGCGCCGACGGCCGCGCCGGTACGGTCACCCCGGCCGCGCCGGGCGACGGGGCGTCACCCGGGGCCGACGGTACGGCCCGTGGGACGCGGCCCCTCTCCCCGGCGCGCGCCGATCTCGCGGTCAGCTGGGAACCGGTCGGCTCCGGTCCGGCGTCGGCGTCGGCCGGTACGGGCACCGGCACCGGTACCGGCACAGACACCAGCGCTGCCGGACCCGGCCCCGGCCCCGGCCCCGGCCCCGAACCCCGGCCCGGCCCCGGCCCCGGGCCCGATGTCACCGTCACCGGACCCGGCGGTTCCGCCGCCGCCGGGGCGCCCGGTGCCCGGTCCGAGGCCACCGACCAGGGCGGCGCACCGGAGACCGCGGCCACCGAGAGCACCCCGTACACCTACCGCGTCTCGGTGGTGAACCACGGCCCCTCCCAGGCCGTGGACGTCGTCGTCACCGACCGGCTGCCCGACTCGCTGGTCTTCGTCTCGTCCTCCGACGGCTGTACGGCCGAAGGCCGGAACATCACCTGCGGCCCGCTGGCCACCCTCGACGTCGGCGAGACCCGTACCTGGCTGCTCACGGTCCGGCCCGCCGACGACTACACCGGCGACGGCTCCGACATCACCAATGTCGCCGTGGTCAGCTCCGGCACCGAGGACCCCGACGAGGAGAACAACACCGCCACGCACACCGGCGTCCCGGTTCCCCCCGACACCGGGCGGGCCGACCTCGCCCTGACCAAGACCTCGGTCCTGCCCCCGGGCCGTACCGACACCGTGCTGCCGGGCGACCGGTTCACCTATCGGATCACCGTCCGCAACAACGGTCCCGCGACGGCCGTCGGCGTCCGGGTCACCGACGCGCTCCCCGCCGTACTGGCCTTCGAGTCGTCGCCGGACGGCTGCGCGCCGTCCCCGGACGACGACCGTACGGTGCTCTGCCCGGTCCTGGACCGGCTCCCGGCCGGGGAGTCCGCCAGCTACGAACTGCTGGTACGGGTCCGGGAGGACGCGGACCTCCGGGGAGGCGGCGGTGGCGGCGGCGGTGACCACGGTGGCGGTGGCGACGACCCCGCCCACCAGCACCGGCGCTGCGAGATCGAGAACACGGCCTATGTCACCGCCGTGACCCGTGACCCCGTACCCGGGAACAACAACAACCGGCCCGGTACCACCGGCCCGGACGGCGGCCCCCTCTATCTGGAGCACCCGGACGACAACGGCCCGCAGAACCCGCACGAACCGCACCACCCGCAGGAACCGAACCAGCCCCATGAACCCCAAGAACCCCACAAGCCTCATAAGCCGCATCAGCTCGCCCAGACCGGGCGGGAGGTCCCCGGCTGGCTGCCCTGGTCCGCCGGGCTGACCCTGGCCACCGGCGGCGCCCTCGTCCTGCTCTCCCGGCGTCAGTTGCGCGCCCCCGGCCCGTCCGGCACCCCGGAGGAGGGCCCCCGGCCATGAGCAGCCACCCGGCCCGACTCCGTACGGCCCGGCACCGTACCCGCGTCCGCCGGTCCGGGCCCCCGGCCCGGTTCGGATCCGTACTCGCCCTCACCCTGGCCGCCGTACTGGCCGCCCTGCTGCTCGCCCCGCCGCCGACCCACGCGGCGGCCCCGCGCGCCCTCAGCTTCCCCGTCCACGAACCCTTCGACGGGCCGACCGGCAACCTCGGCAGCCTCACCGGTACCGCCAGCTATCAGAGCGGCGGCTGGCTCCGGCTGACCAGCGCCGCCATCCAGCAGGCGGGCGGCTGGGAGATGAACGACTCCTTCCCCACCAGCCTCGGAATCGTCGCCGAGTTCACCTATGCCACCTACGGCGGCACCACCTTCGACGGCAAACGCGGCGACGGTCTGACCTTCTTCCTCGCCGACGGCAACGCCGCCAACGGCACGGGGGCCACCGGCGGCAGCCTCGGCTACGCCTGCGGCGGCGGCCCGCCCTGCAACCGGCCCGGTGTCCCCGGCGCCTTCCTCGGCATCGGACTGGACGAGTTCGGCAACTTCTCCTCCAACGCCGTCGGCAACGGCGGCCCCGGCGGCCAGGCCAACCGGATCGTGCTGCGCGGCGGCGGCAACGGCACCACCGGCTACCGCTTCGGCACCTCCGTCGCCGGTCCCGGCGGCACCGTCGAGACCCTGGGCCGGGGCGACTACCGCACGGTCCGGGTCACGGTCACCCCCAGCGGCGGCCGGCTGATGGTCTCCATCTGGTCCGACACCGGCCCCGGCACCCCGCTCAACCAGGTCGTCAGCAACTACGACGTCTCCACCATCACCGGCCAGCCCGCCCTCCCCTCCACCCTCAAGGTCGGCTTCTCGGGCGGTACCGGACTCGCCACCAATATCCACGAGATCGGCGATCTGAAGATCAACGTCCCGGCGGATCTCTCCGTCACCAAGACCGGCAGCCCGGCCACCGTCTACGCGGGCGACCCCGTCACCTACACCGTCACGGTCGCCAACAGCGGTGCCAACGACGTGATGGGCGCCCGGCTGGTGGACAACGTCCCCGGTCTCACCGGTGTCACCTGGACCTGTGCGGCGGCCGTCGGAAGTACCTGTCTCCAGACCTCGGGCAGCGGGAACAGCATCGTCGCCACGAGCAATCTGCCGCGCGACGGCTCCGTCACCTACACCATCCGGGGCCGGGCGCCCACCGTCGCCGGAACGTATGCGAATACCGCGACCGTCTTCCCGCCCGCCGACCGGACGGACACCAACGCGGCCAACGACAGCGCCTCCACGACCACCACGGTCCTGGCCCTGGCCGATGTCTCCGTCACCAAGACGGCCCTCGGCACCGGACCCGTCACACCAGGTCAGACCTTCGACTACCGGATCACCGCGAGCAACGCGGGCCCCTCCGGCACCAGTGCCGTCACCATCACCGACACCCTGCCCGCCGGGCTGACCTTCGTCTCGTCACCCGACGGCTGTACGGCGAGCGGCCAGACCGTCACCTGCCCGGCCGCCACGACCATGGCGGCGGGCGGCTCCCAGTCCTGGACCTTCCGGGTGAGACTCGCCGACACCTATACCGGGGACGGCACGGACCTCGGCAACCGGGCGACCGTGACACATGCCGTCACCGACCCGAACCAGGCCAACAACACCAGTGGTACGGTCACCCCGCCCGGCGGTGTGACGGAGCCCCGGGCCGATCTGCGGACCGTCAAACAGCCCGTCACCTCCACCCCCGTCTCCCCCGGGCAGACCTTCGACTACCGGGTGACCGTCACCGACAACGGCCCGTCGGTGGCCCGGGGCGTCCGGATCTCCGACCCCCTCCCCGCCCAGCTCTCGTTCGTCTCGTCACCCGACGGCTGTACCGCGAGCGGTCAGGACGTGAGCTGTGCCTCGGCCGCCCCGCTGGCCGTCGGGGCGTCGGTGAGCTGGACGTTCCGGGTCCGGATCGATCCCGGGTACGCGGCCGACGGCACCGCCCTGCGGAACACCGCGACCGCGACGGCGACCACCCAGGACCCGGACCCCGCCAACAACAGCGGTACGGCGGGCGTTCCGGGCGGCCGGGTCACCCCGCCGACGGCCGATGTGACGCTCGCCAAACGCGCCGACTGACCGGGCCGCGCGAGCGGGCGCCGCCCTCCCGGCCGGGCGCGGCGCCCCAGGACCCGGCCGTCCGGTGACCCGGCGACCCCGGTCACCGGACCGGCCGTACCCCCGCCGTCCGGCTCCTTGGACCCCCGCCCTACGCCCTACGCCCTCCGACTCCCGACCCGACCCCGCCCCCTTCCCCGACCCCGACGAACGGATCCGAGACGAGATGAGACCGAGCAGCAGACAAGGGCGGCGGCGCCCGAGATCCGTGGTGAGAGCCGCGGTCGCCGTCGTCCTGGCCGGAGCGGCCCTGCCCCTGGGGGCCGGGACCGCCGGCGCCGTAAACCTGGCCGCGCCCGCCCGGGTCGTGACCCAGCTGGGCACCCTCGCCCCCGCGGTGGCCGCCGCCGCGATCCCGCCCGGCGGGCTGGTGACGTACACCCTGACCGCCCGGAACAACGGCCCGTCGGTGGCGCGTGACGTGGTGGCCACGGACACCCTGCCGGAGGGTCTGGAGTTCGTGTCGTCGGCGGACGGCTGCACGGCCGCCGGACTGACCGTGACCTGCGGCCCGGAGCCGGAGCTGGTCGTCGGCGAGACCAAGACCTGGACGTTCGTCGTCCGGATCAGCCCCTCCTACCAAGGTGACGGCTCCGATCTGGGGAACACCGCCACCGGCACGTCCGAGGCCGTGGACCCCGACCCGGGCAACAACACCACCGACCCGGTCACCCCGCCGGGGCCGTTCGACCCGGTCTCCGACCTCAACACCCTGAAGACGGCGATCGGGACCGGCCCGACCACCCCGGGCGAGGAGTTCCAGTACCGGATCACGGTGGAGAACACCGGCCCGTCCGACGCCCGTAACGTCACGGCGACCGACGATCTTCCGGCCGGGCTGACCTTCGTCTCCTCCGGCGACCCGTGTACGGCCTCCGGCCGGCGCGTCACCTGCGGCCCGCGCGGGGTGCTCACGCCCGGTGACACGGTCACCTGGACGTTCCGGGTCAAACTGAGCGACTCCTATACCGGTGACGGCACCGATCTGCGGAACACCGCGACCGCCACCTCCGATTCGGAGGACCCCAACCCGGTGGACAACACCTCGCCGCCGGTCCTGCCGCCCGGCGGGGTCACGGAGCCGCAGGCCGATATCTGGGTCACCAAGCGGCCCACCAGCGGTACGGTCATCGCGCCCGGTGAGACCTTCGAATACGCGGTCACCGTCACCAACGACGGCCCGTCGCGGGCGGCCGGCGTCACCGCCGCCGACACCCTCCCGGGGCCGCTGGCCTTCGTCTCGTCGCCGGACGGCTGCACCGCCACCGGGCAGAACGTGAGCTGCGGCCCGCAGCCGACGCTCGCCCCCGGCGCGTCCAGGACCTGGCGTTTCACGGTCCGGCTCGACCCGAACTACCGGGGCGACGGTACCGACATCCAGAACGTGGCCGTGGTGGACTCCGACACCGCCGACCCGGTGCCCGGGAACAACACCAGCCCGCCCGCCGGACTCCCCGGCAGCACGGTCAACCAGCCGTACGCGGACCTCGCGGTCACCAAGGAGCCCGTCGGCACCGCGTCGCCGATCCCGGGCCAGCGGTTCGACTACCGGATCACGGTGACCAACAACGGCCCGTCGGCGGACGCGTTCAACGTCCGGCTCACCGACGACCTGCCCGCCGGGCTGACGTACGTCTCGTCGTCACCCGCCGGATGCACGGCCTCCGGCCAGGCGGTCTCCTGCCGCCGGACCGCCCCGCTGGGGGTCGGCGAAACGGTCGAGTACATCCTCACGGTCCGGGTCGACCCGGCGTACAAGGGCGACGGCGGCGATCTGCTGAACACCGCCCGGGTCACCGCCGACAACATCGACCCGGCGAGCGGGAACGACTCCGACACGGCCACCGTCCCCGGCGGTACGGTCGCCCAGCCGTCGGCGGACCTCGGGATCGTCAAGCGGCCCGTCACCTCGGCCCCGGTCGCGCCGGGCGAGACCTTCGAGTACCAGGTGACGGTCACCAACAACGGTCCGTCGCAGGCGGAGGACGTCGAGGTCAGGGACGTCCTGCCGACCGCCCTGACCTTCGTGTCGTCCGACGACGACTGTCTGTCGGAGGACGCGGTGGTCTGCGGCCCGCTGCCGACCCTCGCCCCCGGCGCTTCCGTGACCTGGGTCTTCCGGGTCAAGCTGGCGCCGGACTACACGGGCGACGGCTCGGACATCCGGAACACGGCGACCGTCGACGCGACGACCCGCGACCCGGTGGCGGGCAACAACAGCAGTACGACGGGTACGCCGGGCGGCACGGTCAAACGGCCGACGGCGGACCTCCAGATCACGAAGAAGACCCCGTGACCCGGGGTTCGTGACCCGGGCTCGGTGAGCCGACCGGGAAACCGGCCGGGGGCCCGTACCGCCGTAACAGCGGTACGGGCCCCCGGCCTTTGCCCGGCGGACTCCGGGCGGAGCCCGGTGGGTCCCGGCGGCGGGCCGAGACCTTCCCGGCGGCTCACTCCCGGGGACGTATCGGACCGTCGTCGCGGGCCCGCAGATCCTCCAGCAGCCGGGCCTGCCCGGCCAGTACCCCGGTCAGGATGGTCCTGGCGACCCGGAGGAGTTCGGCGACCTCGGGGCTGGCCAGGGCGTAGATCACGGTCGAGCCCTCGCGCCGGGTCACCACCAGCCGGGCCCGGCGCAGCACGGCGAGCTGCTGGGAGAGGGCGGCGGCCTCCACCCCGATCTCCGGGAGCAGTTCGGAGACCGCGTGTTCCCGCTCGCTCAGCAGTTCCAGGACGCGGATCCGGACCGGGTGACCCAGGGTTTTGAAGAACTCCGCCTTGAGCTGGTACAGCGGTGTACTCATCGGACCGGCCCCGCCGGACGTGTACGCATCTCGGATCGCGGCCCCTGTGAACTCTTCGCCATGCGCTCATCATCGGGCATGGCCCCGGCCGGCGGGCGGGGCGCCGGTCCGAAGCCGCCCGGTCCGGACCGGAAACCCTTGGTCAGAGCGGCAGGTCGATCCAGACGGTCTTGCCGTCGTCCTCGGTATCGGACAGGACGGACGCCGTACCGCCGAGGTCCCGGGTCAGCTCCAGCACGGTCGCGAGACCGCCGCCGGGCCCGGTCCGCTCCGGCGACAGCACCGGCTGCTCCGGGTGGCGGTCGTGGACCCCGAGGGCGAGTGTCGCCGGGCTCGCGCCGAGGACGACGGTGACCGAGGGGGAGAGCTCGGCGGCGTGCCGGACGCTGTTGGCGACCAGTTCGGCGAGGATCAGCAGCGCCGGGTCCGCGACCCGGTGCCGGGGTGCGATCCCCCACTCCCGCAAAGCCTGTTCGGCGTTCTCGCGGGCGACCCGGACGGAGGGCCCGGTGGCGGGCAGGGTGAGTACGAGGCGGCGGGGCAGCGCGCGGAGAGCGTCGAGACCGGGGAGCGCCACAGTGTTCGCGCCCCCTCGTCCGTCCGGGCCCCGGCCCGGGGCGTAGGCGGCCGGGCCCGCGGCTACCTGCGGGCACGGCCGATCCGACGCCCCAGCATCCTGCGAATTGCAGAATTTTGCAATTCCGCATCCCGCTGATCCCGGTCGGCGGGACCCGGGCGGGGCGGTTGGCCCGGCGGCGGGGGATGACGGTCCGGGGAGGCCGGACCGCGTACGGTCACCGCTCGGTGACGCGTACCCGAAACGGGTCTAGGCTGGGAAACGAGGGCCCGGCGAGGCCCGGAACCGGGTGCGTCAGGGCCCTGCGACCAGCCACAGGAGGCGACGCGCCATGACCACCCCCACGGTCAACCGGGGTGAGATCGAGGCCGAGATCAAGGAGGCCCTGGGACTCGTCCCGCACTTCTTCTCCCGGATCCCCACCGAACTCCTCGGTCCGGAATGGGAGATCTTCAAGCGGCTCGAACTCGGCGAGACGCTCATCCCCAACAAGTACAAGGAACTGATGGGCGTGGCCATCCACGCCGAGACCAAGTGCCGCTACTGCACCCTCTTCCACACCGAGGCCGCCAAACTCTTCGGCGCCACGGACGAGGAGATCCAGGAAGCGGTCCACTACGCCAAGGCGTCCCTCGGCTGGAGCGCCTACCTGAACGGAATGCAGGAGGACTACGACTCCTTCGCGGCCGAACTCGCCGAGGTGGCCGCCTATGTCAGGGCCAAGGAGGACACGTCCTGACGGGCCCCGGCGATGGAACTGGAACGCGTCCGCCCCACCGTCCTGCGGATCACCCTCCACACCTACGAGCTGGCCGCCCTCACCGCCGCCGCCCGCTATGTCGCGGAGACGGCCCCCGCCGAAGTCCCGCCCGAGGCAGTCAGCCAACTCCGGGACCTGCTCGCCGGATACGACTCCGCCGTCCGCGGCCTCGGTACCGCACCCCCGGATCACACCGGCGCACCCCCGGATCACACCGGCCCGCCGGCCGGCTGATCCGGTGCCGGGGTGCGGGTGACCGCGACCCGGGCCTTCAGATCGGCCCAGAACGCCGGTCCGGGCGCGACGCGGTAGCCGAGTTCGTAGACGGTGGTACGGCTCCGGCCGCGCATCCGCAGCCGTACGGGACCGGGACCCGGGTGGGCCCGGAGCACCTCCTTGAGGGCGGCCACGGCGGCCGGGGTGACCTGGGATTCGAGGATGTCGAGCCGGACGGGCGCGGTGCCGTCGGCGGCGGCGAGGTCGGGGATCCGCAGCTCGGCGGCGATCAGCCTGGGCAGGTCCTCGCGTTTGTCGAGCCGCCCCTTGACCAGGACGACGGTGTCCTCGGCGAGCCGGGCCGCGACCAGTTGATAGGCGGCGGGGAAGAAGAGGCAGTCGATCGATCCCGTCAGATCCTCGACGGTGGCGATGGCCCAGACATTGCCCTGCTTGGTGGTCTTGCGCTGGAGGGCGGAGACGATCCCGCCGACGGTGACCACCGAACCGTCCGGACGGCCGTCGTCGCCGAGCCGGGCGACAGGGGTGTCGCTCGCGGCGGAGAGTGCGTGCTCGATCCCGAAGAGGGGGTGGTCGGAGACGTAGAGGCCGAGCATCTCCCGCTCCTGGGCGAGCAGCTGGGGCTTCTCCCACTCGTCGGCCGGGAAGACGGGATCGAGTCCGGGGACACCCCGTACGGCGGAGTCCGGGCCGGCGGATCCGTCCGGTCCGCCGGGTCCGCCGGGTCCGTCCGGGCCGCCGCCGAAGAGGTCGAACTGGCCCTCGGCCTCCTTCCGCTTCACCGCCAGCACACTGTCGATCATGGGTTCGTGATGGGCCAGCAGCCCCTTCCGGGTATGCCCGAGCGCATCGAACGCACCTGCCTTGATCAGCGACTCGGTGGCCCGCTTGGTGCAGGCGGCGGCCTCCACTTTCTGTAGGTAGTCGGGGAAGGAGGCATACCCGCCTCGGGCCTTCCGGCTCCGGATGATGGCGTCGACGACGTTCGTGCCGACATTGCGGACGGCGGAGAGGCCGAAGAGGATCACATCGTCGCCCCGGGCGGCGAAGTCGGCCCGGGACGCGTTGACATCGGGGGTGAGGACCTTGATCCCCATCCGGCGGCACTCGTTGAGATAGACCGCCGACTTGTCCTTGTCGTCCTTGACCGAGGTCAGCAGGGCGGCCATGTACTCGGCCGGGTAGTGGGCCTTGAGATAGGCCGTCCAGTACGACACCAGCGCGTAGGCCGCCGCGTGCGCCTTGTTGAACGCGTACCCCGCGAAGGGCACCAGGACGTCCCAGACCGCGCGGACCGCCTCGTCCGAGTAGCCGCGTTCCCGGCAGCCGTCGCGGAACGGGACGTACTCCCGGTCCAGTACCTCTTTCTTCTTCTTGCCCATGGCCCGGCGCAGCAGATCCGCCTGTCCCAGGGAGTAGCCCGCGAGGATCTGGGCGGCCTTCTGGACCTGCTCCTGGTAGACCACCAGGCCGTAGGTGAGATCGAGGATCTCCCGCAGCGGTTCGTCCAACTCGGGGTGGATGGGGACGATCTCCTGCTGCTCGTTCTTCCGCAACGCGTAGTTGGTGTGGGAGTTCATCGCCATCGGGCCCGGCCGGTAGAGGGCGGTGACCGCCGTGATGTCCTCGAACTGGTCCGGTTTCATCAGCCGGAACAGGGACCGCATGGCGCCGGAGTCGAACTGGAACACCCCGAGGGTGTCGCCCCGGCCCAGCAGGGCGAAGGTCCGGGCGTCGTCGAGGGGGAGGCCGAGGAGTTCGAGGTCGACGCCCTTGTTCGCCTTCACCATCTTGACGGCGTCGTCCATGATGGTGAGGTTCCGCAGGCCGAGGAAGTCCATCTTCAGCAGGCCGAGCGATTCGCACTGCGGATAGTCCCACTGCGTGATGGTGACGCCGTCGGTGTGCCGGACCCAGACCGGTGCGTGGTCCACGATCGGCTCGCTGGACATGATCACGCCCGCCGCGTGCACGCCCATCTGCCGGACCAGGCCCTCCACACCGCGCGCGGTGTCGATCACCTTCCGTACGTCCGGCTCGTTCTCGTACATCGCCCGGATGTCCCCCGCCTCCTGGTGGCGGGGGTGGGCGGGATCGGTGATCCCGGCGAGTTCGATGCCCTTGCCTCCGACGTCGGCGGGCATGGCCTTGGTGAGCCGGTCGCCCATCGCGTAGGGATACCCCAGGACCCGGGCCGAGTCCTTGATCGCGTTCTTGGCCTTGATGGTGCCGAAGGTGCCGATCATGGCGACCTTGTCGGCGCCGTACTTCTCGGTGACGTAGCGGATCACCTCGACCCGCCGGCGCTCGTCGAAGTCGATGTCGACATCGGGCATCGAGACGCGCTCGGGGTTGAGGAACCGCTCGAAGATCAGTCCGTGCTCGATCGGGTCGAGGTCGGTGATCCCCATCGCGTACGAGACCAGGGACCCGGCCGCCGAGCCGCGCCCCGGGCCGACGGCGATGCCGTTCCGCTTGGCCCACATGATGAAGTCGGCGACGACCAGGAAGTAGCCGGGGAAGCCCATCTCGACGATCACCTCGAGTTCGTACTCGGCCTGCCGCCCGTACCGCTCGCCCCAGCCGCCGGGGAACCGGCGGCGCATCCCCGCGAAGACCTCCTCGCGGAACCAGGTGACCTCGGTATGCCCCTTGGGGATGTCGAACTTCGGCATGAGGTTCCGGGGCCGGAACATTCCGGTGGTGTCGATCTGCTCGGCGACCAGCAGGGTATTGCGGCACCCCTCCTGCCAGGCGTCCGAGGAGTCGACGGCATACATCTCGTCCGTGGACTTCAGGTAGTAACCGGAGCCGTCGAACCGGAACCGGTCCGGATCGGAGAGGTTCTTGCCCGTCTGAATGCAGAGCAGCGCGTCATGCGCCGTCGACTCGTGCTCATAGGTGTAATGCGAGTCATTGGTGACCAGCGGCGGAATACCGAGCTTCTTCCCGATCTCCAGCAGCCCGTCCCGCACCCGGCGCTCGATCTCGATCCCGTGGTCCATCAGCTCCAGGAAATAACGGCCCTTGCCGAAGATGTCCCGGTAGTCGGCGGCGGCCTTCAGCGCCGCGTCGAACTGCCCGAGCCGCAGCCGGGTCTGGAGTTCGCCCGAGGGGCAGCCGGTGGAGGCGATCAGCCCCTCGGACCACTGGGCGATGGTCTCCTTGTCCATCCGGGGCCACTTCTGGAGCCAGCCCTCCGCATAGGCGTCGGACGACAGACGGAAGAGATTGTGCAGACCGGTGTTGTTCGACGCCCAGATCGTCTTATGGGTGTAACCACCGGAACCGGAGACGTCGTCCCGCTTCTGATGCGGCTGACCCCATCGGATCTTCCGCTTGTTCCGCCGCGACTCGGGCGCGACATACGCCTCGATCCCGATGATCGGCGTCACCCCCGCCTTCACCGCCGTATGGAAGAAGTCGTACGCCCCGTGCAGATTCCCGTGGTCGGTCATCGCGATATGGGTCATCCCCATCTCGTCGCACGCGTCGAACATGTCCTTCAACCGCGCCGCACCGTCCAACAACGAATACTGCGTATGGACATGGAGATGGGTGAAAGGCGGTCGGGGCATTCCCGTACTCCCGGGGTCGGCGCGGCGGGATCCGCATTCAAGTCCGGCCGGGCGCGGGGCGGCAAACAACCGCCGGGCCTTCCGTACCACCGCCGGTTGTCGCCCCCGGCCGTCCCCGGCCGTCCCCGGTCGGCCTCCCGGCCGTCCCCTCGCCCCGGGTCCGAACAGCCCGCCCGGCCCGGGCCCGGTACCGTCGGTCCGATGAACCCGGAAGCCGTACGCGCCTTCGTCGCCGTCGCGGAGGAGGGCCAGTTCCGGTACGCCGCCGGACGGCTCGGGATCAGCCAGCAGGCGGTCTCCAAGCGCGTCGCGTCCCTGGAGGCGTCCCTCGGCGTCGCCCTGCTGCGGCGGGTGCCGTCGGGTGCCGTACTGACCGACGAGGGCCGGACGTTCCTGCCGCACGCCAGGTCCGTGCTCGCCGCGATCCGCCGGGCCGCCGCGTCCGTACGACCCGAACCCGCCCGCCCGCTCCGGGTCGACGTCCTGCGGCCCGGTCTGGCCCCCGCCGGGCTCCTCCACGACTTCCACCGGGACCACCCCGGGGTGCCGCTGGAGACGGTGACCCTGGAGGGCGCCGACGCGGCGGCCCGGGCACTGTCGGCGGGGGAGATCGACGCGGCGTTCGGCTACCCCCGGCGCCCGGTCGCCCTGACCGATCCCCGGCTGGCCGCCGCCCCGGCCCGGCTGGAGGAGTTCGACGCGGTGGTCGGCGCCGGCCATCCGCTGGCCGGGGCCCGTACCGTCACCCTCGCCGGTCTCGCCCCGTACACGATCTGGATGCCCGGCCTCCGCGACGGCCGCGAATGGTCGGACTTCTACCGCGAGCTGACCGCTGTCTTCGGCCTCACGGTCGACGGCGGCGGCCCCGACTTCGGCTGGCCGGCCCTGCTGGACACGGTGGCCGACTCCCGCACCCTGGTCACCTTCGCGGGCCGGGGCACCCGGCTGACCCGGGACGCGGGACCGCCCCCGCGACGGCTGCGGATCGCACCGCCGACCCCCGCCTACCCCTGGTCCGTCCTCTGGCACCGCGACAACCCCCACCCGTCGCTCCCGGCGCTGCTGGAGCACGTCCGGGCGACGGCCCCGGGACAGGCGGGACAGGCGGGACAGGCGGGACAGGCGCGCGGCCTGTGGTTCCCCACGGGCGCCTTCGGCCCGGGACGATAGCCGGGGGACCCCGGCAGATCCCCGGGGGGATCAGGGACGCCCGGCGTCCTCCACATTGGCCACCATGCGGCGCAGCACCTTGAGGGCGGCCACGTACTCCTCGTCGTCGATCCCCTGGTGGACCACGGCACGCACCTCGGTCACCAGCTCGCGCAGCCGCACCCTGGCCGTCTCCCCGGCGTCGGTGAGCGCCAGCCCCTGGCCGTCGGGGAGTGTGTGCAGCCAGCCCCGGTGGAGCAGTTGGTCGACGGTTCTGGCTATCTCGTACGGCCCGTCGGCGAGCGGTGTCAGCCCGGCGACGACCTCGGCCGCGACGGGAGGCGCGGGGCGGCCGTGCACGAGGTTCAGCACCCAGTACTGGGGCTGGGTGACGTCCGTCCTCGCCATGGCGTCCCGCAGATGCCGGGTGACGGTCGCGTGCGCGAGCCCGGTCCAGTAGCCGACGGGCTGGGTGGCCAGCATGTCGTCGGTGGCGGCGGGGTTCGCGGGCGCCTGGTCGGTGAGGTTTCCCTTCGGTGATTCCATGATCCTGACGGTATCCGGCATCCGCCGCCGGTGCGGGAGCCTGTGGACAACGCGAGGCGCCGCCCCCGTGATATCGGGGGCGGCGCCTCGGATGTGCGGTGACGCGGGTGCGGATCAGACGAGTTCGGCCTCGGCCTCCGGCTCGGAGTCGGGCTTCGGCTTCGACTTCGACTTGGTGTCGGCCTTGACCTCGGTCCTCGGGCCCGGGACCGCCGCGGTCTCGGTCTCCTTACCGGCCTCCGCCTCGGCGTCCCGGTCCCAGCGCCTGGTGAGCCGTACATAGGCGTAGATCACCGAGGCCATCGCCAGCAGCACCAGCGGCCCGAACAGCCACGGGTGGTCGCCCATCGGGACGGACAGGAAGCGGTACGACACCAGGAGCGCGGCGAAGACGGCGGTGCCGTACGCCACGAACTGGACGACCTGGCGGTTCCAGCCGCGGTCCAGGGCGCGCATCCCCGCCTCGATGGTGAGGGTGAAGACGACACCGGCGACCAGGTCGAGACCGTAGTGATAGCCGAAGCCGAGGGTCGCGGCGAGCGTCGCGATCAGCCAGATCGTGCCCGCCCAGCGCAGCGGGCGAGGGCTGCGGCGGGTGTGGATGTAGATCGCGGTCGCCCAGGCGGTGTGCAGGCTGGGCATGCAGTTGCGCGGCGTGATCTCGTCGAACGGGATGGGCACCGGGGTGCCGATCGACGGCAGGGTCTCCGGCCAGACGTTGGCCGCGGCGAAGGCGCCGCCCTCGACGCCGTACGCGTAGATCGGTCCGACCACCGGGAAGATCATGTAGATACCGGGCCCCAGCAGCCCGATCACCAGGAACGTGCGGACCAGGTGATGCCCGGGGAACCGGCCGTCCCGGGCGACATGCCGGAGCTGGTAGAGCGCGGCACAGACCGCGGCGACCGCGAGCTGGACATAGACCCAGTCCAGGACGTTGTGCCCGACGGACCCGGTCGCCTCGACCATCCGGCCCACCACCCACGACGGGCTGCCGAGCGCCTGGTCGGCGACGACCAGATACGGGTCCAGCACCTCGGGCTTGGTCTTCGAGGTGATCAGCAGCCAGGCGTCACCGGTCTTCCGCCCGGTCACCAGCAGCAGCCCCAGCCCGACGCCCTTCAGCATCAGCGTCCGCTCGGCCCCGGTCCGGCGCGTGATCGCCAGCACGGCAACCCCGATGATCACCCAGAGGGCGCCGTTGCCGTACCCCTGGGCGGCCCCGAAGGGCAGCCGTACGAGCGCGAAGACGACATCGATCCCGACCGCGACGGAGAACGCGATGGCCCGCTGCCGCCAGCTCAGGACGACCATCATCAGCGCCATGCTGGCGTACAGCAGGGGCCCCGACACGGGCCGGAAGATCGCCTCGCGCCACTGGGTGGTGATCGGCCCCGGGGCACCGTGATGACGCGCGGCGATCTCCAGCGCGATCACGAATCCGAGAGCGATGGCGCCTGCCGCGGCCCACAGGAGTATCTGGGGTCGGCGCCAACCCGCGGGCGTCGTTCCGTTATGTATTCGTATCAATTTTCCGGCCGATGTCTTCGAGTCTGGTGGGGGTGAAGAGTCGCCCTTCGCGCTCGATGGCACGTATTCCGGTAAAGGACGGATGGGCAGGCGATGCTGGTAGCCCGATCATGTTATCGAAGCGGCGTGGGGGTGTTTTTCCCGTTACAGACGGTGTGTACGGGTTCGCCTCACGTCCGTCCACAGCGGTCGGCGGCGCCGGGCGGTACGACCCATTCGGCGGGTCGGCCGGTGTTGTCGGCGATCCTGTCGAAATCGCTGTCGTAGTGGAGATCGATCCGCCGGTTCGGCTCGGCCGTCGCCGCGACCACTTCTCTGACATCGGGTTCCGTTCAGCGGGCCGACGCGGACTTGCCGATGATCCGAGAAGATATCGATCTGCTCTTCGGGCCCGGAGAGTCGTGGCGCTGGGGGAGCTGACGTCGTGAATATCGTGCCGGTGGCCGTGGGGGCCGCTCTTGGCCTCGTAGGGGCTGTGTTCGGAGCCTGGTTCACCGCGCGCAGACAGGACCGCATGTGGCTGCGGGAGCAGAAACTGAAAGCCGGAATCGGCTTCAACACTGCCGTCTCCCAGCTCATCGACCACCTTCGGGGCACCCGGCTGGGCGACGACGGCGCCGGGGCCAACGAGCTGGCGGACCGTATGCAGGAAGCCCGATCGGCCATATATCTGCTCTGCGCCGACGAGACCGTCGAACTGGCCGACGCCCTCGCGCGCCGCGCCTGGGACGCTCGGCCCAGTAGGGGCCGGGACGACCGCCGGGCCGAGCATGCCGAGACGCTGGATCTGCTGCGCCGCTTCACCCATCAGCTCCGGCGGGAGATCGCCGAGACGTAGGGCGGCGACTCCGCCCGCACACCTCCGACGACCACCGGTATCGGCGGCCCCGGACCGTCCGAAGCCGCTGGGAAGCGCGCGGAACCGGACCAGGAGGAGGGAGCGGAATCGGACGGCCCGAGGATGTCGGACCCCTCCGCTATCTTCGCCGCATGTCTCTCACCGTTGAGCAATTGGCCGGTTACGTGGACCGGGATCTGGACGGCGATCTGGCGCGCTGGTTCCCCGACCAGGAACGCGTCTCCGTCCCCGAGTCGACCCGCCCCGTCGCTCCCTTCCTCGCGAAGCTGCTGCCCGCCGCCGCGACCGCCCTGGCCGCCTACGACCGCCGGGTCCGGGCCGGGACACTGCCGGTGTGCCTGGACATCCACGACTGGTCGTACGCCTTCGAATTCGAGGCCAACGACTGCCGGATCCTCGACTCCGACTACGAGACGGAGCTGTCCGACGACGACGTCTGGTCCATAGGCGCGGACGGCGGCGGCAACTACTACGTGGTCCTCGCCAGTGGCCGGATCGCGGTGTGGTTCCACGAGGAGGAGGTCATCGAGGACGGTACGCAGTTCGACAACCTCGATGTCTTCGTATGGTCGCTCGTCCGGTACCACGCGATCCGCGCCGGTGTCCTCGACCTGTCGGAGGTCGAGGCGGACTTCCGGGCCCTCAGCCAGCCCGGCGCCCTGGCGGAGAGCGTCGGCCTCCTCGCCACCCTGCCGTCCCGCTGACCCGCCGCCCCGAGGGGCATCGAGGTGACGGGAGTTCACGAGTCCGCCCAGTAGTCGGCGAGCATCTCGCCGGGCCAGGCGGGCTGGTGGACGGTGCCCCGGGGGCCCATTTCGTGGAAGTAGGGGGCGAGGTCGTAGACGGGGGATCCGTCGACGGCGTCGAGGTCCGTAACGTGGAGATCGAGCCCGTCGACCTTCAGCAGCCGGGGGAAGGACTGCGCGAGCTGGTTGGGCCGCCGGTGGTTGCGGTGGACGAACGTGCCGGTGGCGGGCCAGCGGGGGTCGTTCCTTGGGCTGCGGGCGTGCAGGGCGACATCGTCCGGGGACGCGAGATGGAAGTGCCAGACCACGACGAGGTGGGAGAACTCCGCCAGGCCCTGGACGACTTCGGCCGGGAAGTCCGGGTCCAGCCGGATGATCGCGGTGCCGGTCCAGCGGTCGTCGGTGGGCTCGGTGCGCCCGCCGACGACAACCCCGATGGGGGTGATCTCCAGTGTGCGTGTCATGTGGTGTTCTCCTCGCGCCGTAGGCGGGTGCTCCTCGTCCGGGTGCCGAGAGACACGGGCTACAGGGCTCGGAAATTTCGGTTGTCATTCGCACAACCGGCCATAACAAGACCGGTGTTCGCCCTGTCCTGGATGGTGCGCAGTGAGGGTACCGTTCTGAAGGCCGAGGACGGAACGGAGCCCGAAATGCACTTTCCTGTCACTGATCACATCGGTACCCGGGTACGTATCGCCCGGAACGCCGCCGGATTCTCCCAGGTCCAACTCGCGGATTTCCTCGGGCGGACCGAGTCGTGGATGGCGAATGTCGAGTCCGGGCGTCAACCGCTCGACCGGTACTCCGTCATCACGGCCATCGCACATCAATGCGATGTGGATGTGGTGTGGCTGCTCGGTCAGCCGTTCCGGCTCCGGCGCGGTGGCGGGTCCCTGGCCCATGCGCATATCCCCGCACTCCGTACGGGGCTTCGGCGGTCGTCGCTCATCCTGTCGGGACACCCGGGCCTCATCCCGCAGGGCGCGCCTCCGACCGATGCCGTGATGGACGCCAACTCCGCCGCTTCCAACCGTGAGCGGCAGGCGGCGGATCTGCCCGCCCTCGCGACCCGGCTGCCGGTCATGATCGAGGATCTGAACACGGCGCTCCTGGTCGCGGAAGGCGCCGCCCGGGCGGATGCGCTCCGGCTGCTGGTCGACGCCGCGCGTACGGCCCGGATGTGCCTCAACCAGTTGGGATACCCGGATCTGGCCTGGGCTGCGGCGGAGGTCGCCGCCGGGGCCGCCACCCTGCTCGATGACCCGCTGGTGAAGGCGGCCGTCGCCTGGGACCGCTGCGGGGCCCTGCTCCACCAGGCGTCCCTCCGGGACACCGTCGTCGTCGCCGAGGCCGCGTTGCGGGATCTGGAACCGATCGCCTCGGCGGCCCACGCGCCGACTGAGGCGCTGTCCCTGCGGGGCGCCCTGCATCTGCGGTGTGCGATCGCCTTCGCACGCGGCGCCGACGGCCCGGACGCGTGGGCCCGGATCTCCGCCGCCCTGGAGGACGCCGACCGGCTCGGCCCCGGCTACTACGATCTGCGCTCCCAGACCGTCTTCGGCCGGGGCACGGTGGCGGTGCACGCGGCCGAAGCCGGTGTGGAGGTCGACCAGCCGGACACCGGCCTCAGCAGGGTGCCGGAGGTCGACATCAGTACGGTGCCGAGCAAGGAGCGCCGGGTCCACTACCGGATCGACGAGGCCAGGGCGCTGCACCGGATGGGACGCAGCGCTTCGGCGGTGCTCAAACTGCGGGAGGCCGCGAAGGACGCGCCCGCCTATGTTTTCGGCGATCCCATGGCCCGGGCCGCAGTCACGGATATGGCCATGAAAGGCGTACCGACCCAGGCGTCGCAGCTTTCTTTCCTGGTCCGCAATATGGAACTTGTGTACTGAACGGCTGGTCGGCGCCTAATCCGAAACACCCCCTAGATTTTCTAGGGGGTGTCGCCGTTTCCCCGGGCCACTCTCGGAGCTGTCACCCTCCGTGTTCGAGCGATCATTTCAGGGGAGCGGCCATGGGGCCGATCAACACCAGCGTTCCGGAACGCGCTTCGCGGACCTACCGCGAACTCCTCGGCTGGCCCGTGGCGACGGGACACCGCTACCGGCCCCGGTCCGGCTGTACCTGCGGCGAACGGGACTGCCTTACCCCCGGCGCCCATCCGCGACGGGAAGTCGCCGTGCTGACCGGCGACGAGGTCGCCCTCGGCGGTGCTCTCATCGCGACCACGAAATACTTCGACGCACTGGTGATGCCGAAGAAGACGGGGCTCGCCACGCTGGCGGCTGTGGGCGAGGCCGTGGTGGTGCCGTGCGTGGTCGACGACACCCGCGCGGTGCTCCTGGTCCGTGCCGCGACCGGGCAGCACGCCTTGGAGAACGGGGTACTGCCCACCGTCGAACTGCGTACGGGACCCACCGGCTGGATCGCCCTTCCGCCGTCCCATCGGACCCGGTGGGACACACCGCCGTGGCACGACCGCACCGGGCACCCGATTCTGCTTCCGCACGGCCAGGAGATCCGGCGTCATCTGGTCGAAGCCCTGTGCCCTGGGCGACACACCGATACGGTGACCGGCGTTCCTGGCCCGGTGTTGGGTGGGTTTCCGGAGTACTGCGTGTACTGCGAGCGGTTGGTGGAGCGGACCGAGGAGACCTTGTTGATGCTCGGGTTCTCGGCGTCCGGGTCTCGGCCGTCGTTGTACGCGCATCCGGAGTGTCCGAAGCCGCGTAAGCCGGTCCCGAAGCGGGTTCGGCGCGCGTGAAGGCTCCCGGGTTCGGTGGCCCCGCGCCCCGGGCTCGGGAACGGGTCCCGGCTCCGTACAACCGTCCCCCGCGGCACGGAGCCGGGACCACCCACGCCGCAGAAACCAAGACGCCCCGACCGACCGGTCGCAACGGTCACTCGGGGCTCAACCGACCAGCCCCCCGAGGAGCTGACCTGTCGTATGCGTGACCCTATCTCCAGCCTCATCACCCTCGTACGGGCTTTACTGAAGCCGCGTCGAAGCCGACCCACCGTCATCGTGATGGTCCAGCCTCCGGCCGATCCGTGGGCCCAGCCCTGGAACAGCCCCACCCGGGCCGAAGCCCAGGCCATCCTCCGGCAGCGCGCCACCGCGACCACCACCGGAACCACCGCCCCACCCGGCGCCCGCAGGCTGATCATCGCCCGCGACGGGCTCCACTTCGAACAGCCCGTCGCCGTACGCGCCTCCCGCCCCGGACCCGCGTGGACGTGGATCCGGTGACCCGCGACGGGCTCCTCACCGAGCCGCAACCCGCGCCCGACACCGCCCAATGCGGGCTCTGCCGAAGAACCACTACCGCACCCGTCGAAGTCCACCCCGGGCACATCACCTGCCCCGAGCACATCCTCGACGCCTTGACCCTCACGTCACGTGATGCCGCATCGTCGTTCGTATGGCGGAAGACCTGACCGTGGGGCGCGTGGCCGAGCTGGCCGGGGTGAGCGTTCGTACCTTGCACCACTACGACGAGATCGGGCTCGTACGGCCCTCCGCGCGGACCCCCGCCGGATACCGGGCCTGCTCGGCGGACGACGTGGAGCGGCTGCGGGAGGTGCTGGCCTTCCGGCGGCTGGGGTTCGGGCTGCGGGAGATCGCGGATCTGGTCGACGACCCGGGCACCGACCCCGTCGCCCGGCTGCGGCGGCTGCGCGGGCTGCTGCTGGAGCGGCGCGACCATGCCGCCGCCATGGTGGCGGCGGTCGACAGAGAGCTGGAGGCACGGGTGACGGAGAACGGAACGACATCGTCCGGCGGGCGGTTGTACGACCTGATCGGGGCCGCCTATCCGGCGACCCGGCGGACCGAGCCGAGGATCGCCGCCCAGGTCTGGGCCGCCCTCGGGGATGCGCGGACCGTACTGAACGTGGGGGCCGGGACCGGGTCCTACGAACCCCCGGACCGTGAGGTGACCGCCGTGGAGCCGTCCGCCGTGATGCGGGCGCGGCGGCCTCCGGGCGCCGCGCGCTGTGTGGCCGCCGACGCGGAGCGGCTGCCGTTCGAGGACCAGACCTTCGACGCCGCCATGGCCTTCAGCACCGTGCACCACTGGCGGGACCCGATCGCCGGGCTGCGCGAGATGCGCCGGGTCGCCCGGCGCGTGGTGGTGTTCACCCACGAGACCGGCGACCCCGGCTGGCGGCACCGGTTCTGGCTGAGCCGCGACTATCTCCCCGAGGTCGCCGGGCTGGTCGCCGGGCGGCCCCCGCTGGAGCGGTTGGTCCGGGCGGTCGGTGGCCGTACGGAGCCGGTGCTGGTGCCCTGGGACTGCGCCGACGGCTTCTTCGAGGCCCACTGGCGGCGGCCGGAGGCGTATCTGGATGAGGAGGTCCGCCGCGCGGTCTCGGTCTGGACCCGGGTCGGGCCGGCCGCCGAACGGCGCGCGGTGGCCGCGCTCCGGGCCGATCTCGACTCCGGCCGGTGGGCCGAGCGCAACCCCGAACTCGCCGGTCTGGGCGCGGCGGAACTCGGCCTCCGGCTGATCGTGGCCTGAGCGGGGCTCGACCCGTACGGCCCCCGGGCGTACGGGCGCCGCGTCATCCGTTCCGAACACATGCGCGGCACCGATCACGACTCTGATTCGCTTTACGGTCGACTCCCCGCCCCCTAGCCTGAGTGAAGACCTATCTTGCAATTCACTTGTTCACAAGGCGAGTTGGTGGGCAGAATGGAGGAGGCGGATAGCTTGTGTTGATCAATTTCAGGGTCGCGAACTACCGATCGTTGAAAGAGCCGCAGGAGCTTGACCTCCGCCCCGTCTACCGGGACGGCACCACCCCGCTCAATGTCTCCGCCGTTTACGGGGCGAACGCGTCTGGGAAGTCCAATGTCTTACGCGCGCTGGAGTTCCTGCACGACGCGGTGACCGACCAGGGCGGCTGGAACCGGCGGGGCCGGATCCGTCTCACCCCCTTCCTCCTGGACCAGGAATCCGCCCGGCAGCCGACCTCGTTCGCCGTCGAACTGGACATCGAGGGGATCCGGTACGCCTACGGGTTCTCCGCGACCACCGAGCGCATCACCGAGGAATGGCTGCACGCCTTCCCCAAGAAGAAGAAACGCGTGCTGTTCGAGCGGGACTCCGAGCGGGCCGAGGACGAGTACTACTTCGGGCCCAGCTTCGCCTCCGCCCGGGCCGAGGTGGTCAAGGAGATCACCCCGGACACCGGTCTCTATATCTCCACATCGGCCAAGGCCAACAACCCTGAATCCCAAGCCGTCCACGACTGGTTCGCCCGGCGGCTCTGGTTCGCGGACGACACGGAGAACAGCCGGTCGACCCAGCGCCGCAACACCATCGCGCTTCTCCGCGACGAGGAGCGGCGGGGCCGGGTCGAGAAGCTGATCGCGGCGGCCGATCTGGGTATCAGCGAGACCCGGGTGGAGGACTTCGAGATCGAGTTCCGCGAGGATCCCGACCGTACGGGCCCCAGTACCGCCTTCCGAGTCTCCCATCGGAACGGAAAGGCCACCGTCCACTACCGGGGTACGCGCCCCGAGCTTCCGCACCAGCTCAGGACCCTGATCGAAACGGAATCGGCGCTGGCCTTCCGGCACCGGGGCGCGGCGGAACACGACTTCACGCTCGACCAGGAGTCCCGGGGCACCCAGACCTGGTTCGATATCTCCGGCATGGTCGTCAGGGCCCTCGACGAGGGGAACACCCTGGTAGTCGACGAGCTGGACACCAGTCTCCACCCCCTTCTCCTGGCCCAGATGATCAAGCTGTTCCAGCGGCCGGACTCCAACCCCCGCAACGCCCAGTTGATCTTCACCACCCATGACGCGTCCCTGATGGGCCGCAACCGGGGTGAGGAGCTGCTGCGCCGGGACGAGATCTGGTTCACCCAGAAGAACCCCGACACCGGCAGTACGGAGCTGTATCCGCTGACGGACTTCAAACCGCGGGAGGGGCTGAACTGGGAGAAGCGCTATCTGGGGGGATCCGTGGGCGGAGTTCCCTACCTCAGTGAGAACGGTTTCGAGGAAGCCTTCTCCTGATCAGGTCCAGACGTCCAGAACGCTGTCCGGCCGCCGGGCTCCTGGGCCGGCGGGGTGTACCAGGGGAGGGTGCGTGGCTTCTCGTTTCCGTACGACCAGATCACATGGCCGCAGGCCGAGCACGGCGAAGAGGGAGATCAAGAAACGGCTGCTGGTCGTCTGCGGGGGCCGGAGGACCGAGAAGGACTACTTCGAGGCGTTACGCGACCACTTCCGTGCCTCGACCGTCACGGTCAGGGTGAAGACCGACAGCCGGTCGCCTCTGCATGTCGTCCGCACCGCCGCCGACCTCTTCGAGAAGGCCCCGGACGACTTCGACGAGTGCTGGGCCGTCTTCGACGTCGACAGTTTCGACGTACGCCAGTGCATCACCGAGGCGGACCGGAAACAGGTCCGCCTCGCCATATCCAACCCCTGCTTCGAGTACTGGCTGTTGCTGCACTTCTGCGATCACGTCGGCCATCTGCCCGAGTACCGCGCTGTGAAGGAACGGCTGAAGCCCCACCTGCCCGCCTACGACAAGACGGGTATCCGGATCGCCGACTATCTGGCCGGTGTGGACAGGGCGATCGAGTGCGCGAGGAAACGCGACGGGGACCAGGTGCCGCCGGGGGAGAACCCCAATACCGCCGTTTGGCGCATCGTCACCCAGATGGTTCCTGCACCTGTCTTCCTGCCGTCGCCGCGTCGAGGAGATTGAACCGAGCCTCCGGAGGACCGGCCGTCAGCCGGTCCGGTGTCCGTCCGGGCGGCCCGGGGCCGGTGGGGTGAGGGACGCCGGGTGGACCGCCGACGGGCCGAAGCGGGTGCGGGCGCGGTCCGCCGCTGCCTCAAGGCGGCGGGCGCGGTCGTCCGAGGGGTCGAAGGTGAGCTGGTGGGTGGCGTGTGACTCGGTGGTGACACGGTCCGCGCGGAGTGTGACGGTACGGACCCGGGCGCGCTGGAGGGCCAGAGTCGCGTGGAGGCGGTACGCCTCGTCGGCCAGTGCCCGGGAGTGCGCGGTCGGTTCGGGGAGCGTACGGGTGCGTACCGTCGTCGTGCCGTCCGCGTAGCCGACCGTCAGGGTGAGGACGGCCGCCGCGCGGTGGTCGCGCCGCAGCCGCCAGCCCAAGTCCTCCGCGCAGCCGAGGAGGGCCCGGCGGTGGTGGTCCGGGTCGAGTTCGTCGCGGGGGAAGTCCCGGCTCGCCGAGACCGTCTCGGGCGGCGCCGAGGGGACGACCCGGGTGGCGTCGGCGCCCCGCGCGTACTCGCCGAGGCGGTTCGCCGCCGGGCCGCCGAGGATCCGCCGGAGGGTCGCGGCCGGGGTGTCGTGGACCGCGCCGACCGTCGTCAGACCGTACGGCGCGAGAGTGCGTACCGTCGCCGGGCCCACCCCGGGCAGGACGGCCACCGGCAGCGGCGCCAGATACGCCGCGATCTCCGCCGGGTCCTCCGGCGCGCAGCGGATCGTGCCCGGCGGGCCCGCCTGGGCCGCGATCCTGGCCAGCAGCGGGTTGGGGCCGACGCCGATCGTGCAGTCCACGCCGTGGACCGCCGCGACCCGCAGCCGGACCAGTGCCGCGAGATCGCGGGCGTCGCGGTCGAAGTACCGCCGGGCCCCGGCCACATCGGCCAGCAGCGCGTCCGGCGGCAGCGGCTGCGTCATCGGGGTGATCCCGCCGACCAGGCCGACCAGCCGCCGGTACACCGCCTCGGTGTCGCCGAGTTCGGCGACCGTCCGCAGTCCGAAGTGCACATAGAGGATCATCGCCGGTCACCCCGCGCTTCCCCGGCTGGCGTGATGGAGGGTGCGGCCGCCGACCAGCGGCACGCCCGGCGGGCGCAGATCGGCCCAGGCGTTCATCACATAGCCGGTGGGTTCGGTGAGGGTACGGCTCCGGGCGCTGCTCCGCCTGTCGTCCCTTGCCGAGGTCGGGGTCGCGCCGGTCAGCCGGTCGGCGACGGCCGCCGCGCCCCCGTCGCGGTGGAGTTCGATCAACTCGGCCAGGTCCCAGGCGGCGACGCCGGTGACGCTCAGGCTGCCGGGCCGGTTCCGGGGGCGGGAGACCGTGCCCCGTACCAGCAGCAGCGCGCTGTGGAACACCGTCGCCGCGCACCGGTCGTGGCTGTCCTCGAAGAAGGCGAGGTCGGAGAGGCCGGTGGGGTCGTCCAGGGTGGCGAAGACGACCCGGCGGCCGCCCCGGATCGGCGGGGTCTGGGTGGCCGCCTTCACCCCGGCGACCAGGACCGTTGTGCCGTGCGGCAGTTCGCCGAGCCGGGCGGCCGGGGTCACGCCGATATCGGTGAGCAGGGGCCGGTGGTCGTCCAGGAGATGGCGGCTGACGTCCATGTCGAGTACGTCGAGTTCGGCGGCGAGCTGGTCCCAGTCGTCCATGGCGGGGAGCCCGTCGGGGGTGGCCGGGGTTCCGGTGGCGGGGGTTTCCGTGCCTTCGGTGTCGAGGGGGGTGTACGTCGTCAGGGGGCCGGGGCCCCGTGGCACGCCGGGGCCCTCCGGCTCCTCCCGGTCCCGGGACGCCTCCTCCAGCGGCAACTGGCCCGGGTCGAGTGCCGTACGGCCGTGGCGGTGCAACTCCGCCAGCTCCAGCAGCAGTTCGCGGCGGCCCGCCCGGCCGCCCGTGCCCAGCGCGTCGAGCGCGCCGATCCTGGCCAGCCGGTCGGCGACCGGGCGGCTGGGGTGGGCGCGGCGCCAGAAGTCGGTGAGGGAGACATACGGCTGCCCCGCGACGATCCGCCCGGTCTCCTTGTCGCTGATGCCACGGACCTGGGCGAAACCCAGCCGTACGCCCCATTTCTCACCCTTGTCGCCGGACACCAGTTCGATCCTGGTGTCGCCGTGGGACGCGTTCACCTCCGGCAGCAGCAGCGGCACCCCGTTCCGCCGGGCGTCCGCGACGAAGACCCGCTTGTGGTACATCCCGGGGTCATGGGTGAGCAGCCCCGCGTAGAAGGCCGCCGCCCGATGGGTCTTGAGCCAGGCCGACTGGTACGTGGGCCGGGCGAAGGCCGCGCCGTGGCCCTTGCAGAAGCCGTACGCGCCGAACCCCTCCAGCACCTTCCACACATCCCGCACCACCTGCGGCGGATAGCCGCGCCGCCCGGCCCGGTCGGCGAACCAGGCGCGCAGCCGGCCCTTGCGGTCGCGGTCGGAGAGCGCCCGGCGGGCCTCGTCCGCCTGGCCCAGATCACAGCCGGTCATCGTCTCCATGATCCGGATGACCTGCTCGTGGAAGACGACCTGGCCGCCGGTCTCGGCCAGGATGTCCCGCAGGTCCTCGTGCGGATAGCTCACCCGGGTCCGGCCGTCGCGGACCGCGATCAGCGGATCGATCATATTGGCGGCGACCGGCCCCGGCCGGAAGAGGCTGATGTCGAGGGTGATGTCGTCGATCGTGCGCGGCCGCAGCCGCCGGACCAGGTCGCGCTGGCCCGGCGACTCGATCTGGAAGCAGCCCATGGTCCGGGCCGAGGCGATCAGCCGGTATGTCTCCGGATCGTCCAGCGGCACCTGCGCCGGGTCGTCGATGTCGAGGTGCTCGCCGGTGACCCGGTCGATCTCGGTCACGGTGTGGGCGAGCGCCGACTGCATCCGCACGCCGATCAGATCGGCTTTTATATGACCGGTGTCCTCGACGTCCTCCTTGTCGAACTGGGTCATGGCGATGCCGTCGAGCGTCGTGGGGACCACGGGGACGCGGTCGAGCAGCCCGCCGTCCGAGATCAGCAGCCCGCACGGGTGCATGGCCGTACCGTGCGGCAGTCCGTCCAGCGCCTCCACCAGCGCCCAGAGCCTGCCGTGGTCCTCGCCCGCGACCTCCCGCAGTTCGGGCAGCTCCCGCAGGGACGCCCGGACGTCCCGGGCCCGGATCTGCGGGAAGGCCTTCGCCAGCCGCCGGGCCTCGTCGGGCTCCAGGCCCCGGGCGCGGGCGACGGCCTCGATGGCGCCCCGGGCGCGGTACGTCTCGTAGACGGCGAGGGTCGCCACCCGATCACTGCCGAAACGTTTCAGCACGGCCTGGTAGACCTCCACCCGCCGGGCGCTCTCCACATCGAGGTCGATATCGGGCATGGCGGTGCGGTACGCGGAGAGGAACCGCTCCATCACCAGTCCGTGTTCGACCGGGTCCACCGGGCTCATCCCCAGCAGATGGACCACGAGCGAGCCGACGCCGGAGCCGCGCGCGGCGATCCGTACGCCCATCTCCCTCACCAGCCGGACGATCTCCGCCATGGTCAGGAAGTACCCGGCCAGGCCGAGGCCCGCGATGATCCGCAGCTCGCTCTCCAGCCGGTCCCAGCGGCCGGGGTCGCGGTGGTGGCCCCGGTGCATCATGGCCGCCGCGCACCGGGCCGCCAGCTCGCGGTCGGCACCGGCCCGGGTGGCGCCGATGAGATGCGGCTCGGGCAGATGGAGCCGCCCGAGGCCGAAGGCGTCGCCCGGGTCGACCACGCAGGCGGCGGCGGTCTCCTCGGTCGCCGCCAGCAGCCGCCGGGCCCGGTCCGTGGTCCGGCCGCCGCCGGTGGCCTCGGCGATCCGCTCGGCGATCCGCTCCATGTCACCGGCGTCCTTGAGCCAGCGCTCCCCGCCGTCGAGCGCCGAGCCGTCGCGGGTGTCCACGGGAACGAGCAGCCGCGCCGAGTCGAGGATGTCGGCGATCTCGCCCTGGCCGGGGTCGGCGTACCGGACGGCGTTCGTCAGTACGGCGGTGATGCCCTGCTCCTCCGCGAAGCCGAGCAGCCGCGCGGCGAGGCGCAGCGACCCCGGGCCGGTACCCGGGCGGTCATGGCAGACGACCTCGATCCGCAGCGCGTCGCCGAACCGCTCGCGCCACGGCTCGGCCAGCCGGGCCGCCAGATCGGGGCGGCCCTGGGCCAGGGCGCGGCCTGGCTCGGAATCGGCGCCGAGGAGGACGAAGAGGCCGGAGGGGCCGGAGGCGTCGGCGGGGGAGGCGGCGGGCGGGACGGAGGACGTGACCGGGGGCGTGACGGAGGACGTGACGGGGGTGACGGATCCGGTGGCGGGGGTGTGACCCTGTGCCGCCTGGTCGAGATCGGCCCAGGTCAGGCCGGATTCCCCGGGCCCCCGGGCACCGTCACCCGCCGCCGGATCCGATATCGACGCCGATGCCGATACGAGTCGGCAGAGCGTCGCCCATCCGGCCGCGTCCCGGGCCAGAAAGGTCGCGCGCTGGGCCGGCTCGGCGACGAAGACGCCGCCTTTCGCGGGTGTCCTGGTGTGCTGCCGACCGGGGCCGCCGGGGCCGCCGGGCGGGCCGGGGCGAGGGGCGGCGGGCACCCCGAGGTCGGCGCCGAACAGTGGCCGGATCCCGGCCGCCGCACACGCCTTGGCGTGCCGTACCGCGCCCGCGAGGCTGTCCCGGTCGGTCAGCGCCAGCGCGTCGAGACCGCGCTCTGCGGCGCGGCGGGCCAGGTCGTGGACATGGCTGGCGCCGTAGCGGAGGGAGAACCCGGAGGCGGTACGGAGATGCGTAAAGGACATCCGTACCTCCTCTCACCAGCCACAACTCTCCCTCCCGTGTCGTCGGGGCCCACGATAAACCCTTTCGAAGAAATGTTCGAAAAGGATCGTCCGAACGGGGAAAGTTTGCATATCCACGATATCCGGCATAGAGGGCATTTAGGGTCATCGGGTCGGACCTTCACATCGGGTCGGACCTCTGTGCCGGTCCGGCCTTCCGTGCCGGACCCGGCCTCCGGCCCGCTACGGCAGCCGCAGATACAGCCGCGTCCCCGAGGTCCGGTAGCCGAGGCGTTCGTAGACCCGCCGCGAACCGTCCCCCGACGCCTCCAGCCAGACCGTTTCCGCGCCCCGGCCGAAGAGGGCCGCCGTGAGCGCCGCCGTCACCGCTCCGGCCACGCCCCGGCCCCGGAACTCCGGCCGCGTCCCGACCCCCGCCAGTTCGGACGTCCCCTCGGCGGGCGGCGAACAGGTCCCCGCCCCCGCGACCAGGCCGCCGGGGGCGCGTACGAATCGGGTCGCGCCCCCGGACTCCTCGGTACGCCGCAGCCGGGCCACACCCTCGGCGGACGGCGCGAACTCCCCGCCGAACGCGGCCGAGAGCGCCGCGTCCACCGCCGCGTACTCCTCGTCCGAACCGGGCGTCTCCACCACCGGCGCCCCGGGCCCGGCGGGCGGCGTCAGGGCCTCCGGCGTACAGACCAGATAGCTGTGCGTCGCCTCCGTCACGAACCCCGCCCGGCGCAGCGCCGGAGCCACCTCGGGCGCCGCGTCCGGCGCGAACTCCAGCCGGGGCACCAGCCCCCGCTCCCGGAACGCCCCGATCAGCGCCGCGACATCGGCATCCGCGGGGCGGCAACCGGCGAGCGGAGTCGCGTAGTTGAGATAGGGCTCCTTGGTCGACGGGTCGAACCCCGCGACGAAACCGCCGACTTCGACCGGCTCGGGGCGGCGACGCAGGTTGGCGACGGCGAAGTTCTGTACATCGGTTGTCATATGACCTCATGGGCGGGTGGATCCGACGGCGGACGCGGAAAGGATCGCAGGGGATCGAAAAGGGGGCGAACGGATATGTGGTGGCGCCCGGTGGATCGCGTGGACGATCGCGAGACCACTCCCGCTGCCGGTCCGCCAGGCATAAAATCCGGACACGATTGGGGAGAAGCCGCCCCGACAGGGAACCCGGCGGCGCGTTTCGCCCTGTAGCACGGTGACGGTCCGGTCGCCGTCGTCCGTCGGCGGCCGGACCGCGTCCGGCCCGCCCCGACGCTCCGTCACCGTGAGGTTTCCATGCCTTCGACCCTGCCCGCCCCGTCCCTTCGCACCGTACGCCGAGCCGGGCGCGCGGTACCCGTCGAACGAGCGGGTACGGAGTCGGCGCCGGGGCTGCCTGACCGGAAATCGCCCGGCCCCGAACCCGGCCCCCGACCCTCGCCCCGATCCGAACCCGGCCCCCGACCCGGCCCCGAACCCCGGTCCGAGGAGGAGAAGCCCATGTCCGTCCCGCCGCCCGCCGACGGCTCCGGTGAGAGCCCCGCCGCCCCCGCGATCCCCGCGACCCCCGAGAACACAGCGACCCCCGCGCCCCCCCTACCTCCCGCCCCCGGACCACGGTCCGCGTACGAGCCGTATCCGTACGAGGACGACCTGCTGGAGCTGGCCCCCGAGCCGTCGGCCGCGCCCGGCGGGGAGCCCGATCCGACCGCCGACCCCGATTCCGAACGGACCTCAGCAGAGCGATGAAACTCTTCGACAGCGCCACCTCGGCCGATTCCCCGGGCGCCGCCCCGGCCGATCTCTTCGACTCCCGGCTCGTCGACCCGGGCTGGGACTGAGCCCCGGCCGCGGGACCGCCCGCCGCCCGGCGGGCCGTACGGCCTCGCGACAGCCCGGTGTCCTCTGCCGGCCAACTTGGGGCGTCAGGCACGCCGTAGGCTGCGGCGGTGAACTACAGCGAGGTCGAGGCAAGCATTCTCCGGCTGGTCACCGAGGCCACCGAGGACAGTGCCCGCGCCTTCGCGGAGCGGACCGTCACCCGCCTGGTGCGGCCGGAGCTGCTGCGCGCCGCCGAGGACGAGCTCACCGAGGATGCCCGTACGGCACTCACCACCGGGTGCGCGAACGTCCTGATGATGAGCGCCGCCGAATTGCACGACCTGCTGGTGACGATCGACGGCGGAATCCTGGCCGACGACGGCCTGGACACCGGAGTCCTCACCGCCGTCACCGCGTTGGAGCACTGGAAGAACTACCTGGAGCAGAACCGGCGCGGCGAGCTCTGCGAACTCGCCGTCCGCTCCATCGAGGACATCGACCATGAGGTGTCCGCCTCCCTCGACGACTTCCTCGCCACACCGGAGATGGCGGCCGAGTACGCGCGCATCCGCCGGCTACTGGCCCCCGGCCCGGTGTGCAGTCGCCCGACTTCCCCGGCGGACGATCCGGATCCGGCGTCGGAGGGCACCCGGACCGGCCCGCCCCGAACCGTCACGGAATCCGTCACGCCGACCGTCACACACCTGTCACCCGGACCGTGAACCCGCCCCCGACACCGGCCGGGACGCCCCGTGTCACCGGGGTGTGACGCGGTCCGTAACCCCCACTACCTCGACTGTCACCGAACCGCCGAGGGCTCTGTCACTCCGGACGTCACCCGGCCGTCACCACCCCGCCACCGGCTGGCCGGGAAGCGGCGGATGGGGCGGCCCGGAAGCGGATTCATCCGGGTACGGCCCCGTTGTCAGTGGTCCGGTGCATCCTCGTTTCCATGGACGAGGACTCTTTCTGGCAGCTCATCGAGGAATGCCGCCCCGTGGGCGACGACCCGGACGCCGACCTGCTGGCCGACGCCCTGACGGCCCGGCTCTCGCGGGGGCATCTGTCGGAGATCACCGGCTTCGCGGAGATACTCTCGCACGCGCTGTACCGGCTGGACCGCCGGGAGTTCGGCGCCGACCTCTCGGGCGACGCCTTCCTCTACACCCGCGCGGCGGTGGTCGCCGAGGGCCGCGCCGTCTACGAGAGGGTCCTCGCCGATCCGGCCCTCTTCGCCCCGTACGCCGGGGACCTCGTCTGGGCCGAAGCCCTGCTCTACGTCCCGGACCGGGCCCATGAACACCTCACGGGCGAGCAGTGGGACCGGGCGACCCGCTACTCCTACGAGTCGTATACGAACAAGGAGGGCTGGTCGTAACGGGTGCCGCCTCGGCCGTACGCGCCCCCGGCCGGGGCAGGGGACCGGGCCGGGGGCGGGAGGCGGTACGGGGCGTACGGATCAGGGGGCGGTACGGGTCAGTCCAGGGCCGGTTCCTCCTCGTAGGCGTACTGGCGGGACTGGACCGTGTACATCCGGCGGAAGGCGCCGGTCGCCTCGGGGGACATCAGTTCGCCGAACGAACCGTGTTCGACGACCCGGCCCTGGTCGAGGACGTAGATCACATCGGCATGGCGGACACTGTGCAGACGGTGGGTGATCAGGACGATCGTCTGGCCGTCCGCCGCCATGTCGCGGATCTGGTCGAAGACGCGCTGTTCGGCCTCCGCGTCCAGGGCGCTGGTGGGTTCGTCGACGACCAGGATCCGGGCGTCGCGGTGGCGGGCGCGGGCGATGCCGAGGCGCTGCCACTGGCCGCCGGAGATCTGGTGGCCGCCCCGGTAGCCGCGGGCCAGCAGGGTGTCCCAGCCGCGGGGGAGCGAGGCGACCGTCTCGTCGGCTCCCGCGTAGGCCGCCGCCGCGTCCAGCAGCGGTTCGTCGTGGGGGGCGTCGGGGCGGCCGATGGCGACATTGACCCGGGCGGTGAAGGGCCAGCGGAAGAAGTCCTGGGCGACGACCGCGACCCGGTCGAAGAGCTGGGCCCGGTCGGCCTCGGTGGCGTCCACGTCGTCCCACATCACCCGGCCCGTGTCGGGCGGATAGAGCCCGCAGAGCAGTTTGGCGAGGGTCGACTTGCCGGAGCCGTTGTTGCCGACGAGGGCGACGATCCGCCCGGCGGGGATGGTGACGTCGACCCGGTCGAGGGCGGGGGTGCCGTGGTCGCCGGGGTAGGTGAAGCTGACGTTCTCGAACCGGACGGCGCCGACGTGTTCGGGCAGCGGGCGGCCGGTGACGGGGATCAGCCGCCGGTCGGCCTCCTTGCAGAGGGTGTCGAGGTCGGAGACGAAGAGGCTCTCCTCGTAGAGGAGGTTGAGCTGGACCACCAGCGACTCCAGGTTGGCGGAGCCGGTACGGATCGCGATGACGGCCGTCCCGGCGACCGCCAGATCCATCGTGCCGGTCCAGAGCAGCAGTCCGAGGGTGGTGTACGTGCCGGCCGTCGCCAGCCCCGTCCAGCCGGAGGCGACCAGTCCGGTACGGGCGGCGAGTCCGGCCAGCCGGGTCTGCTCGCGCTCCCCGGTCTCGGCCATCATCCGGAAGTGCCGCAGCAGGAACGGGCCGATGTTGTGGACCCGTACCTCCGGCGCCGCCTGGGCGTCGATCAGCAGCCGGCCGAGGAGCTGACCGGCCCGGGCGTGCTGCACCCAGGTATGGAAGGAGACATAGCGGCGGCGGGCGATGGTGAGGGAACTCCACGCGCTGGGCATCGTCATCAGCATCAGCAGCGGCAGCAGCGCCGGATGGAGCACGGTCAGTACCCCGGCCGCCGCGACGAGGGAGATGCCCGCGTTCACCACCGAGGTGGAGAAGCGGATCATCCGGCGGGCGGACTCCGCGCCCCACTGGGCCGAGTCCAGCAGCTTGTGGAACTGCTCGTCCTCGACCGCCGAGAGCTCGACCCGGGCGACCCGCTCCAGATACTCCTCGGTCGCGACCCGGAACACCTTGGGTTCGAGCCGGCCGGTACCGGCGGTGGAGACCGACCGCAGCAGCGCGCCGACGACCGCGGTGAGCGCGACCGCGATCAGCGCCGGGACGGCGGCCATCAGCCGGTCGACGGTCGCGCCGCCGCCGAGGAGATGGACCAGGACCTGGTTGACCGCGATCAGACCGACGGCCTGGGCGATGCCGCCGCCGAGTTCGGCGCCCGCGACCCGGCGCAGGGCGCGCGGATCGGCCCGGTTGGCCAGTCCGATCGTGGCGGCGATCAGCCCCGGCATCCGGACGATCATGGCCCGGAGGTTCAGTTCGAGGAACGATCCGTCATGGGTGCTCCAGCCCGCCTCGTAGCGCAGGGGGCCGCCGAAGAGGAGTCGTTCGGACTCGGATACCTCCTCGGGGGGATCGGGTGATTCGGGGGCCTCGGGGGTTTCAGGGGATTCGGGGGTTTCGCCGGGTGTCCGGCCGGTCTTCTCGCGGGACGACTTCGCGTCGGCCGGGCCGGGCCCGGCGGAGTCCTTCGCCGGGCCGCCCGCCTTGTCCGTACGGGGGCCGGGGCCGCCCGCTTCCTTCGTACGGGGGCCGGGGCCGCCGTTGACGTGTCCGCCGGGGGCGGTCGCCGCCTTGCCCCCCTTGCCCCCCGGGGGCGAGTCGTCCTTCGCGGTCCGGTTCCGCGACGCGGTCTCCGGTCCGGTCGTCCCGTCCTGGGCGAACGGTGTCGCCGTGGCCTCCTTACGGGCGTCCCGTGCGGCCCGTCCCATGGTGTCCCCGGCCTTCGTCCCCGTCCGCCGGGTCCGCGTACCTGGTGTCTGCGTGGTCTCTGTTGCGCCGGTATCCCGCTGTGTCATACGAGCCACCCGTCTCGGTCAGTGGGTACGTCCCCCCGTCCGCCACACTCCTCCGGCGGGTGAACTCATCGGACGGAAAGGGCCGTTTCCACCCCGGGACGGCGGCGCTTGTGCCATGGGGCATGGGCGCCGGGCATATCTAGCGGGCAACGGGGCGAAGGGTGGCCGAGCGGCGGGTGTCCGGGCGGCGGGCGCGAGGGCCGGCCGGGTTCCGGGTGGCGCGGGGCCGGTCAGCCCGCCAGCTTCACCGGGCCCGACTCCCACGACGTCCGGCGGACCACCAGCACCGCCACGTCGTCGTAGCCGGGATGCGCCGGTCCGTCCGAGACCAGACTCTCCACCAGCGCCTCCAGATCCGCCGTCCGGTCCGTACCGCCGTGCTGCGGGCGGGTCATCCAGGCCGAGAGCCGCCGGGAGACCGCGGCCACCGCGTCCTCGTAGGGCCGGTCGGGCGTGTCCACCAGCCCGTCGGTGAAGAGCAGCAGCGCCGCCCCGGGCGCGAGCCGCCCGTGGTAGACGGGGTAGCGGTCGGCCGGGGTGTAGCCGAGCGGCAGCGCGCCGGGGACCTCCAGCTCCCGGACCGTGCCGTCGGGTTCGGCGAGCAGCGGCGACGGGTGTCCGGCCCGGACGATCTGGAGGTGTCCGGAGCGGGGGGAGACGTCCACGATGCAGCAGGTGGCGAAGCGGTCCGTATCGAGGCCCCAGAGGGTGCGATTGCCCCGGGCCATCAGCCGTTCGGCCCGGTAGCCGTCGTCGGCGTGGGCCCGCAGCGCCGTCCGCAGCTGGCCCATCACGCCCGCCGCCTGCGCGCTGTGCCCCTCCACGTCCCCGATCACCAGGGACGCGCCGCCGTCCTCGCGCGGCAGCAGATCGAACCAGTCCCCGCCGACCTGCATGCCCTCGGCCGCCGGAACATATCGCGCGGCGATCTCGAAGCCGGGCAGCCGGGGCAGCGCGCGCGGCATCATCAGCTCCTGGAGTTCGGTCATCCGCCGCCGGAACAGGTCGGAGAGCCGGGCGCGGGCCAGTGACTGGGTGAGGATGCCCGCGATGGCGGCGGTCACGATCTGCTCGTCGGCGCCGAACTCCCGGGGGTGTTCGTAGGAGATGAGACAGCTGCCGACCGTGCCGTCGGCGGAGGTCAACGGGATCAGGACGTACGCGCCGTGCTCCTCGGACGGCCGGACCCGGGGGTCGGGGAAGCGCCGGACGTACTCCGCGCGGTTCCGGAAGAAGAGGGGGTGTCCGGCGCGCAGGGCCTCCGCCAGCGGGTTGTCGTCCACTGTTCCCATCACCCGCAGCCGGTCCAGCGTCTCGCGGGGATAGCCGACGGCGCCCGCGAGCAGCAGCCGCCCCTCGTGCTCGATATGGATGGCCAGCGCGCTCGCGCCCAGCTCGGGCAGGACCGTGCCGGTCATGGTGTCGACCACGTCCTCGGTGGAGAGCGCGGAGGCGAAGGAGTTGGTCACCTTGAGGACGAACTCCCGCCGGGTCTCCCGCCGTTTCGCCCGCTCCCGCTCGTCGGTGGCGTCCCAGACGACCCCGATCATCAGCCGGGGCCCGCCGTGGGGGTCGCGCTCCACCGCGCCCTTCGACTCCAGCCAGTGGACGGAGCCGTCGGGCCAGACGACCCGGTGCGCGGCGTGGTGTTCGCCCGTCTGGAGGCTGTCGGCGATGACATCGCGGATCCGGTCGACATCGTCGGGGTGGATGGTGCGGAGAAACGACTCGGCGAGGGAGTCGAAGCGGTCGGGGTCGAGGCCGAAGAGCCGGATGGCGCGTTCGTCGGCGATGACGGTACCGGAGGGGATGTCCCACTCGAAGGAGCCGATATTGCCGCTGGACATGGCGAGTTCGAGCCGGGTACGGCCGGTGGGCCGCTCCGGGCTGCCGGATCCCCCGGTCCTCCCGGTTCTCCCGGTCCTCTTGTGAGGCGCCGCCTTCATCGCCGCTGCCGCTGCCGCTGCCGCTGCCGACGACGACGGTCCGGGGACGGTGCCCGGGCCGGGCTCCGGCTGCCCCGAGGACTCCCCGGCCCGGTCGTGGTCCAGGCCCCGGTCATGGTCCCGGTCGTGGTCCCGGTGGCCGTGGTCCCGGTCCCGGTCCCGGTCCCGTAGGAGGAGCCGTTCCAGCCGGTGCGCGTACACCTCGGCCACGGCGGTCAGCAGGGCGTCGTCCCCGGGCGGCAGCGGTACCGGCCCGTCGTACTGGACCACCAGCACCCCGAAGGTCCGGCCGTCGGCGGTCAGCGGTACGACCGCGAACCGTACCGAGGTCCGCATCGCCGAGAGATCGGGATAGCGCTCCACCAGCTCGTCGGAGACCCCGTAGACCGTTCGCAGCTCCCGTACGGCGACGGCGGCGGGCAGCGGGGAGTCCGGGGCGACCACCGGGAACCGCCGGATGCTCTCCTCGTCGGTGCCCTCGTGGACCGTGAGCCGCAGCCAGCCGTCCCCGTCGAGCAGGAAGACGGAGCCGCCGTACGCGCCCAGACCGGCCAGGCCGTCGGTGAGCGCGCGGGTCAGCAGGGCGGCCGGGTCCGGGGCGGTCAGCAGCCGGTTCGCCCAGCCCCCGGCCCCGGCCCCGGCCCCGGCCTCGGTTCCGGATCCGGCCCCGGGGCTCGCGTCCGTTGCCGCTCCCGGGTCCGGATTCGTTCCGGGGGCCGTCCCCGGGTCCGTTTCCGTACTCCTGCCGTACTCCTCGGCCGTCATCTGCCGCCACCTCCTCACGGAGAGGGACGTCGCTCACGGGCTGGTCGTCCGGACCAGTCTCCCCGGGGAACGTGCCGCTGTCCTCACGACCGCCCCCGCCCCGGCACCGGATCGGCACCGGAGACCCGGCGCCGATAAAAAGCCGGGTAAAAATCCAGTTCTATTGGTTTATTTACCATATAAGACTTTTGGCCTTTCGCTCCGGCAGGCCCCCGGCGACGCTGGAAGGACCCCGCCGCGACCCGGGCGGGGCCCCCAGCAGGAAGCCGATACCCGTGTCCCCGACCCCCGCGGCACCCGCCGAGGCCCTGCCCCTCGACGACGCGCTGATCGCGTCGCTCGTCGAGGACGCCACCCTCGCCCCCTCCCTGCACAACGCCCAGCCGTGGCTCTTCCGCTACGACCCCGGAGGCCGGACGTTCACGATCCGCGCCGATCCGGCCCGCGAACTGCCGTCGACCGACCCCGAGCGCCGCGCCCTGCACATCAGCTGTGCCGCCGCCGTGCTCAATCTGCGGGTCGCCGCCGCGCACGCCGGGTGGCAGGCGGTCACCGAACTGCTGCCGGACCCCGAGGACCCCGATCTGCTGGCCGAGGTCTCCCTGGTCGCCCGGCGCCCGGAGTCGTACGACGAACTCGCCGAGCTGTATCCGGCGCTGCGCCGCCGCCACACCAGCCGCGCCCCCTTCGACGCCGAGCGGATCGAGTCGTCGCTGCTCGACGTGCTGGGCCGGGCGGCCCTGATGGAGGGCGCCAGACTCGCCTTCCCCGACGCCTTCCACCGGCGGACCATCCTCGAACTCAGCGGCGAGGCGCTCGCCCGCGAACAGGAGGATCCGGCGCACCGGGCCGAGATCGCCCACTGGATCGGCGACCCGGCGGAGGGCGGCGTGGCGGACGACGGCATTCCCCGGTACGCCCTGGGCCCCCGGCGCCGGGGCGGCGGGGCCCCGGTCCGCGACTTCGCGCCCGGCCCGTCGGCGGCCGATCCGCGTCCCCCGGCCCCCGGCGACCGGATCGCCGACCCCGGGCCGCCGCCCGCCGCCGTGGCCGGGTCGGCGGAGGCCCCCGGCCCGGATCCCGGTTTCGTCCGGGAGTCCGCCGTCTTCGAGGACTCCCCCCAGCTGGCCCTGCTCGGCACGGTCCGCGACCATCCGGCGGACTGGCTGCGCGCGGGCCAGGCCATGGAACGCGTCCTCCTCGAAGCCACCCTCGACGGCCTCGCCACCTCCGTCGCCTCCCAGGCGCTGGAGTGGAGCGATCTGCGCTGGGCGGTCCGCGACCCGGCGTCCGCGATGGGCCATGTCCACATGGTCATCCGGCTCGGCTACGGCCCCCCGGGCCCGGTCACCCGGCGCAGGCCGGTGGGGGACGTACTCACGGTCGGTCCGGGCGCTCGGCCGTGAGACCGGCCGCCGCGTCGAGCGGTACGGCCGGGGTGCGCCCGCCGCCGGTCTGGAACATCAGGGGGACTGCTCACGGCCGTCGGGCCGCTCCTGGCGCAGGCCGCCCCGGCCACCGGGCGCGGCGCTGATCCGCTCGCCGGCCGGCGGGGCGACGCTTCCACGGCCCGGCGGGGCGACGGCCTTGCCGCCCGGCGCGGGCGGTCGGGCGTCGGCGGCGGTCAGCCGTCCGCGGGCAGCGGCCCCATCAGGGGTCGTACGGTCGTCGCCGCGCTCCACGCCCGGTGCTGGGCCAGCTCCGCGGTCTCGGCCTCCGCCAGCACCATGCCCGTGCAGCCGCGCTGGTCGCCGATGTCGTGGACGGCCTCACCGGGCGCGCGGACCGGGAACCACTCCACGTTCCCGGGGAACGCGGCCAGGTGCTCCAGCCCGCGCCATCCCGTCAGCGTGCCCGGCCGGTCCGGGTAGACCAGGACGAACGCGACGGCCGGTCCGGTGAAGGGCGCCACCAGGGGGCCGTCCATCAGGGTCGGCCGCAGCCCCAGGGCGCCCTCGATCACCGCGTCGTAGACATCCGTCCCCAGCGCCCGGCAGAGCGCCTCGGCGATCAGCGCGCCGCCGATCCGCCGGTTGATCTCGACGAGTTCGGGGCCGTGGGCGGTGTCGACGAACTCGACATGGGCGAACCCCTGGTCGTGTCCGGCGGCGGCGAGTACGTCGGCGACCCAGCGGGCCAGGGTCTCGTGCCGGCCCGGCGGCAGCCCGACCGGGAAGGCGGCGCTCTCCTCCCGGACGGCGGGCGTCCGGGACGTATACCGGCTGGAGACGCCCAGCAGCCGGGTCTCGCCCTTCCAACTGAGGGTCTCGGCGCTGTACAGGGGCCCCGGGAGGAACGGTTCGGCGAACAGCCGTCCTTTCAAGCTGGTGCCGCCCGCCGCGGCCTCGGCCAGCGCCGCCCGCAACTCGGTCTCGTCGTGGACGATCCACACACCCTGGGACGAGGTGCCCGCCGAGTCCTTGAGCACGGCGGGCAGCCGGACCAGCGCCGGATGCGCGGCGGGCAGGATCCGGCTCAGCCCGGCGGCGTGCAGCCGCCGCCGGACGACGGACTTGTCGCGGAGTACCCGTACGTCCGCCGGATCGGGCCCCGGCAGCCCCAGTTCGGCGGCGAGATCGGCGGCCGGGACGCTCCAGGTGTCGGTGATGTTCACCAGCCCGGCCAGGTCGGGCAGTCCGGCCAGGGCGCGGCGGACCGCGACCGGGTCAGCCGTGTCGACGTCCACGATGTCGAGGACTCCCTCGGGCATGGTGGCCAGCTCGTGGCGGTAGTAGCTCCGGTCGCCGGTGAGCAGCGCCAGCCGGTGCCCGGCGACGGCGGCGGAGAGCGCGAGACGTTCGAGTCCGAAGGAGAGGGATTCGAGGGCTGCGATGGTCACCGGGGGGCTCCTGGGGTGGTGTGGGGGGCTCGGAGGGCTCGGGAGGGAGAACGGCCGTTCGCGGCCCGGGGTCCGGCCGCCGCCGGGGCCGCGCCGGGTGCGCGGGTGTCCCCGGCCGTACGGGTCCCGGCCTCCGCACCGGTCGTACGAGGTCCGGCCTCCGCACCGGTCGTACGAGGTCCGGGCCCCGCACCGGTCGTACGGGTCCCGGCCCCCGCGCCGGCCGGTCCGGTACGGGTCCCGGCCCCGGTCCCGAACGGCTCGGCGCGGGGGCCGGTGCCGTCCCCGACCGGTTCGGTACGGGACACGGGGGCTTCCGCGACCGGTTCGGTACGGGACGCGGGGTCGGCCGCCGTTCCGTCCGTACGGGCTCCCGGGGGTGCGGGGCGCCCGGCCCATTCCAGCACCGCCCACGGCGGACGCAGTGCTTCCAGACCGGTGATCACCTCCGGACGCAGTCCGGCCGGGTCGGGGGCCTCGGCGTGCCGGGCGAATACCCGGTCCGTGTACCGGTGTCCGGTGTCGGCGCCGAGCACGAGATATGTCATCCCCTGAGGGTTTTGATCGCCCCTTGCGTCACTGACGTCTCCTATACCCCTGACATCTCCCACACCTCTGGTGTCCCGGGCCTCCCAGTCTGCGGCCAGGTACGCGGCGCCCGTGGAGAGCCCCGCGAAGACGGCGTGCCGCCGGAGCAGGGCGACCGCGCCCGCCATCGCATGCCGGAAGTCGAGCCAGTGCAGGGTGTCGTACAGCTCGTGCCGGACGTTCCCGAACGGGATCGAGCTGCCGATCCCGGCGATGATGGCCTCCGGGTCGCTGAACCGGTCGCTGCCGAACGTCACACTGCCGAAGGGCTGGACGCCGACCAGCCGTACCGCCCGCCCGCCCTCGCGGAGCGCCGCCGTCAGCCCGCCGCTGGACGCGCCGGTGCCGACCGCGCCGACCACGGTCAGCGGCCCCGGCGGCAGCGCGGCCGCCACCAGCCCGGCGAAGTCGCGGTAGCCCGCGTGGTGGATCCGGTCGTGGTACTGCCGCATCCAGTGGAACCCCGGCCGCTCCGCGAGCAGCGCGCGGACGCGCCGTACCCGCCGTTCCTGGTCCAGCCGCAGACTGCGCGACGGGGGCATCCGGTCCACGGTCGCGCCGAGGACGTCGAGCTGGGCGCGGAGGGCGGCGTCCACGGTGGTGGAGGCGACGATGTGACAGCGCAGCCCGTAGCGGTGACAGGCCAGGGCGAGGGCCAGGGCGTAGATCCCGCTGGAGCTGTCGACCACGGTCTGACCGGGGGCGATCCGGCCGGACTCCAGCAGGGACCGGACGGCGCCCAGGGCCGCGTAGACCTTCATCGTCTCGAACCTGGCGAGGACGGTCGTCGGGCTGAGCCGGACGAAGGCGGGGTCCTTCAGGGCGTCGGTGATGTGCTCGTGGACGGTTGTGTGAGCGGGGGCGGATGTTGTGGGTGTTGCGGGTGCTCTCACAGGTGCGGATGCGGATGCGGGCATGGCGTGGGGCTCCTTCTACGGGAGTGGCGGGGAGGGGGCGCCCGTCCGGACGCGACGCAGCCCGTCCGGCGCTACGCGGGCCGCGTTACGCGGGTGGCGCGTGGCCGACGACGATCAGCCGCCGGGCGTGCTGGTCGTACGGGCCGCCGTCGAAACCGCCGTAACACTCCACACCGGTGAACCCGGCCGTCATAAAGAGGTCGTGGAGTTCGGCGCCGCTGTAGAGGAAGGAGTGGAGGGCGGCGGTACGGGCGGTATCGCCGCGGACCAGCGTCCAGTCGGTGCGCAGCCGCCGCCAGCCGTCGAGGACGGTGTCCCGCTGGACGACGTACGACCCGTCGGGCAGGTCGACCACCTGCGGCCGGCCGATCCAGCCCGCCAGCACCTCCTTGCCCATGACGTCGACCAGCAGCCGCCCGCCGGGGGCGAGGGAGCGGCGGGCGTTGCGCAGGACGCGGAGGTTGTCGGCGGGGTCGGCGAAGTAGCCGAAGGAGGTGAAGAGGCTGAGGACGACGTCGTACGCGCCGGGCCGGACGAAGTCGAGCATGTCGGCCCTGACCAGCTCGACTTCCTCACCGGGTCCCGCGGTCGCGGTCCCGGGACCGGTCCCGGTGGCGCAGGCGGTACGGGCCCGGGCCAGCATCGGCGCGCTCAGATCGACGCCGGTGACCCGGTAGCCGCGCCGGGCCAGTGGCCCGAGGAAGAGGCCGGGCCCGCAGCAGAGGTCGAGGACGCGGGTCCCGGCGGGGAAGTCGAGCAGCGGGGAGTCACGGACGAGACCGGCGACGGCACCCGCCCGCCGGTCGGAGAACATGGCGGGCGCGAAGTCGACCCAGAGCGCGTCGTCCGCGTACCAGGGGGCCGGGTCGGGGCCGCCGGGCGGGGCCTCCCGCACCGCCCGCGGTACACCGGGGCCCTCCGGGGTCCCCCATGGCTCATGGCTCTCCCGGGCTGCCCGGGCCCGGGGTTTCTGCTCCATCGCGGTGGCCTCCCGCTGTCGTGGTCCGGCACGGACGCGGACATGGACACGGACGCGGGCACGGGTAGAGGCAGAGGCGGTGACATGGCCCCGGCCGCCGGGGCGGGTCCGCCGTGTCCGGTGAAACGTGTCCGGTGAAACGTGTCCGTCCCGACAGTGGTCGGCCGGTCCGGGCGTCGAGTTCCCGCCGGATGGACCGGTCCGGCGGCCGGAAGTCGCCCCCGGCCGCAGCGCCCCCGCTGCGCCCCGCTGTCCCGCGTACGGCCCCGGCACACGGAACACACGGAGCGGCCGTTCGGAGCCGCCGTACGCTCACTCCCGCTCCCGGTCGGGTCCCCGCAGCGGGGGCCGGTCCGGGCCGACGCGGGCGGAGTCCGCCGCCGCCCGGCCCTCGTTCCAGCCCGCCGTGTCGTCCACGCCCCGGACCCGGGTCGTCGTGGTCCGGGGGAACAGCTCGTCCGCCCGGGCCGCCACCGCGACCTCGCGGGTCGCCAGCACGGGCAGCAGATCGGCGGGCGCGGCCCCGGTGACCGCGTCGGCCGCCGCCGTGAGCCGCTCGCCGACCCGGGCCGCGTACGCCATCAGGAACGACTGCCGGAACGTCTTCGTCCGCCGCCGTCCGCCCGCGCGCTGCGCCGCCTCCGCCCGGGTCATCGCGGCGGTCCCCTGGACCAGCAGGGATGTGTACAGCAGCTCGACGGCGTCGAGGTCGGCGGTGTATCCGACGACCGTGGAGAAGTCGAACTCCCCGTTCCAGACGGCGCGGCAGCGGTTCGCCCCGGCCACGGCGTCGAGCAGGATCGCCTTCGCCGTCTCGTACGGCGGCTCCACGCCGATCCGGCACGCCCCGGGCACCGCCCGCCCGGCCGCGTCCCCGCCCGCGCCGCTCAGGGCGGCGGCGTCGACGCTGTAGCGGGCCGCCAGCTCCTGCGCCTTCGCCGAAAGAGCCTCGGCCTCCTCCGGATAGTCGGTCGCCTCGGCCTTGGCGAGCAGGGCACGTATCCGGGTCAGCGCCTTCGGCTCGTACGCGGACGGCGGTACGGCCGCGGCGGCGGTCACCGCGGCTCCCCGTAGGCCGCCCGATACGGTCCCCGGCACGGGTCCGACGGGCTCGATCGAGGGCAGCCGCAGCAGCAGCCGGTACAGCTCCAGGACGGCGGTGCCGTACGAGAACCGGTCCGGCGCCCGCCACGGCGGTACGGCCCCGGCCGCGAGGTCGCCGAGCTGCGCGGCCCAGCGGGGCGGCAGCCCGGCGGCCGGATAGCGCCGGGCCTCCGTACGGACCAGCTCCGCCACGATCCGCACATGCTGATCGCCGAGATCGCGCCGGACCAGCCGGACGACGTCGGCCGGCTGCCACCCCCGCTCCCAGGCCCGCCGGACGAACTCCTCACCGCGCCGCGACAGCTCCGCGTCGGCGCCCGGATCGGCGGCGAGCAGGGACGCGGCGGTATCGATCGCGGCGTCGACGGCGGACGACCCCGCCTTCCGCGCCCCGGCCTTCCCGGTCTTCCCGCCTCTTCCGTCGGCCCGCGCCCCGGCGCCCTCGGCGTACAGAGCCGTCGCCAGGGCGCGCTCGACGGTGGTCCGGGGCTGATCGCCGGGCCCGGGGCCGGGTGGGGCTGTGCTGCTCATCCCCCCATCATGCGGTGCGCGGCCCTACACCCCGGCCCCGCCCGCCCGTCCCGCCCGCTGGCGGGGCCCGTCACGACTCCTCGATCGTGTCCTTGATCCGGTCCAGCTCGGGGAGGAGGGCGTCGTGGTCGATCGGGTCCATGGCGCCGATGTCGAGCACCATGAAGCCCGTCGGGGTCCTGAAGGCGATCTGGGTGTCCTTCTGGCGGGACTCCCAGAATTCGTTGTAGCCCTCGTAGGAGACCTCGACCGCCTCGTACGGGCCCACCTTCGTATCGCGGTAGACGACGTTCTTCCGCTTCGTCAGCTTGCTGTCGTCGACGGCGCGTTCCGCGACGAGCCGGGCCGTCGTGGACTGCGAAGGGTCGTGGTAGATCCGGATGAACCCCGAGGTGCCGCCATGTCGGGCGTCCAGTTCGCAGAGGATCTCGGCCATGCCCATGGTCATCACTTCCTGGAGGGCGGCGTTGGCCGCGGTGACCTTCCATGAGGCCGGGGTGTCGAAGGTGAACGGCAGCGCGCAGGTGCTCCCCTTCGCCCCGATCCGCTGGGTTTTGACCTTGGTGTCGTACGAGGGCTCGGCCTCGGTCTTCGAGTCCTTGTCGGAGCCGGAGCAGCCGGTGGCGAGCAGTGCCATGACCGCCGCGCCGACCGTGATCCCCGTTCCGATGCCGCGCTGGGCCATGTTCTGTCGTCCTCTTGTCGATGAGACCCCGGGTGAACCCGCCGGGAACGGGCGCCCGGCGCCCCCTGCGCCACGACGTGAACGCGTCATCGTAGGCGGTCGGTCGGCGGGTGACGACGTGATTTACACCCGTCCCCGGGGCCCGTCACGCCCCCTTGAGGCTGTCCTTGATGCGGTCCAGCTCGGGGAGGAGGGCATCGTGGTCGATCGGGTCCTGGGCGTCGACGTCCAGCACCAGCAGGCCCTTCGGGGTCCTGAAACCGATGTGGGTCTCCTTCTGGCGGGCGTCCCAGGTCTCGTTGTGGCCCTCGTAGGAGACCTCGACCGCCTCGTACGGGCCCACCTTCGTGTCGCGGTACTCGACGTTCTTCCGCTGGGCGAGCTTGTTCTCGGTCACGAAGCGCTCCACGGCGAACCGAGGAGTCGAGGACCGCGACCGGTCGAGGTAGACCCGGACGAAGCCGGTGGTGCCGCCGTGCCGGGCGTCCAGTTCGCAGACGATCTCGGACAGACCCACAGTCAGCAGGTGCTGTGCCTCGGAAGGGGCTGCGGCGGTCTTCCAGTCGGCCGGGATCTCGAAGGTGACGGGCAGCGCGCAGGTGCTCCCGGCCGCGCCGATCCGCTGGGTTTTCGTCTTGGTGTCGTACGCGGGCTTGGCCTTCGAGTCCTCGTCGGAGCCGGAGCATCCGGTGGCGAGGAGGGCGATGACCGCCGTCCCGCCCGTGAGAGCCGTCCGTACGCCGTGACGCATGCCGTGCCGTGCCATATTCAGGTATCCCCCCACGCGAGGCCCCCGGGTGAGACCACCGGGGACGGACGGTCGGCGCCCCCTGCGCCGCCGTGTGAACGGGTCATCATAGGGGGTCGGGCCCGACAGCCGGGGCGCCATTCCCGTGGGCGGTGGCCGGTTCCGTACCCCGTCGCCCGGATCCTCGGGCACAAGCCTGCTGACGGCCCGCCTCCGATGAACTTTCCGCAGGTCACGGGCTTGTCGACCGGTCGTTGTCAGACCCGGGTGGAAGACTTCCGGTATGGCGGAGCGATGGGCGGTGGCGACCGCGGCGGAGGGCGACGGGGCGCGACTCGTCCCCCTCCGCCCCGACGGGCTGCCCGCCGGGCCCGTGGTCGAGGAGCGGGATCTCGTGACGGCGGTCCGGTCCCGTCCGGAGGTGGACCGCTGGGTATGGCGGTCCACCTTCGACAGCTACCCCCGGCTGCTGGCGGCCGGGGTCCGCGTCGAGCGGTGTTACGACATGGAGGTGGCCGAGCAACTGCTCCTCGGCCACGAGGGCAGATCCGGGGAGCCCCGGTCCGCGGCGGCGGCGCTCGCCCGGCTGCGGAAGGGACCCGTGCCGCCGGATCCGCCGCCGAGGGCCGCCGAGCCCGGCGCGCAGTCGTCGCTCTTCGAGCCGAGACCGGTCCCGCTGTCGCTGGAGTCCCTGCTGGAGGTCTACGCGGAGCAGCAGCGGCGGCACGACGCCTCGGCGCACCCCGGGCGGCTGCGGCTGCTGACGGCGGCCGAGTCGGCGGGAATGCTGGTCGCGGCGGAGATGAACCGCACCGGGCTGCCGTGGCGGGCCGATGTCCACCGGCAGGTGCTGGCGGACCTGCTCGGCGAGCGGTACGCGGGCGGCGGCGAGCCGCGGCGGCTGGCGGAGCTGACGGACGAGGTGTCGGCGGCCTTCGGGCGGCGGGTGCGGCCGGATCTCCCGGCCGATGTGGTGAAGGCGTTCGGGGAGGCGGGGATCCGGCTGCGGTCGACCCGCCGCTGGGAGCTGGAGGAGATCGACCATCCGGCGGTCGCCCCCCTGGTGGAGTACAAGAAGCTCTACCGGATCTGGGTGGCGCACGGCTGGTCGTGGCTGAACGACTGGGTGCGGGACGGCCGGTTCCGGCCCGGCTATCTGCCCGGCGGTTCGGTCTCCGGCCGCTGGACCACCAACGGCGGCGGCGCGCTCCAGATACCGAAGGTGATCCGCCGGGCCGTCGTCGCGGACGACGGCTGGCGGCTGGTCGTCGCCGACGCCGACCAGATGGAGCCCCGGGTGCTGGCCGCGGTCTCCCGCGACCCCGGTCTGATGGAGGTCGCGGGCCATGACGGCGATCTGTATACGACCCTGGCCGCGCGCGGCTTCTCCGGCGACCGCGAGGACGCCAAGCTGGCGCTGCTCGGCGCGGTCTACGGGCAGACGTCCGGCGACGGCCTGAAGAACCTGGCGGCGCTGCGCCGCCGCTTCCCGGCGGCGGTCGCCTATGTCGACGACGCGGCCCGCGCGGGCGAGGAGGGCCGGCTGGTGCGTACCTGGCTCGGCCGGACCTGCCCCCCGGTGTCGGGCGCGGCGGAGAGCGAAGAGGCGGGGCTGCCGCAGGACGACGAGACGGTGTCGCCGTCCGACCTCTCCGGCGCGCGGGCCCGGGGCCGGTTCACCCGTAACTTCGTGGTCCAGGGCGCGGCGGCGGACTGGTCCCTGCTGCTGCTCGCGGCCCTGCGCAAAGCCCTCACGGGAATGCGTGCCGAACTGGTGTTCTTCCTTCACGACGAGGTGATCGTCCACTGCCCGGCGGACGAGACGGACGCCGTCGCGGCGGCGGTCCGGGACGCGGGCGCGCTGGCGGGCCGGATCGCGTTCGGTGAGACACCGGTCCGATTCCCGTTCACGACGGCGGTCGTGGAGTGCTACGCGGACGCGAAGTGAGCCGCTGGGGGCGGGCGCGGACGATCACGGTGTGATGCCCCGGTACGTCCCCCTCCGGCTCCGGTACCCCCACCGGCATCAGCGCCGGCGCCTGTGACGAGAGCGCCCCGGCCGCCATCTGTCGTCTCAACATCACGTTGACAATGCGATGTTGATGCTCTGCAATGGGCGCATGAGCAGCAGCGCCGACCGCGACCACGCCGCCGAACTCGACCGGGCCCGCGCGGTCCTCAACGCCGCCGGAGCGGAGGAGCTGGCGCGCAGGCCGTGGCAGCCCCCGGGCCGCCCGGCCGCCGATACCGATCTCGTACGGTTCGCGGCCTGGCTCGCGCGCGAACCCGACGCCGGACCCGAGGTGCTGGCTGCGGGGCTGAAGCTGCTGGCGTCGGCACGCTCCGAACTCGACCAGATCGAGACGGGACTGCTCTTCGCCGCCCGGGCCGAGGGAATGACCTGGCCGCGGATCGCGGGCGCGTTCGGCCTGGACTCCCCGCAGGCCGCCCAGCAGCGCCTGAACCGGTTGCAGGCCCGTATCACCGGCCCGATCGAGCAGGGCTGACCGGTGTTCGTCGCCCTCTCCGACGCCACCGCGCACTGCGGCACCAAGGCCGCCCACCTCGCCCGGCTGCTGCGGGCGGGCTTCGCGGTCCCGGCCGGATTCGTGATCACCGACCCCCGCGATCCCGGCTGGGAGCGGGAACTCGCCGCCGCCCTGCGGGCCCTGGGCCCGGGGCCGTACGCCGTACGGTCCTCCGCGCTCGGCGAGGACGGGGCGGCGGCGTCGTACGCGGGCCAGCTCCACACCACCCTCGACGCCACCGGCCCGGCCGAGGTCGCCGACGCGGTACGCCGCTGCTCGGAGTCGGCCGACGGCGACCGGGCCGCCGCCTACGCCGCCAGAACGGGCGGCCCGGCACCGGAACCGAGGGTGCTCGTACAGCTCATGGTGGCCGCCGAGACCGCCGGGGTGATCTTCACCCGGCACCCGGTCACCGGCGCCGACGAAACGGTGATCGAGGCGGTCGCCGGGCCGGGGGAGGGTCTGGTGTCGGGCGCCGTCACCCCGGAGCGCTGGATCGTCGGCGCCGGGGCGCGTACGGGCCCTGATGCCGACGGCGTCCTCACGGCCGGGGAGGTGGCCGAACTCGCCGGGACCGCGCGGCGGATCGAGGACCTGTTCGGCTGCCCGCAGGACGTCGAATGGGCCGTAGCGGACGGCCGGACCTGGATCCTCCAGGCCCGCCCCGTCACCACGGTGCCCGGAACTGTGCCACCACCGGCGGTCCCGGCCGGGCAGCCGCTGGTCACCGGCACACCGGCCGGACCCGGCATCGCGTCCGGCCCCGCCCGGGTCATCACCGGCCCCGACGACTTCGACCGGTTCACCCCCGGCGGTGTGCTGGTCTGCCGTACGACCTCACCGGTCTGGACCCCGCTGCTGGCCCGCGCGGCGGCGGTGGTCACCGAGACCGGCGGCATGCTCGCCCATGCCGCGATCGTGGCCCGCGAGTTCGGCATCCCCGCCGTCCTCGCGGCCGACGACGCCATGACCCTCATCGCCCATGGGCGGCCCGTGACCGTGGACGGCACCCGAGGCACCGTGACCGCCGCAGACGAACGGACGGACCGATGACGAACCGGACCACCCCCGCCGAACTCCTGGTCCTCCAGGCCACCCGCACCCTCGGCCACGCCACCGCCGCCCGACTGGCGGAACGGGCCGGACTCACCCCGGCCGAAACCGAGGAACACCTGCTGGACGCGGAGGCCCGGGGCTGGGCGGCCTACACCGGCTTCGGCGGCGACAACGGCTGGTCCCTGACCGAATCCGGCATCCGCCACGGCGAGGGCCTGCTGGCCGCCGAACTCGACGCGGCGGGAGCCCGTACCGAGGTGGAGCAGGTCTACCGGGACTTCCTCCCCCTCAACGACCAGGTGGCGGCGGCCTGCACGGCCTGGCAGCTCACGGAGATGTCGATCGGCGCGCAACGGGTCACCCTCTCCGCCACGATCACCGCCCTGGACCGGCACGCCCGCGTCCTGGCCCGCCTGGAATCCCGCCTGACGGCCCGCCTCCCCCGGTTCACGGGCTACCACCACCGCTTCACGGCGGCGCTGCACCGCGCGACCTCCGACCCCAAATGGATCACGGGCACGGACCGCGACTCCTGCCACCGGGTCTGGTTCGAACTCCACGAGGACCTGCTCGCGACGCTGCAACTGTCACGGTGAAGACCCGCAGCCGGTCGGGTGCCGCAGGGGACCGATTCGATCCGAGGGAGGCCCGATCAGGGACCCTGCACCACCGTGAACGGTTTACTGCAACTCGGCCTTGATCAGAGGACCGTCATCCTTCTGGTGGTGTGCCGTGTTCGAGGTAGCGGGTGCGCTGCTCCTGGCGGGCGGCGAGGGCCTGTTCGACCCGGCGGGCGAGCCGGGGTACGAGCAGTTCGTGGAGGGTGGCCACCGGGTGGAAGTCGGCTGCGAGTAGTTCATCGGGGGCGAGCCGGACCGACGCTGCCAGGTCCGGGGCGAGTTCGCCGCCGTCGAAGACGTAGAGGATCTTGTCCCCCTCGGCGGACGCGGGCGCCCAGTCGACCACGAGCAGCGACCCGATGACCGGCTTGATCCCCAACTCCTCGGCCACCTCACGCCGACAGGCCGCCAGCGGAGACTCACCGGTCTCCACATAGCCCCCGGGAATCTCCCACCCCGGCTTGTAGGAAGGCCGCACCAACAGCACCCGCCCCACACCGTCGAAGAAAAGGACACCCGCCGCGACCCGGGGTCGCGCCATACGCTGCTCGTGCTCGTTCTCCGGCATAGGCCGAACCTACTCCCGGACCGGCCGGTCCCCGTCGACGCCAAAGGACGGCTCACGGCCGAACAGGTACATCGTCTTCATGCGGGTTACCCGTTGCGGCCCCGGGTGTCGGTGTCGGTGGTGGGGTGGGTGTCGTGGAGGTGGTCGAGGAGTGGGCCCAGTGGCGGGTCCTGATCTTTGAACGGGGCCCAGCGGGTGTAGACGTGGGCGGCGGCTTCGGCGAGGTCGGGCGGGAGGCCGGTGGCCCGGAGGGTGTCCGCGATCTCCTCCATCTCGGGGCCCCAGCGCCAGGCGCGGGCGGCGACGCTGGGCAGGTAGTTGGGGTCGTCGAGGATGTCCTTGTGCATCAGCCCGGCCTCCGTCCGCAGCAGGTCGGCGACGCCGTGGTCGGTGGCGAGCGCGTAGGCGACACCTGCCAGCACCCGGGAGATCTTCTGGTAGCCGGTGATGGCGAGTTTGAGGGCGGAGGCGGACCCGATATCGCCTTCCGTGGCCCGTACGAGCACCTGCGTACCGGCGAAGACGCGCTCCACCTCGCGCCGGGCGTCGGGATCGCCCGCCAGATAGCACCGGACCGGGCGGGACGCGGCCGGGGGAGGGCCGCTGAGCATGCCGTCGAGCACGGTGCACGCGGGTGGCATCCGGTCGGCGATGGACCGCATCCGCTGGGGGCTGATCGCGTTGCCCTCCACGTACACACCGCCGTATCCGTGCCCGGCCACGGCCGCCGCGACCTCCTCGGCCGCCTGCGGCGGGCACACCGACAGCACGATGCCCGACACGGCCAGAGCCTCGGACAGCGAAGCGCACTCGGTCAGCCCGGCCGCCCCGGCCCGCCCCCGGGTCGCCTCACCCCGCCCGGTGGACACCCACACCACCCGGTGCCCCGCCCCCACCGCCTGCCCGGCGACAGCGGCACCCATGGCACCGGGATGAAGAACAGCCACGGTCATCACAGCAAACCTCCTGGCGGGAGTCCGGTGCGAAAGCGGGTCGCTCACCGGCACATGGTGTCGTGGGTCGCGGGGTGGACTTGCCGCCGTCAGGGGGTGGTGGGGTGTTGTCGGCGTGCTGCTGGGATGCTGTCGTCCGGCAGTGCGGCGACGGAGACGATCGGCGGGACGGTCATGGTGGAGCGGCGGCGGTACGTCAGGTTCGAGTACGAGGGCCGGGTGCGGTTCGGCCGGGTCGCGCCGACCGTGGACGATCACACCCCGGTGGAGGTCCTGACCGGCGATCCGGCCCGTATTGACGTGGTGGCCACGGGTGAACTCCTGCCCATGGAGGTCATGCGGATGCTGGCCCCGGTGGTCCCGGGGAAGATCGTCGCGGTGGGCCGCAACTACGCGGACCACATCGCGGAAACCGGTCTGGGGGCGCCGCCGGTGCCACGGCTGTTCTTCAAGCCCCCGTCGGCCGTCACCGGACCGGATACGGACATCGTCTATCCCGAGCAGTCGCGCCGGGTGGAGCACGAGGCCGAGCTGGCCGTGGTGATGGGCCGGACCGCCCGGAAGGTGAAGGCGGCGGACGCGGCGGCGTACGTCTTCGGCTACACCTGCGCCAACGACGTCACCGCCCGGGACATCCAGCAGGCCGACGGCCAGCCCTCCTGGGCCAAGGCGTTCGACACGTTCTGCCCGCTGGGCCCCTGGATCGTGACCGGGATCGACCCCGGGAACCTCGCCATCGGCGCCATGGTCAACGGCGAGTACCGCCAGCGGTCGCGTACGAGCCATATGCTCACCCCGGTCCCGGACCTCATCGAGTACATCACCACGGCCGTCACCCTAGAACCCGGCGACATCATCCTCACCGGAACCCCCGCCGGAGTGGGCCCCGTCCGACCGGGCGACTGGGTCTCCGTCTTCATCGAACACATCGGCACCATCAGAAACACGGTCACCTCAGGCACGGAGTAGCTCGGCGAACTGCCTTCCGGCAGGCAGCTCCGGGTGCCCCGCGACCGCCGCGAAGTCACCGGCATAGCGCATGACCATGCCGGTACGGTGCCCCGCGGGCAGGGATGTGACCGCCTCGCCCGCGATCCGGTACGCCTCCTCTTCTGTACTTCCGGTCTTCCGATGTGAGACGGCCGAACATGTCCTCCGTCTGCCTCAGGTCGGCTGTTGCCTTGGCTTCAGGGGCAGGGAATGAGGTAGACGCGGGCGAAGTGGACCCCTACGTGTGCTTCGTGGAGATGACCCGTGACTGCTCGGTCGCCTTCCACGCCCATGACTGCGTGGATGTGGGCGAATCCGTTTCGGATCTCTCCGGTGCCGGACATCTCGGCCGGTAGTTCGTAGGAGCTGATGTCGTCCTTGAGGGCGTCGCCCTCGGGCATGGTGGAGATGGTGAACCGGTCCACGGCCCCGATCAGGGAGACGATCGCGGCGTCCGTGATTCCTGCCTTGGCTGCCTGTTGGTTCACGGAGTCCATGAGTTCGTCGTTCTTCACTTCGAAGACCAGCACGGTCAGCTCCATCCGATCATGGGCGAGAGTTCACGCAGCATGACGGATGAGCACCAACGGGCGCCAGTATCACGGGCGTTGGTGGACTCGTGTGCGAATCTGGACGCGAGGAACTGGGCCCTGGGCTGGTAGGCCCCGGGATTGGTGACGATACGCCCGGCCGTTGTCCAGTCGACGGCGCATACGCGCGAGGTCACAGCGGTCATATAAAGGTGCCGCACCTCGGCGTCGTGGGTGAGGACCTGCGCGACTCTGGAAGCATGGTCGTAGCCTGGCAGTTTCGCCACGATCCCGGCGGCGTTCACGCGTAACACCGGGGTCGCCTCATCCTGCATCCATCGGATGAGGTGTGACGCTGACGCTCTGTCGACCATGGAGGCGATGACGACGTCAGTGCCGTGTGTGGTCTGGGCTGTCGCCAGGGGCGCCGAATCGCGCCCGGCGATACTTGTCACCAGTTGTGAAGCGAGATGTCCGTGCGCCGCGACGAGAGCTGACAGGCCGATAAGGATCGTCGATTCACGCGGTCGAGCGTAGCTTCACCCTTCAGCGGATCGAAAGGGACGTCGAAGACCTTGGCCAAGTGATCCAGCCAGAAACCTCCAGGGACCACTTTCCCGCTCTCCCAGCGCTTTACGGCATCACGCCCTGGTGCTCCGTTGGGTTCTTCGGCAGAGAGAGTGAGTTGGTCGGCGAGCTGGGCCTGAGTCCAGCCTCTTGCCCCGCGTAAGTCGCGGATGAGCTGTCCGATCGGCATGCGGGAGATGATGCCCCTCTCGGTGCCCCTCCGTAATCAAGTTGGCACGGATACATCTATACGAGCGGTCGACAGTCGTCAGCCTGACGGCCGGACCTGTTGATCATCCTCTCCGCTCGGCGGGCACCCGTCCGGCCGGAGCATTGATGTAACCAGCCCATGCAAGGAGGGCACATGGCTGAAGTGACGGCGCAAGATGACCGATAGCCCTACCCCGGTGTTGGGCGGGTTTCCGGAGTACTGCGTGTACTGCGAGCGGTTGGTGGAGCGGACCGAGGAGACCTTGTTGATGCTCGGGTTCTCCGCCTCCGGCGCTCGACCGTCGTTGTACGCGCATCCGGAGTGTCCCAAGCCGCGTAAGCGGGCCCCGGCCCGGCCACGGCACGTGTGAAAGCCTCCCGGGCTCGGTGGTCTACGCCCCGGGCCCGGGAACGGGTCCCGGCTCCGTACAACATCCCCTGCGGCGCGGAGCCGGGACCACCCTCAGAAACCAAAGACGCCCCGACCGACCGTATGCAGCGGTCACTCGGGGCTCAACCGACCAGCTTCAGAGGAGCTGACCTGTCGTATGCGTGACCTTATCCCCAGCCTCATCACCCTCGTACGGGCTTTACTCAAGCCGCGCCGAAGCCGACCCACCGTCATCGTGGTGATCCGGCCCTCGGCCGATCCGTGGGCCCGACCCTGGGCCAGCCCCACCCGGGCCGAAGCCCAGGTCATCCTCCGGCAGCGGGCCACCGCCACCATCACCGGAACCACCGCACCGCCCGGTGCCCGAAGGCTGATCATCGCCCGCAACGGGCTCCACTTCGAACAACCCGTCGCCGTACGCGCCGCCCGCCCCGGACCCGCCTGGACATGGATCCGGTGACCCGCGACGGCCTCCTCACCGAGCTACAACCCGCGCCCGACACCGCCCAATGCGGGCTCTGCCGGAGAACCACCACCGCACCCGTCGAAGTCCACCCGGGGCGCGTGACCTGCCCCGAGCACATCCTCGACGCCCTGACTCCCCCCGGAGCACCCGCGTGATACTCGCCCCCCACTTCCCCCGTACCGCCACCGACGTCACCACCTGCGAAGCCTGCTGGCGTAACCCCGTCACCACCGCACGCATCACGGACACCGGGCGGGATCTGCTCTGCGCGCCCTGTGTCCACACCGATGCCCCGCCCCGCACCATCCTCTTCCCGCCCCTCGGCATCTACCGACTCACCCACCGGAGAATCGACATGGGCAAGCACGGCAAGCCGAAACCGCAACTTCCCCCGGACCCGGGGCCTCACCCGCCGAAACCGACCCCGAAGTCCCCACCGGGCACCCCACCCGTCTGAAACCCCGTCGGCCGCCGGTGCCCGGAGCACCGGCGGCCGACAGGAGGGCGCGGCGCCCCGCCGGGCTGACGGGCTGACGGGGCGCCGCGTGAGGGTCAGGCCGCCGCGAGGACTCCTTCCGCTTCCTGGGGGAGCCAGGCGCAGGCCAGGTCGCGGCGGGCGCGGGCCACGCGGGAGCGGATCGTGCCGACCGGGCAGTCGAGCGCCTCGGCCGCCTCCGCGTAGGAGAGGCCCAGGATCTGGGTGAGCAGGAACGCCTCCCGGCGGCCCTCCTCCAGCGCGTCGAGGGCGTCCTGGAAGGCGATGGACTCCTCGAAGCCCGGGGCCTGGTGGCGGTGGTGGGCGCGTTCCGCCGCGTCGAGCCAGTCGTCGGCGGTGTCGGCGATCCGGGGGCGTACGGCGGCCCTGCGGATGCCGTCGACCACCACCCGGCGGGCGATCGTCAGCAGCCAGGTCCGGGCCGACGACCGGCCCGCGAAGCCGCTGAGGCTGGTCAGGGCGCGGGCGTAGGTCTCCTGGGCGAGGTCGTCCGCGCCGCCGGGCGCGTCGAACGAGCCGCGGGAGCCGAGGGTGAGGTGGGTGACGAAGCGGCGGACGTCTTCGTAGGTCGCCTCGACGAAGAGTTCGGTGGCCCGGCGGTCGCCGGACCCGGCGGCCAGGGCCCAGCCGGTGATCTGGGCGTCCCGGCGGCCGGTGCCGTGCCGCGAGGGTCTCGTGGGGGCGGCAGGGACCGTGGGGGCGGGCGCTGCGGTCGCTGGAGTCGCGGCGCGGGCGGGCGTACGTACCGGGGCGTGGGGGGGTGAATAGAGCATGACAAAAAGGTCCTTCGCGTCCGAGCAGTCCCCGGCGGTGCGGGGGTTGGGGAAGGGGGTGGTGCGTCAGGACGGAAGGAGAGGGGGGCCGCGGCGGGTGACGGCCCGCAGGAGTAACAGGGACGCGGGCAGCCGTACGTGCCGCTCCGGGGCGCGCCGCGGGCGTACGGCCCGGGGCGCGGGGGCGGCGTACGCGCCGCGCAGTACGGCGTACGCGAACCGCAGCCGACCCCCGGCGAAGAGGGCCAGTGCCAGGGCTAGTTGGGCCAGCGCGCGCTCACCGCGCCAGAGCCACCAGCCGCAGACCGCGCCCGCGACGGCGTGCGCGGCGGTCATTCCCGAGAACAGTCCGGGCAGCAGTACGGCGGGGTCGACGGCCCCGGACGCCGGGCCGGGTGCCGCGTGATGGGCGGTCGCCGGGCCGCCCGGCCCTCCGGACCCCTCGTGGGGGAAGAGTCCGAAGAGGAGATGGAGTGCGGCCTGGACGAGCGCGCTGATGGTGACAACGGCCCCGGCGGAACGTTCCTTTCGGGTGAGGCGCCAGGCCAGCAGACAGACCGGGGGGACGGCGACGGCGTAGGAGGTGGGGGGTGGGGATGTGCCGGAGGCGAGCGTGTGCCCGGCTCCGGACACCACGACGCACACCGCGGCGAGTGCCGCGGTGTGGGTGAGGCGGAGTGCGGATCCGGCTCCCATGCGGCTCATGGTGCCAGCGCGCCGGGCGGCTGAGGGAGTACCGGCCGATCCGAGGATGTCGGGGCATCGGATGCTTTGCCATGACTTCACGGCCTGTGACGCACGTCACAAAGATGGTGGGGGAACTCATTCCGTCCGCCGGACGACCACTGGTGGACAGTTCTTGGTCAGCCACCAGTAAGGAGCGGACGCGATGCAGCCCCCCAAGGAGCGCACGGCCCCCGACTCCGCCCCCGAGCTGGTACGGATTCCCGAGCCGGGGCCGGGAGACGCCGCGACGGAGTCCGGAGTGTCCTCGGACCCGGCGGGCGGGGCCGCGCCGGACGGGGACAGAACCCCCTGCGGCGGTACGGGACCCGGAGCCTCCGGCGACCGTACCGTGCCCGCGTCCCGCCCGGCGCCCGAGCCGGACCAGGTGCCGGAGCCGCCCGCCTGCGGCGGCAGCGGCAAGGCGCCCGAGCCCCGTACGGCATCCGGCGATACGTGCCCCGGCGCCGCACCGGACCCCGCACCGGAACCCGCACCACCTGCCGGGTCCGGCGACTCCTGCCCCAACGCCGCCAACGGCACCCCCTGTTCGGGCGGCGGCTCCGGACCGGCCCCCGGCTCCAACAAGATCACCCTCCGCTCCGACCTCCGCGCCGCCTGGCTCGACGGACTGATCGCCCTCGTCATCACGGCCGGGCTCTTCGTCCTGATCTGGGCCCGGATAAAGTCCGGCGCCTCGTCCACCACGACCGTGATGCCCTTCATGGGCGAGGACCCCGGCGCCTTCTGGCTCTACTTCCTCAGCCAGGCGTTCGGCTGGTCGGCGCTGCTGTGGGCCTGGGTGACCGTGATCCTCGGGCTGCTCGTCTCCGGCTCCCGGCCCGACTGGTTCCCGCTCAGCGGGCCGCGCCTGACCCGCCTCCACCGCACCACCAGCCTCAACACCATCGCCCTCATCGCGGCCCACGCCCTGCTCTTCGCCGCCGAGTTGATCCGGCACGACACCGACAGCTGGTACGGGGCGACCTGGACGGCCTTCGTGGAGTCGTTCGTACCCGGCGGGTACGAGAGCGGCACCGGCCGGATCGCCATCCCGATCGGCCAGGCCGCGCTCTATCTCGCGATCCCGCTCGGACTGCTCTTCTACGTCCGCCAGCGGATCGGCCCCAAGACCTGGCGGGTGATGCACCGCTTCGTCATCGCCGTCTATGTGCTGAGCGTCTGGCACACCCTGCTCTACGGGACGAACGTCTGGTACGACGGCTGGTTCCGGACCACGGTCTGGCTGCTCCAGCTCCCGATCGCGCTGCTCTTCCTGGTCCGCCTCCTCAGCCCGGCCCGCCGCTCCGAACGCCTCCCGGCGCTCACCGCGACCGAGCCCGCCGCCCGCCCCCTGTGGACGCTGCGGGTGACCGGCCGGCTCGCGGCGGTGGCGATCATCGCCGTCATCCTGGCCGTCGTCGTCTCCGGCCGGGACGGCGGCCGCGAGGAGCCCCCGGCGGACACCACCTCCACCCACAACCACGACTGACCGCCCGGTCCCGGGCCCGGCGCCGCCCAGCCGGTTACCGTGGCCGGCCCGGCGCCGCGCCCCGGCGGGAAAACGTCTTCGTCCGCCGCCGGGGCGGGCCCTACGGTGGGGCCATGTCGCACCGAGCAGCGCTTCTCGTCATCGACGTCCAGAACGCCGTGGTGGAGATCGCCCACCGCCCCGCCCCGGTCCTCGCCGCGATCGCCGGGCTCCGTGAGCGGGCCCTCGCCGCCGGGGTGCCGGTGGTGACCGTGCAGCACGGCGGCGGCGGGCTCGAACCCGGGACCGAACCGTGGCGAATCGCCCCCGCCGTCGCCCCCGGGGACGGGGAGACCGTCGTCCACAAGACCAGCGCCGACAGCTTCCTCGGCACCGAACTCGACGCCGTACTGAAGGAGTCGGGTGTCACGGAGGTCGTCGTCACCGGCTTCGCCACGGAGATCTGTGTCGACACCGCCGCCCGGCAGGCCCTCAGCCACGGCTATGACGTCCTGCTCGTCGCGGACGGCCATATGACGTCCGTACGTCCCGAGGGTTCCCCGTACGCAGCCCCGGACGCCGCCGTCGCCCACCACAACGAGATCTTCAAGACGATCCGTTATCCGGGGCGCGCCATCCGGGTGCTGCCCGCCGACGGGATCGACTTCACGGCGCCGCCCGCGTCCGTGCGACAGCCCGTGGGGTGACCCGGCTTCCGGGGAACGCGGGACTGCGGGATCCGGCGCCCGTGGACCGGCCCGGCCGGAAGGGATTCCCGGCCGGGCCGTGACGGCGGGCTGCCGGGGTCGGCGGCGCGCCGGGGTGCGCCGGCGGGGGAGCCGGACCGTTCGACCGCGCCCCGGCGTCCCCCGTTCCCCAGCCGCCCGGCGTTCGTCGTACGGTCCGGCCGTCCTCCTCGGCCCCCGGCTCCCACGCGGAGACGGGGGTCGTTGTCACCGTCGATCCCGCGCGACCCGGCGGTGACGGCACCGGCGTACGACCTCATCCTCACCGGCGCCGGGGTCCGCCGCCTTGTCCGTACGCGCAATGACTTTGTCGATCCGCGCAGCCGGGTTTTCGCGGCCACGCGGCCGGGGCGCGTACGGGCGTACGGCATCAGCCGACGGACTGTGACTCCGAATCCGCCTCCGGTACCAGCCGCTTGAACATATGCACGTCCTCCGCCCCGCCCGGGAAGCCCAGGGTGCGGCCCGTCTCCCGGTAGCCGTGGCGCTGGTAGAAGCCGGGGGCCTGGAAGGTGAACGACGAGACGCACGCCCGGTCGCAGCCGCGCGCCCTGGCCTCCTCCTCGGCGGCGAGCAGCAGCCGGCCGCCCCAGCCGTCGCGGCGGCTGGCGGCGCGGATCCACAGCATCTCGATCCCGAACAGCCCGCCCCACGTCCAGCCGGTCAGCCCGCCGATCAGTTCGCCGTCGTCGCCGACGATCTTCACCGACAGACTGGTCTGGTCGGCGGCCGTGGTGCCCGTGGCGGGGAAGTTGACCTCGTCCAGACCGTCCGACAGGGCCTTGCTCAGCTCGGTGTCGCGGTGGCCGACGCTGAGGACCGCGCCGTGGTGATCATGTGACATGGCGCGAAGTCTTCCACGGCGACTCCGGGAAAGCCGATGAGTTTCCGGGCCGCCGCCGGTCATGATGAGTGCTGCGGCCATCGGGTCGCCACGATGTCGCATGACCCGTACGGAGGTTTCCATGGCCGAGAACGCCCAGCCCAAGGGCCCCGCGTCCTACTTCCCCGCGATCGAGGAGAAGTACGGACGGCCCGTCGCCGAATGGCAGGAGCTGATCCGTTCGTCGCCGCTGACCAAGCACATGGAGCTGGTGGCCTGGCTGAAATCCGAGCACGGGCTGGGGCACGGCCACGCCAACGCCCTGGTCGCGTACACCCTCAAAGAAGACGCGGCGGCGGCCGGATAGCCACCCGGCCGCCGTCACCGGTCCACGAGCCTACGAGCCCGCCGGTTCCCCGGCCACCGAGACCGCGTCCAGCGTCCGCGCCACCGCCCCCGTCGCCAGGTAGTTCGCCACGAGGTGGAAGTCGAAGGCGTGGATCCGCTGGGTGATGTCCTCCGTCACCCCGAGGAACCGCCGGGCCACCCCGCCCTTCGGCACCGCCACCACGTCCCCGGTGTCGGCGATGTTCACCCAGCGGCGGACGACGGGCGGCCGGGCGCCCAGGCCGTCGGCGGAGGGCGCCGGGTCGAGCCGGTGGAAGACCGCGTGCGGGATGGCCAGCGGCGACCCCAGGGTGATCAGCAGATCGACCGGCGCCCCGCCCTCGTCGCCGTACCGCCACAGGGCCTCGTACGCCACCACCGAACCGAGCGAGTGGGCGATCACCACCCGCGGCGACCGGTCCCGCAGCGCGTCCAGGACCACATCGCGGGCCCGCGTCCGGCGCCGGGACCCGTTCGCCGTCGAGAAGTAGGCGGCGACCTCTTTGACATGGCGGTCCGCGAACGCCTCCACCCGCTCCGGATCGAGCTTCTCCCGGTTCGCGACAAAGCTCAAGGCTTGACGGAAAGGCCAGGTCAGCAGCCCTTGCGGCGGTTCGGCGGGCAGTTCCAGCTCGTCCAGCCAGTAGCGCAGGGCCTGTTCCTCATCGGGGCTGAGAGCGGCCAGCGGCACCCCGCCGCCGACGCTCTGACCGCCCGCCTCCTGGAGCAGATGGGCGTAGTAGGCGACCGTCAGGTCGTACGACTCCGCCGCCTCGCCCAGCGGGCCGCGCGCCAGATTGCGCCGCCAGACCCCGGCCATCCGCTCGGCCGCCGGGCCCGGGTCCAGGCCCTCCCAGTAGTTGCCGATCCCGTGCACACCAAGAATCCGCATCCCGGATCCGCCCCCCTCGTACGGTCGTACGGTGTTCCAGCTCGGGCCGGACCGTTCACGGCCCGGCGGTGAGCATGCCGGGGCGCCACCCCGCTGTCCAGTGGTCGCTCGGGGGCTGGCCTTCCGGCCGTTCAAGGGGCGGATCCGCTGCCCAAAGTCCGGTTCGCACGGCTATGTTGGGGCGGTACGTGCCGCCACTCGCCGACCGACGACTTACGGAGAACGATGCGCGAGGTCTCCCGCTTCCGGCTGTCGGACGGCGGTGTCGTCAATATGGAGGTCGACGCCGACGACTCGGTCGACCTCGCCTACCGGGGCCCGGCCGGATACGAGGCCAGGGCGCCGTTCTCACACACCATGCGCACCATCGGCCAAGCGGTCTCCGAGGCCGTGGAGAGCCTGATCGAGAGCCATGGGCCGGGGCGGCGGCCACGCGAACTCTCCATCGAGTTCAACGTCCGGCTGAGCGCGGAGGCGGGCGCCACGGTCGTCTCCGACGCGGCCAATGGGCACTTCCGGATCAAGGCCACCTGGGACTCCGAGTCCCGGGCGGAGGAAGGGGCCCGTATCGCACGCAGGGCGGACGACGACGTCCTGGCGGAGTTGATGGCCGAGCAGGAGCGGGAGCGCGTGGATCAACGGCGTCTCGTACACCGGATTCGCGAGCTGGAGCGGCTGTTGGGCAGCCACCGCGAGGACCACTGACCCGAGGGCCCCGCTCCCATGACCGCCACGCCCGACGCGGCGCCGCCGGAGCGCCACAGGACGTACGGGGGGACCCCGCCCGGCCCCCGTACCCCCGTCGACCCGGCAGAACCGGTTGAATCAGCCGAACCCGTCCTCGCGGCGGCCCCGGCGGCCCCGACGACCGCCACGGCCCCCGCGACCGCCCCCGATACCGGTCCCGGTCCCGGCACCGCCCTCGTCCTCTCCGTCGGCGACTTCCTGCACGCCTCCGTCGTCGATCCGCACGCCGAGGCCCCGCCGCTCACCGACACCACCGGCTACGCCCGGCTCGGCTTCGCCCGCTCCCGGGCCGAGGCCGTCGGCGCCTCCCTCACCGGCCTCGGCTACCGGCTCCACGGCGACGGCGTCCTCGCCGACCCCACCCGGACCGTCGCCCGCGCGACCCTCGACGACGTCATCGCCGACAAACGCCCCGACGGCGGGCTCGTCCTCCATGTCATCAGCCACGGCTGGACGGACTCCACCGGCGCCCTCCGGATCGCCCTCGCGGACAGCGAGCCGAACCAGGGCCTCGACATCGAGTCGCTGCTGCGGGACCTGGAGAACTCGAAGCAGTCCGCCGCGCTCGTCCTGCTCGACGTCTGCCACGCGGGCGCCGCCGTCCGCTGGCAGTGGCAGAACTGGCAGACCTGGTCCGCCGGGCTGCGCGCCGGAGCCCGGGGCGCAGCCGCCCGCCGGGCCTGGGTGCTGGCGGCCGCCGCGCCGGACGAGAAGGCGTACGACGGCCGGTTCAGCCAGGCCGTCGCCCTCGTCCTGGACCGATTGAGCGTCAACGGCCTCGACACCGACGCGTCGCTGGAGTACGTACCGCTGTCCCTGGTCACCCGGGAGATACGGACGACCCTCCATACGCTCTGGCAGGAGGCGCAGAGCTACGCGCAGCATCTCGACAGCACCCCGATCGCCCTCGGCGACGAGCCGTCGCTGCGGTTGTTCCGCAATCCCCGGTACGCGCCCACGCCGCTCGCCCGGCTCCGTCAGTCGGCCGAGGAGTCGCTGCGCAGCATCCTCGCCGAACTCGACCCGGTCCTGGACGCCCACCACTACATCACCCGGGCGTTCGGCGGGACGTCGTCGGCGACGGCCACCACGACCTGCCTGTTCAGCGGTCGGACGGCGGAGCTGGACATCCTGACGCCGTGGGTCGACGGGGCCGGTACGGACAGCCTCGCCGTGGTCACCGGCGGCCCCGGTACCGGCAAGTCGGCCCTGCTCGGGCTGCTGGTCTGCGCGGCCCAGCCCCAGCTCAGGGAGGCCCTGTTCCAGCGGCTGCCGCCGGTCGCGCTCCCCGGCCGCGACGACACCTTCGCCGCTGTCCACGCCCGGGGCCGGGACGCCGGACAGCTCGCCACCTCCATCGGCAAACAGCTCCGGCTCTCCTCACTCCCGCCGCGGGGGCTGACCCCGGCCGAACTGGTCCGGCGCCTGACCGGGACGGCGGAACGCAGACGCGGCCCGGTCCCGACCGTCGTCGTGGACGCCCTGGACGAGGCGCTGGACCCGGGCGAACTGGTCGAGGTACTGCTGCTGCCGCTGGCGCTGACCCGGGTCGACCAGCACAGCAGGAGCGGCCCCCGGCCCGTCTGCCGGCTGCTCGTCGGGACCCGGACCACGGACACCATGTCCCGGATCGTGGCCGAGGCGCGGACGGTCGGGCTCCTCGTCGACCTCGACGACGCCGACCCGGGCGTCCTCCGGACCGACGTCGCCGGGTTCGTCCGCCGCCATCTGGATTTGTCGCCGCTGTACGACGCCAAGGGGCAAGCGGTTGTACGGGAACGGCTGGCGACCGAACTGGCCGCCGCCCTCGTCCCCGACGATCCCCCGGAGGACGGCGCCGCCCCCGGCCCGTACCTCCTGGCCCGGCTCTACCTCCACCAACTCCTCGCCGCCACCGCGCCCGTCGCACCCGACCAGATCACGGCGGTCGTCGCCCGGGCGCCGCGCACCGTCATGGACATGCTGGAGCTGGAACTCGTACGACTGAAGGACCCGTTCGCCCGGCCGCTGCTGAAGGCGCTGGCGTACGCGAAGCACCCGGGGATGCCCGCCGCGCTGATCCGCGCGGTCGCCACGGAGTTCATTCAGGCCAGGGCATGGCGGGACCGTACGCCGCCGGACGGACCGCTGACCGAACCCGAGGCGGCCCGGCAGCCCCTGCCGGACGGACCCACGGCCGAGCAGACCGCCGCCACCCTGGACCGGCTCACCTTCTATCTGCGCCGGACCGCCGATCCCGAAGGCCCGACCCTCTACCGGCTGTTCCATCAGCAGTTGGTCGACCAGCTCGCGGGCCGCCACTACCGGACCGCCGTCACCGTCCTCGACGGGCTGCTCAATCCGCTGCGTACCACGCCCGGCGCACCACTCCGCTGGGATCTCGCCCTGCCGTACCACGCCCGCCACGCCCTCGAACACGCCGTCGACGCCCGGCGGGCCGATGAACTCATCGCCGACCCCGGGTTCCTGATCCACACGGGCCCGCCGTTCGTGACCATGGAGTACGCGGGGGACGGCACGGCCCGGGAACTGGCCGCCGTCTACCGGAAGTCAGGCGTCCGGCACTCGGCCGTCGATGCCACCGGACGCCGGTCCCTGCTCGCCATCGACGCCGTACGGTCCGGCCGGGGCGGTCTCCTGCCCCTGCTCGCCGACGGTCGGCCGCCCGCCGGGGGCTGGACCCCGCTGTGGGCATCCGGTTCGGCCGGCGAGGAGGCGGCGGCGACGGTCCTGCGGGGCGGCCCGGGGCCGGTGAAGTGGCTGAGTGTCAGTCAGGCGGAGGGGTCGGGACGTACGGAGATCTCCTCGGGTACGAATGTTCTCAGTGGTGTCGAGGCCCGCTGGGACCTGGCCAGTGGGCAGCGGCTTCCGGCAGAAGAGCGCTCGTTCCGGCTGCCCTGGCGGATGACGACGCTGATGGAGTCGGTGCCCATGACGGAGGCGGAGCTGGGGCTGAGGACCGAAACGGGATACCTCCGGCCCGACGGGCGACGGCTGAGAATGTGGCACCCCGGCCCGGGCGAGACGGTCCGGTTTCAACTCGACGGGTCGGAGCCGATTCCGTTGGTGGAGCGTGCCTACCGTTTCGCGTACGGGGGACACGGGACCCCCGTCGTCGCCATCGCGTCCGGCTCACCGCTGCGCCCCCGTCTCCACCTGCTCGACCTGGACACCGATGAACTGCTGGTGGCGACGAGCAGCAACTGGATCAGAGGCCCGGTCCGGTCCATGGTCGTCTACGCGGTCCGGCCCGGCCGGACGGTCGTCGCCGCCCGGGCCCCCGCCGGAACCGTCGTCTGGACCGTCGACACCACCGGTGACCTGCCGTACGACGAACTGACCACGATCCCCGACCCGGACGGTGAGCACGACGACTCCGGTCCGCCGGCCCTGCTGCCGGACCCGCTCGGCGAGCCGATGCTCGCCGTCGCCCGGGGCCCCTCCGTCACCCTCCACTCCCTGCGGGACACCGATGGGCCCGTACGCGTACTCGGCGGCGGCGCCCGTTCGGTCAGCGCCCTCACCTTCGCCCGCTCCGGCGGGCGTCGGCTGCTGGCGGGCGGCGCCGCCGACGGGGCCGTACGGGTCTGGGATCTCGACACCCCGCCCGCCCCCGACTCCGGGGTACGCCACCCCGGCCCGGTCACGGCCCTCGCGACCGGCACGGTCCGGGGGCGGCGGGTCGTCGTCTGCGGCGTAGCGGGCGAGGTGTGGATACGGGAGCTGGCGACCGGCCGCACCCTGCGGCGGCTGGCGACCGGGCAGGTCGGGCTCTCCGCCCTGGCCGTCACCCGGCTGGGGCGGCGGCCGGTCGTCGTGACGGCGGGCGCGAGCTGGGAGATCCTGCTCTGGGACCTCGAACACGGCACCCCGGTGGGCCGCCCCCTGACCTTCGACGCGGGCCGGGTCACGGCGCTCGCCACCGGACGGCTCGACGGACGGACCGTCGTCGCGGCGGGCAGCCACGAGACGATCGCCTTCTGGGACGCCGCGACCGGCAGGCTCATCGGGGAACATCCGTCCGCGCACCGGGAGATGGTCGCCGGACTCGCGTTCGTCCCCGGGACGCCAAGGCTCGTCTCCACCGGCTGGGACGGCGCCGTCCGCTTCTGGCAGCTCACGGACGACGCCCTCACCCTCCTCGCCGTCGGCACGGCCCCCGCGCCCGTCACCTGTGCCACCGTCACCGAGGGGCCGGGCGGGCCGCTGGTCCTCACGGGCGACGGCACCGGCGAGATCCGGACCTGGGACGCGCTCACCGGAGAGGCGTCGGGGGCACCGACGCGGGGGCACCGGGGCGCGCTCCGGCAGCTCGTCACCGGCCGGCACGCGGGGGAGCCCGCCGTGTTCTCCCTCGGGCGCGACCACACGCTCCGCGTCCACCACCGGCCCACCGGCCGGCCCCTCGCCCTGATCGACCTGCCCGACGGCGCGAACGACCTCGTCTGGGCCTCCCCGGGGCTGCTGGCGGTCGCGGTCGACCGGGACGTGGTCCTGCTGCGGGAGGGCGGCCCGGCGCGGGACCCGCAGGTCTAGGGCGTGCTCTCCGGGAGGGCGCCCGGCTTCCCGGCCACCTTCTCCGTCTCCGTCCCCGTTCCGGGACCGCCCGCCGCCACCGGGGTCTCCGCCCCCGCGCCCCGGACCGTCAGCGACCGGACCTGGCGGCTGCACAGGGCCGCCGCCGTCGCCGCCGTGGTGAGCGCCACCCCGCCCAGCAGCGTCGCCCGGGTGCCGTACTGCTCCGCCAGCGGGCCCGCGACCATCTCGCCGACCGGCAGGGCGAGCAGGGAGCCGAGGATGTCGTACGAATAGACCCGGGCCAGCCGGTCCTGCGGCACGTTCTCCTGGAGGGAGAGGTCCCAGGCCACCCCGAACTGCTCGATCGCCATCCCGTTCACGAACATCGCCGCCATCAGCAGCGCCACCGGGGCCGCCTCCGCCAGCGCGATCAGCGGCAGGGCGTCGAGGGCGACCACCGCGACCCCGATCCGCAGCATATGGCGGGAGCGCGACCGGGCCACCAGGAAGCCGCCGACGAACGCCCCGGCCATCTGGGTGGCCAGCACCAGACCCCAGGCCGTACGGCCGAAGGTGTCGTCCGCGATCGCCGGGCCGAGGACCTGGATCCCGCCGGACATCACCGCGTTGACCACGAAGAACTGACAGACCACCACCCACACCCAGGCCCGGGACGTGAACTCGGTCCAGCCCTCGCGCAGTTCTCTCAGCGGCCGGGCCCGGGGCGGGGGAGCGGCGTCGCCCGGCGCCGGGGGGACCCGGACGCCCTGGTACGCCACCGCCGCGCCCAGGAACACCAGCGCGTTGAGCGCCATGCCCCAGCCGGAGCCGAGCGCCGACGCCAGCAGCCCGCCGAGGGACGCGCCGGTGATCACGCCGAGATTGGCGCCCATCCGCATCACCGCGTTCGAGCCGCGCAGCATGCCCTCCGGCGCGACCTGCGGAATCAGCGCCGACGTCGCGGGCAGCGAGACCGCCGACAGCGCGCCGTTGATCACGCTCAGCAACACCAGCAGCGTCATCGACGACAGATCGAGCAGCAGCCCGGCCGCGACGCCCGCCTGGGCGAGGGCCGCGCCGACGCTCGCGCCCTGGAGGATCACGGCCCTCGGGAGCCGGTCGGCGAGCAGCCCGCCGAAGAGGACCAGCAGTACGTTGGCGATCGACCGGGCGCCGACCACCAGACCCAGCATCACGGCGGAGCCCGTGAGGTCGAGTACGGCGAAGGCGAGCAGGACCGGGGCCATGGCGTTGGCCAGCTGGGTCGTGGTCCGGCCGATGACGAGACGGCGGAACGAGGGGTGCCGCAGCGGGGCGAACAGGGCACCTTTGGCGATCGCGCGCCCGTCGCTCACCGGGCCTCCCGGGCAGCGCCGCCGGAAGCACTCGCGCCCGGGTCCGTACCCGGTTCCCCGCCGGGGTCCGCGCCCCGCTCCTCGTCCGCCATCCGGAACAGCAATACCGTCGCGCTCATCCGTACCGCCCCCTCCGTCCCCGGCGGCAGCGCCTCCTCGTGCACGATCCGGCCGAGTTCGGCCGCGAGCGCGCGGGCCCGTTCCCAGGTCTCGGGGCGTACGGTCAGCTCGGCGTCGGTGAGGTCGCCGGGCAGCCCGGGGACGCGGTGACCGCTGCGCCGGACCATCTCCGAGGCGAGGGCGGACGCCACCGCGACATGGTCCTCCGGGCTGCCCGCCGGGAGGGTGGGGCCGTCGACGGGATGGCGGTAGCGCTTGGCGCGTCCGCCCCGGACGGTGGTCTCCTCGGCCAGTTCGAGGAGCCCGGCGTCGTACAGCAGCCGTATGTGGTAGCTGATGTTCGCCTGGGTCTCACCCAGTTCGCGGGCCGCTTCGGCGCTGCTCAGCGGGGCGCCGGTGAGCAGCGAGAGGAGTCTGAGGCGCAAGGGGTGCGCCAGGGCGCGATAGGAACGCAGCTCGGTGGCTCTGCGGGGCTCGGCTTCGACCATGGCGAGCAGTCTCCGACCGCCTCCGCCTCACCGTCAAACAATTATTTGGAGGTTGGGGGGTGTCGCCGGGAACCCCGGGCCCGCCGTTGAGAACCCCGGAACCGCGCGCCGCGTCATAACCATACAAACTCGGGCAGATAACCTCACCGCCATGACCTGGTTCCGCGCGCTGAGGGAGACCGCGCGCTCCGGGCTCGCCGTCGACCGCTCCGGACTCGAACCCCTCCTCGCCCTCCGGGGGGCCCTCGGCCTCGCCCTCGTCGTCGGCTCCACCCTCGCCCTCTTCGGCCCGCTGGCCGCCGTCAGTTCGGCCTTCGGGGCGTTCCAGGCCGTGATCGCGACCTTCCAGCGGAGCTGGCGGCCCCGGCCCGTACTGGCCCTGGCCTCCGGCGGCTCGCTCGCCGTCTCCACCTTCGTCGGCTATCTCACGGTCGGCCGTCTCCCGCTTTTCACCGTGCTGCTGGCGGTCTGGGCGCTGGCCTCCGGGCTGGCCTGGGCGCTCGGGCCGACCGTCGGCATCATCGCCTCGTCCAATGTGGCGATCATGCTGGTCACGATCACCCTGCCGACCTCGGTGGCGACCGCCGCCGGACACGCCGCGGTGATCGCGGCGGGCGGGATCGTCCAGGCCGCGCTGATCGTGCTGCTGCCGATCCGCCGCTGGGGCGCCCAGCGCGACGCCCTGGCCGACGCGCTCGCCGCCGAGGCGCAGTACGCCCGCAAGCTGCGGCGCGACCCGACCGCCGCCTTCGACCCCGCGCCCCTGATGCTGGCCCGCAGCGCCGCGGCCGTCAGCCCCCGCCAGGCCCGCCGCCGCCCGGCCGAGTTGCACGGCGCCCGGGGCATCGCCGAGCGGCTGCGGCCCGTACTGGCGTCGCTGGCCGACCCGGCGTTCGGCGTACCGGAGGAAGGGCCGGGCCGGGAGCGGGTACGGGAACTGCTGGCCGCCGCCGCATCCGTACTGGACGCGGCGGCGCAGGCCGTCCGGCACGGCGAACCGCCCCGGCTCTCCGCGCCCGCCCTCGCCGCCCTCCGCACCCCCGACACCGGCGCGATCCTCACCGGGCCGCCCCGCCGGGCCGCCGTCCGGCTGGCCGCGCTGCTCGCCGATGTCACCGAGACCGCCCGCGGCGAGGGCGGCGGCACCGGCTTCCGGGACCGGCCGTCGCTGCTGCGGCTGCTGCCCGGCGCGATCCGTACCGTACGGGCCGAACTGCGGCGCGGCTCACCCGTACTGCGGCACGGGATCCGGGTCGCCGCGGTCGTCGTCGCCGGCTATCTGGCGGGCGCGGCCCTGCCGCTCGGCCACGGCTACTGGGCGCCGATGACCGCCGTGATGGTGATGCGGCCCGACTTCTCGCAGACGTACGCCCGTTCCGTGGCCCGCTTCGGCGGCACCCTGATCGGCGTCGGGGTCGCGACGGCCCTGGTGGAGACCGCGGACCCGGGCGTCTACGCGGCGGCGGCGCTCTCGGTGCTCTGCGCCTTCGGTACGTATCTCGTGCTGCGCACCGGGTACGCGGCGGCCAATGTCGGCATCTCCGCCTATGTCGTCTGTCTGCTCTGGATGGGCGGCGAGGAGGCCGGCCAGACCGTGCCGGAACGCATTCTGCTCACCCTGATCGGCGGGCTGCTGGCGATGCTCTCGTACGCGCTCTACCCGGCCTGGGAGACACCCCGGCTGCGGAACCGGCTGGCGGACTGGCTGCTCGCCGACTGCCGTTACGCGGCGGCCGTGGTCGACCACTACGCCGCCCCCGACGCCTCCGAGGCCGCCGAACGGGAGATCCGGGCCGCGCTGCTGGCCGCCCGGGACGCCCGGATCGCCTGGCGGGACGCGCTGGCCAGGGCCGCCGACGAGCCGGTACGCAGCCGGGGGCTGTCCCACGCGGCGGCGGACGCCGCCGGGGAGGCGCTCGGCGGGATCGGGCGCGGCGCGATGCTGATGGAGGCTCATCTGCCCGCGCACGGGGACACGCCGGTGCCGGGCGCCGCGAAACTCGCCGAAGCCCTGCGGACGGACGCCGAACGCGCGGCCCGGGCGGTCCGGGAGCGGCGGCGCCCCGAATGGGGGCGGGTCAAGGAGGCGCTGGCGCGCTGGGAGGACTCGCACGACGTACTCGAACCCGGGGCCGCCCTGATCGGCACGGCCCTCACCGAACTCTCCGACGCGCTGCCGCCGAAGGGGGACCGGTCGCGATGAACACTCCGGCCCGGGGCGGGCGGCTGCCCGGACTGTTACCTGAATTCGGGAGCCTTGCAGCCCCCTTACGCGTCTCTCCCTGTGTACGAGGGATTCGATCCGCCACGCATCGGGGCCGCGGCCGTGGGACGGCCGGCCGTGACCTGAGCGCCCTTCACCTGCGTAACCGGAACGCCACCCCGCGTGCACGTGCATATGCCCGTGCGAACGCTCATGCATTCGCACGTGAAACACAGCTATGATCCCCGACTGTTGACACATGCACCTTGTACTTCGGGAGCTACTCGTGCACCACGCGTACAACGGCATGGCGGCCGCGGAGCTTCACGGGGTCGTCTGGCAGAAGAGCAGGCACAGCAACTCCCAGGGTTCCTGCGTGGAATTCGCCAAGCTGCCGGGAGGGAGGGTGGCGGTCCGCAATTCCCGTTTTCCGGACGGACCGGCACTCGTCTACACCCCGGCGGAGATCGAGGCGATGCTCCTGGGTGTGAAGGACGGCGAGTTCGACCATCTGATCGCCGAGAACTGATTCCGCGCGTCCCGGACCGCGACGGCGAAACGCCGCGGGCCCCGGGACCCGACCTCTCACCGACCCGGGCGCCGACGGCGGCCCGGGTCAGCGCCGTACGGGCCGAAGGGCGTTACGGGCCCGTACCGTTACGGGCCGGGCCATGACGACGCGGGCCGCCGGATCATGGGAACGGGTCCGCCCGTGGGCGGACCCGTTCCCCGGCCGGGACGGCGCGCCCCCGACGCGCCCGCCTCCGGCCCCGCGCCGCTCAAGCCAGCCTGAACAACGCCCACACGACCTTGCCGTGCAGCGCCCCGGCGAGCGGGTGCCATCCCCAGCTGTCGGCGTAGGCGTCGACCAGGAAGAGCCCCCGGCCGGATTCGGCGGTGCCGTCAGGATCGGGAAAGGACTGCTCGAACCCCTCGGTGCCGAATCCGTCGGTCTCGAATCTCTCGCCGCCGAAGCCCTTGCCGTCGAACCCCTCGACGGCGCCCAGGGGTTCGCGGGAGCCGCTCCGGTCCAGGGCGTCCACTCCGTTCAGCGGGCTCACTCCGTGGCGGGGTGCGCCGAGGGCGCGCGAGGCGCGAGCGGGATTACGGCGTGCGACGGCGCCCGTGCCGGGGCCCTCCGCGCTGGGGTCGCGTACCGCCACCACCAGCCGGCCGGGCCAGCGCATCAGATGCAGCCGGACCGGGGGCAGAAAGCTTTCCCGGGCGGGCTCGTCCGGCAGGGCGTGCCGCAGCGCGTTGGTCACCAACTCCGAGACGACCAGGGCGATGTCGTCGAAGTGGTCGTAGAGATCCCAGTCCTTGAGGGTCGCCCGGGTGAACCCCCGCGCCCCGCGCACCGCCTCGTAGCGGGCGGAGAGCGAGCAGGCGGCCGAGCCGAGGGCGCTCGCGGGATCCACGGGTGGCGGCCCCTGCCTCAAAGGCTCGAGCATGGTCGATCCATTCGTCCCCATGCGAGGCACTCCCGGGAATCGCGGCTGTGACGCTTCAGTGACGTTTCAACACGAACGGGCACGCAGGTGCGCGAGAACCATGGTTCCCAATGCGTAGGGCAGATGCAAGGGCAGATGCACGTGCACGCGGGCTCCCTGTCCGTTCTTGTAGGTATTGAGGGGGATATCTTCCTCCGGCCTGTTCCATGGTCTCCCCAAGTGCTTCCTATTTAAGTAACCGGGTGAGTACGGCCCGGAGTGTTTTGGTGGCAGAATCCGGCACTTGGAGTCCGGGGGTACTCCACGCTGTGGTGAAGAACCTGTAGAGATGGAGCTACGGGGATCAGCCCGGAGCACCGGAACCGAGGAGCCAACGGCTCCCGGCAGTCGGGCGACAGGACGGACAGAGGGATGGGGAGGGTCGAGTCGTGACCGCAGGCGAGTCCTGGGCTCAGGGCCCGGGTGGCGGATCCGTGGTGCGGCGCATCCTGCTGGGTTCACAGCTGCGGCGGCTGCGGGAGTCGCGCGGCATCACCCGGGAGGCGGCCGGCTACTCGATCCGTGCGTCGGAGTCGAAGATCAGCCGCATGGAGTTGGGTCGTGTGAGTTTCAAGGCGAGGGACGTCGAGGACCTGCTGACGCTCTACGGAGTAGCCGACGAGACCGAGCGGGAGGCGCTGCTCGGCCTGGTCAAGGAGGCCAATATCGCGGGCTGGTGGCAGCGGTACGGCGATGTACTGCCCGGCTGGTTCCAGACATATATCGGTCTGGAGGCGGCGGCCTCCCTGATCCGCATCTACGAGGTGCAGTTCGTCCACGGACTGCTCCAGACGGAGGCGTACGCCCACGCCGTCGTCATACGAGGCACCCCCAACGCGACCCCGGCCGACGTGGACCGCCGGGTCGCCCTGCGGCTCGAACGCCAGAAGGTGCTGGTCTCCGAGCGCGCCCCGCACCTCCACGCCGTACTCGACGAGGCCGCGCTCCGCCGCCCCTACGGCGACCGGGGCGTGATGCAGGGCCAGTTGAGGCATCTGATCGAGATCTCCGAGATGCCGAACGTCACCCTCCAGGTGATGCCCTTCAGCTTCGGCGGCCACTCCGGCGAGAGCGGCGCCTTCACCATGCTCCGCTTCCCGGAGTCCGACCTCTCCGACATCGTCTATCTGGAGCAGCTCACCAGCGCGCTCTACATCGACAAGGGCGACGAGGTACTTCAGTACGAGAAGGCGATGAAGCGCCTCCAGGAGGACAGCCCGGACCCGGCCGAGAGCCGGGACATCCTGCGGGGACTCCTCCAGCTCACCTGACGGCCGCCCGGCCATTCGACCGGCGGTTCGCATCCGCCGGGCGGGCGCCGAGGCTCCCCGGCCCGGCCCGCCGCCCCGTCTCCGCCCGCCGTGCCGCCGGGCGGTGGTTCCGTACGCCCCGAGGCGCCGGCCGGGCACCGTCCGCCGGGGCCGCGCACCGCCGCGTACCGAGGTGTCCGAACCCCGACCCGCCGCGGTTTTTATTATCGTGGTCTACACCAACTCCATTAACACGACCGTATAGTGACGTGACATCAGCATCACGACCAGTCATGCGCTCCCGGGGTATCTGAGGGTAAGGAATCGGATCAACATGTCCTTGTTCACCGAGCTGGCCCACCAGTACATCGACGGCGAGTGGAGGCCCGGGAGCGGCTCCTGGGACATCATCGATTTCAACCCGTTCAACGGGGAGAAGCTGGCCTCCATTCCGGTCGCCACCGCCGCCGAGGTGGACCAGGCGTACCGGGCCGCCGAACGGGCCCAGCCCGCGTGGGCGGAGACCAATCCCTACGCGCGCCGCCAGGTCTTCGAGAATGCCCTGCGCATCATCGAGGACCGTGAGGCCGAGATCACCGAGGCCATCATCGCCGAGCTCGGCGGTACGCACATCAAGGCCGGATTCGAACTCCATCTCGCCAAGGAGTTCCTGCGCGAGGCGATCCAGCTGTCCCTCCGGCCCGAAGGGCGAATCCTGCCCTCCCCGGTGGACGGCAAGGAGAACCGCGTCTACCGACTCCCGGTCGGGGTCGTCGGGGTGATCAGTCCCTTCAACTTCCCCTTCCTCCTCTCCATCAAATCCGTCGCGCCCTCCCTCGCGCTCGGCAACGCCGTCGTCCTCAAGCCGCACCAGAACACCCCGATCTGCGGCGGCTCCCTGGTCGGCAAGGTCTTCGAGGACGCCGGACTGCCGCCGGGCCTGCTCAATGTCGTGATCACCGATATCGCCGAGATCGGCGACGCGCTCATCGAACACCCGGTACCCAAGGCGATCTCCTTCACCGGCTCCGACAAGGTCGGCCAGCATGTGGCCACCGTCTGCGCGGCCAACTTCAAGCGGGCCATCCTGGAACTCGGCGGCAACAGCGCGCTGATCGTGCTGGACGACGCCGATATCGACTACGCGGTCGACGCGGCGGTCTTCAGCCGCTACGTCCACCAGGGCCAGGTCTGTATGGCCGCCAACCGGGTACTGGTCGACCGCAAGGTGGAGAAGGAGTTCACCGAGAAGTTCGTGGCCAAGGTCCGCACCCTCAAGGTGGGCGACCCCGCCGACCCGGCCACCCATATCGGCCCGCTGATCAACTCCCGGCAGGCGGACGCCGTCACGACCCTGGTCGAGCAGACCGTCGAGGCGGGCGCCACGGCCCTGCTGCGCGGCGGCTCGGACGGCAATCTGGTCGAGCCCTCCGTCCTCACCGGACTCGCCGTCGACTCCCCGGTCCTGGGCCAGGAGATCTTCGGCCCGGTGGCGCTGATCGTCCCCTTCGACGGCGAGGAGGAGGCGGTACGCATCGCCAACGACACGCCCTACGGCCTCAGCGGCGCCGTCCACACCGCCGATGTGGAACGCGGCGTGGCGATCGCCAAGCGGATCAACACCGGAATGATCCACATCAATGACTCCACGGTCCACGACGAGCCGATCGTGCCGTTCGGCGGGGAGAAGCACTCCGGCAGCGGACGGCTGAACGGCGAGTCGATGATCGAGGCGTTCACCACCCAGAAGTGGATCTCCGTCCAGCACGGCCGCTCACGCTTCCCGTTCTGAGGCCGCCCCTCGGGCCCTTGCGGACAGCATCTGTCCGCAAGGGCCCGTAGCGTTTGCGGTGTCGGAAGGAGGGGGCGAGCCTCTCCTTGGAACCGTCCGGAAGGCGAAGACCATGGTCACTCACGTCCCCTCGGAAGCCCGCGGCGACGAGCGCGGCGCCCTCCTCGCCTTCGTCGAGGCCCAGCGGGGCGCGATCCGCCGCTCGGTCATCGGCCTCACCCACGAGCAGGCGACCAGCCGCCCCAGCGCCAGTGAGCTGACCCTCGGCGGACTCCTCAAGCATGTCGCCGAGGTCGAACTGAACTGGCTCCGGCTGGCCCAACAGCGGGAGAACGAACGCGCCCGCACCCAGGAGACCTGGGGCGACGCCTTCCGCCTCCAGGACGGCGAGACCGTCGACGAGACGCTGAAGTTCTGGGCGGACGTATCGGCCCAGACGGCGGAGTTCATCGCGTCCGTCGACTCGATGGACGACACCTTCCCGCTCCCGGACGCGCCGTGGTTCCCGCAGGGCGAGGAGGTGTCGATGCGGTGGTTCCTGATCCACCTGGTGGAGGAGCTGGCCCGGCACGCGGGCCATGCGGACATCATCCGCGAATCCCTCGACGGCCGAACGGCCTTCGGCCTCCTGGCCCTGGAGCGCGACCGCTGACGTGGCTTCGCCGCTGCGGGGAGCGCCGCGCCGGAGGGCCACCGGGTCGCCGCCTCACTCCCCGGGCGGCGCCCGGCGACCGGGCGTTGTCGGCGGCCCGCGGCCCGCCTGTGCCTTCGGCGATGGGGGACCGGCCCTTCGGGTGAGGCCCGCGCCTTCCGCCCTGCGGGGCGTGTGCCGTCGGGCGACCGCGGGCCGTAGTGGGCCGTTCGCGCAGTTCCCCGCGCCCCTAAATGCTCTCCCTCTCACCGACCTCGTAAAGGAGGACGGGCCCCGTCAGGGGCACGGGAAACTGCGCGACCAGCGGGTGGACCACCGACACCAGGTGGCACCCTCCCCTCCCCCGGGACGGGCTCCAGCCCCAGGGGGCAGGTGCGGTCGGCGTGGTCGGGGGGTGCAGGGTCGCCCCCTGGGGGTCCCCCCAAAGGCAGCTTTGGGGGAGGGCGGCGGATAAGAGACGGGTCTCCTAAAGAAGACCCCCACTTCTGCCGTCCGTGAGGAGGTGAGCCCGGAGGCCACCGACCCTCCCGCCACAGAACAAGACCGCCCGCATACCGCTGGAGCAACGGTCACATCTCCCTC